>JBIQJW010000003.1:37914-40057 GCA_044507145.1 Actinomycetota bacterium
CCGCGTTCCACCTGGTGCTGGACGGGAACCTGGAGACCACGCGCGATGTGGCCGGGGAGCAGGTGCTGATGATCAGCCACGGCGCCGGCGGGTTCCTGGGCGCGATGGCGCTGCTCACCGACACCCCGTACCGCGGCACCACCACCGCCGTGGAGCCCACGCGCCTGTTCGAGCTGGACGGGCAGGAGCTGCGCCGCCTCGCGTTCGCCCACCCGGCGCTGCTGCGCGCCTTCCTGCCGGCCATCGAGCAGGTGAGCGGTGCGATCAAGGGCATCGAGCGCGACCGCGAGAAGCTGCTGGCGGTGGGCCGCCTGGCGGCGGGGCTGGCCCACGAGCTGAACAACCCGGCCGCCGCGGCGGCGCGCGACGTCGCGGTGCTGCGCGACAACGACCGCCGGCGCCAGGAGGCGTTCGGCCAGGTGGTGGCCGCCGGCGCTCCGGCCGCGGCGCTCGCCGCCCTGGCGGCGCTGGGCATCGAGGCGACCGAGCGGGCGCGGCCCGGGGAGCGCCTGGATCCGTTGGAGGCCAGCGACCGGGAGGAGGAGCTCAGCGACCTGCTGGGTCGGCGCGCGCTGGCCGACGCCGCGGATGTGGCCGCGGCGCTCACCGAGGCGGGCCTCACGCCCGAGTGGGTGGACCGCGTGGCCGGCGAGGTGGGCGAGGAGCACCTGTCGGCCGGGCTGCGGTTCGTGGCGTCGTGCGCCGGCACGCGCGTGGTACTGGCGGAACTGGAGGAGGCCACCACGCGCATCGCGACGCTGGTGGACGCCGTGCGCAGCTACTCGTACCTCGACCAGGCCCCCAGCCAGGCGGCGGTGGACATCCACGGCGGCCTCGAGAGCACCCTGTCGCTGCTGGCGCACAAGCTGCGCGCCAAGCGGGTGGACATCGTGCGCGACTTCGATGCCGACCTGCCGCACCTGCAGGCGTCGGGATCGGAGCTGAACCAGGTGTGGACGAACCTCATCGACAACGCCGTGGACGCCCTGCCCGAGGGCGGCCGCCTGAGCCTCTCCACCCGGCTGCGGGGCGAGCGGGTGTGCGTGGAGATCGCCGACAACGGACCGGGGATCCCGGCCGACCAGCAGGCGCGCATCTTCGACGCGTTCTTCACCACAAAGCCGGTGGGCGAGGGGACGGGCCTGGGCCTCGACATCGTGCGGCGCATCATCACGCGCCACCGCGGCGAGGTGCGACTGGAGTCGCGCCCGGGCGACACCCGCTTCCAAGTGCTGCTGCCGGTGCGCTGAACGGCGTTCGGCGGGCGCGCGACCGGTGGCGCAACGACGACGGGCGGCGTCCGAAAACGCCGCCCGTGGGAACAACGGAGAGGGAGGGATTCGAACCCTCGAACCAGGTTAACCCCGGTTAACCGCTTAGCAGGCGGTTGCCTTCAGCCACTCGGCCACCTCTCCGCGCGGCGACGTATGGTACCGATCGCGACGCTCGGAGGGGTGGCAGAGCGGTCGAATGCGGCGGTCTTGAAAACCGTTGCCGGGTGACCCCCGGCCGAGGGTTCGAATCCCTCCCCCTCCGCCAGACATTCGCCCGTGGCCCGATCCTGTCGCTAACGCTGCTCCGCGCGCAGCAGTTCGTTCGCGCACCGCGGCCTGCGAGATGCGCTGGTTGATCAGCAGCTGACCGGGCGTGAGCGTGATGCGGCCCGGTCGGGTGGTGCGCGGCGGGGTGGGACGCCCGGCCAGCTCGTTGGCGCGTCGCATCGCAGCCTGCGAGATCCGCTGGTTGATACGCAGCTGGGTGACCGTGACCCGCACCCGGGACGCGCTGCCGTCGTCGGTGTCGTCGAAGCGCGGCGGCGGCCGGTTCTCGCGCAGCGCGGCCACCAGCGCCAGCCGGCGCAGCGCCGCCTGCGAGATCCGCTGGTTGATCAGCAACTGCCCGGCATTGACCCTCACGCCGCCGGCGGTGCTGGCGCCGTCGCCGGTCGTGTCACCGGGCCGCTCGGATCCCAGGGTGCTGGAGCCGTCGCCGGTGGTGTCGGCACCGGGGCGCTCCGCGCCCACCGTGCTCGATCCGTCGCCGGTGGTGTCGACCTTGGGCCGTTCCGCACCCACGGTGCTCGACCCGTCGCCCGTGGTGTCCGTGTCGGAGCCGGTCCCCGTCCCCGTTCCGGTCTGGTGGG
>JBIQJW010000140.1:0-2669 GCA_044507145.1 Actinomycetota bacterium
GGCGCTCCCGTGCGCTGGCGTCGCGGTTGAGCCGGCAGGCCGCGACGAAGCCGCGCCGCGCCATGTCGGCCGATTGCACGGGCCCGATGCGCGCCATCACCGCGGGATCGGTGTGGAGCCGCAGGTAGAGCGCCGCGTCGCGCTCGTCCAGCAGGCGCAACCCGAGCCTGGGCGTCCGGAATGCCTCCGCGTCGGCCATCGTCTTCCCCCTGCCGCGCAGGCTAGCGCGTCACCCCGGCCGCGCGCACGGCCTTGACGCGCGCGTGCGTAGCGTCGTGGGGCACGACAACGGACGAAGGAGCCGCATGAACATCCAGATCAACACCGACCACAACGTCCAGCACGACGACTCCGTCGTGCGCCACGTGGAGGCCATGGTGGAGCAGCACCTGGGGCGCTACGCGCCGCAGCTGACGCGGGTCGAGGTCCACCTGCGCGACGAGAACGCGGGCAAGGGGGGCGACCGCGACAAGCACTGCCTGATGGAGGCGCGGATGGAGGGACGCCCGCCGGTGGCCGCGTCGGACGATGCGGGCGAGCTGGCCGTGGCCATCACCGGCGCCGCGAGGAAGCTGCAGCGGGCGATCGAGAGCTCGATCGGCAAGCTCGGCCACTGATCCCGCGGCATCCGGCCGCGGGCGTATCCTGCCCCCTGGGGATTCCGGGGGGAACACATGGACCAGCTGCCGTCCGCGGCATCGACGCGGCTCGCCCGGCTGCGCGCGTGGATGTTGTTCATGGGGCCGCTGCTCGCGCTGGCGGCCGCGCTGCTCGCGTTGCGGGCCGGCGCCCCGCTGCCCCTTGCCGCCACGCTGGCGGTCACCGCCTGCTGCGCGGTGTGGTGGATCTTCGAGCCCGTGCCCGCGCCGATCACCGCACTGCTGCCGCTCGCCCTGTTCCCGATGCTCGGCGTGCTCGACGGCCGCGAGGTGGCCGAAAGCTACGGCCATCCCCTCATCCTGCTGCTGGCCGGGGGCTTCATGCTCTCGCGCGCCCTGGAATCCACCGGCGCGCACCGCCGCCTCGCCCTCGGCATGGTCCGGCTGTTCGGCGGCCGCTCCGGGCGTTCCCTGGTGTTCGGCTTCATCGCCGCCGCCGGGCTGGTCAGCATGTGGATCTCGAACACCGCCACCACGCTGATGCTGATGCCGGTGGCCATGGCGGTGCTGGCGCACTATCCCGACCCGCGGCTCAAGGCGCCGCTCGTGCTGGCGATCGCCTACGCCGCGAGCATCGGCGGCCTGGGCACGCCCATCGGCAGTCCGCCCAACCTCGTGTTCATGCAGGTCCACGAGCTGGCGACGGGCACCCGCTACGGGTTCCTCGACTGGATGGCGGTCGGCGTGCCGGTGATGCTGCTGCTGTTGCCGGTCCTCGGCTGGTGGCTGGCCCGCGACCTGCGCGACACGCCGGCCGCGGTGCTGCCGCCGCAGGACCGGTGGACCCCCGCCGAGCGGCGGGTCCTGTTCGTCTTCGGCGTGACCGCGCTGGCCTGGGTCACGCGCACCGACCCGTTCGGCGGCTGGAGCGCGTGGCTGGGCATGCCGGGCGCGGGCGACGCGAGCGTGGCCCTGCTGGCGGTCGTGGCGCTGGCGGTCCTCCCGGACGGACGCGGTGCGCGGCTGCTCGACTGGGAGACCGCGGCCTCGATCCCGTGGGGCGCGCTGGTGCTGTTCGGCGGGGGCATCGCGCTCGCCGCCGGCTTCGAGTCGTCCGGGCTGAGCGCCGCGGTCGCCGCGCGCCTCGGCGGCCTGGCGGGCCTGCCGCTGCCGCTGCTGCTGCTGGGGTTGTGCACGGGCGTGGTGCTGCTCTCGGAGATCGCCAGCAACACCGCGACCGCGGTGCTGATGATGCCGATCCTGGCCGCCACCGCGGTCGCGATCGACGTGGACCCCGCGCTGCTGATGTTCCCCGCGGTGCTGGCGGCGAGCATCGGCTTCATGCTGCCCGTGGCGACCGCGCCCAACGCGATCGCCTACGGCGCCGGCCAGCTCGACGCGGCGCGGATGCTGCGCGCTGGCAGCCTGCTCGACGTGGCGGGCATCATCGTGGTCGTCGCCGTGAGCTACGTGGCCTTCGCGCCCTGACCGGATGGACCCCGGACGCCGCCGCCTGCACGCCAAGATCCACCCCCTGCGCCAACTCGGCATGGCGCTGGGCGGCGTGGCGATCGCGGGCGTGCTGTACGAGCACGGCGCCGGCTGGCCGTTGTGGGCGCTGTGCGTGGGCACCGCCCTGGGGTGGCCCTTCGTGGCACGCGCCCTCGCGCGCCGCGCCCGCGACCCGTACCGCGCCGAGCTGCGCAACCTGCTGGTGGATTCGGCCATCGCCGGCGCCTGGGTGCCGCTGCTGCACTTCAACCTGCTGCCCAGCGTATTGCTGCTCACCCTGACGACCGTGGACAAGATCAGTTCCGGCGTGCCGCGGCTGTGGCTGCGCTCGCTGCCCGGCATGGTCGGCGCGCTGCTGGCCACCGCGCTGCTGACCGGGTTCGCCTGGTCGCCGGCGACCAGCATGGCGGTGATGCTGGCCAGCTTGCCGCTGTTGCTGATCCATACCATCGTGGTCAGCCTGGCCAGCTACCGGCTGATCCGCCAGGTGACCCGGCAGAACCACCTGCTCGACGAGTTGCGGCGCACCGATGCGCTGACCGGGCTCTACGGGCGCGG
>JBIQJW010000140.1:2769-6068 GCA_044507145.1 Actinomycetota bacterium
CGGGCGCGCTTGATCGCGTCCTCGACCGTCGCGTCGATCTGGTCCTGCACCGCGCCGTCGCCGGCCCAACCGGTGGCCATGTCCCTCTCCGAAGACGAAACAGGTCGGTGGATGATAGCGACGCGTGGATGAACGGATCAGCGCGGCGCGGCAGGCGCCGGGCCCAGGTGCGGGGCGAGGAAGCCCGCCACGCCGTGCCACAGCGTCTCGATGTTGTCCGCGTCCCGGATCCCGTGGCCTTCCTCGTCGAACACCAGGCCGGTCGCCGGCCGCCCCGCCAGCTCGAGCAACCGCGCCATCCGACGCGTGTGCTCGTGGTCGACGCGACGGTCCTCGCGGCCGTGCACCAGCATGACCGGCACCGTGATCCGGTCGTGGTGGTAGGTCGGCGAGGTGGCCATCATGGCCTCCAGGTCCGCGTCCGGGTCGCCCATCAGCCGTTCGAGGAGTTCGCGACCCTCCGCGCTGCGGCCGGTGTCGCTGGAGGTGAACTGGAGGATGCGGTCGGTCACGCCCGCGATGGCGACCACGCAGCGGAAGCGGTCGGGCCAGCGCATGGCGCTCACCAGGCCGGAGTAGCCGCCGTAGCTGGCGCCCACCATGCACATGCGCCCGGCGTCCACCGGGTGGCGGGCTACCACCTCGTCGATCGCCGCGTCGATGTCGTCCTCGATCAGCGTGCCCCAGTTGCGGTGGCCGGCCTCGCGGAACGCGCGCCCGTACCCTTCCGAGCCGCGGAAGTTCACCCGCAGCACCGCGTAGCCCAGCGATGCGAGGAACTGCACCTCCGGATCGAAATGGCGCCGGTCGGCGATGCCCACCGGCCCGCCGTGCGGCATCACCACCAGCGGCCGCGACGCGTCGCCCGGCGGCAGGGTCAGGAAGGCCTCCATGCGCAGGCCGTCGGGCCCGGAGAACGGCACCACGACCGTCGGCGCGAACGCGACGCCATCGAGCCACGGCATGCTCTCCTCGAGCAGCATGGCCCGCCCCGCCGCGGCATCCACGAAGTACAGCTGCGGCGGCTGGTCGGCGGCATCCACCCAGATCACCGAGCGCCGGCCGTCGACGCTGCGCTCCACGGTGGCGACGGTCCGGTTCGGGAAGGCCTCCGCGAGCAGCCCCGCGAACCGCTGGTCGCCCTCGTCGAAGTAGGTGCTCACCAGGCGCCCCTGCTCGTAGTGGGTCACGCCGATCGGCCGGCGCTGCGCGTCCTGGAGCAGCGACACCACGTCCACGCCCGGGCGCGAGAACACGGTCCCGGTGATGCGCCGCTGGCGCACGTCGTAGGCCACGACGTCGCGCTGGGAGCGGTCCTCGTCGGTGAGCCCGTAGATCAGGTTGGCATCGTGCGACAGGCCCACGGGCGTGAACCCGATCTCGTCGGACAGCACCATCACCTGCACGAACGCCCCGTCCTGCTCGTGCATCAGCACGTACTGCTCGTCGCGCCGCGCGATCGCCAGGCGCAGCCGCCCGCTGCCGTCGGTGATCCAGGCCAAGTCGTCCTCCACGCCGACGTTGAGGCGGTCGCGCATCCGCGGCGAGAACGCCGCGATCGCCGCCTCGCTGGAGATGTCCATGCGATGCACGCGCAGCCGGCCATCGCGCGACTCGTGCGCGAACAGGATGTGGTCCGGGTCGCCCGGCAAGGGGTCCAGCACGGAGCCGTCGCGCTCGATGGGCCAGTAGGTGACCGAACGCCGGCCCTGCGCGTCCACGGGCGCGCGCACGACCGCCACGCGGGTCTCGCGCGGGAGCTCCATCGTGAGCAGCAGCACGTCCTCCCCGCCCCACTCGAGGGTCTCGTAGGGCAGCGCGTTCTGCGCGATGCGGGTGAGCGTCCCGGCGTCGATGTCCACCAGGTCCACTGCCCAGGTTTCCTCGCCGCCCAGCGCCGCGACGTGCTCGTCGCCCTCCAGCCGCACCTGCATCGCCAGCAGCGTCCCTTGGGGGTTGAGGGCGACGTCGGAGACGCGCCCCTCCTTCCACAGCTGGTCGACGGCCAGCGGGAGCGGGCCGGGGGCCGGCGGTGGCAGCAGGTGGATGTCGCCCTGGGGCACGAACCCGGGATGCGCCGCGAGCAGCGCCCGGTAGTGCGCGGGGAACGGATCGGGATAGTGGCCGACGTAGGCGAACCCGTGCGCGGCAAGGAGCGCCGGGTGCGCCTGCGCCAGCCAGTCCAGCGCCGCGAGCGACCGGTTGGGGACGGCAACCTCGGCCCGGAACAGCGTCACCGGCCGGAACAGCAGGTCGCCGGGATAGGTGATGCGGCCCGGCTCGACCCGGAAGTCGAACTCCGGGTCGTCGTGCAGCTTCATCTTCAGCTGCCGCAGCAGCCGGACCTCCTCCCACTCGTAGTCGCCGGCGTCCGCGACGTACAGCCTGTAGGTGCGTCCCGGATCCAGCCGCGACATCACCCCGGAACCGAAGAACTTGTCGTCCTTGTTCACCGAGACCGTGCGCAGGGGGACGTCGGTGTCCACGGCCATCACCACCAGGCCCTCGTCCGCATCGAGCCGGGGCACCTCGCCCGGCTCGACCAGGCGCATGCGCGCAGACGCGGAGGCGGCGGAAAGGGCCAGGGCGACGGCCAGCACGGCGGCGAACACGAGGCGCATCGCCGCAGCCTAACCGCATCGGGCGGATCGACCCAATGCGTGGACCTGGCAGTCACGCTGGATCGGGGATCGTCCGTGCGTCGAATCCCCGGAGCACGCCATGCCCTGCATGACCCCGTCCCCCGTCCACGTGCTGCTGGCCGTCGCGTTCGCGTTCGCCGCCTCGGCCTGCGGCCCGCAGGGCGATCCGGCCGTCGGCGAACCCGCGTCGACGGCCACCGATGCGGCACCCGATGCGAACGTGGGCCCGCTCGACATCCCGCCCCCGGTCGCCCCGCCCGTGCCGCCGCCCGTCCCGCCGCCCGCGGCGTCGCCAGCACAGGTCCCGGGCCCCTACCAGGGCACCTTCGCCAGCAGCCAGGAAGCCTGCGCCACGCCGGGCGACACCTCGCAGCTCACCATCGGCGCGGAGACCATCACCTTCTACGAGAGCACCGGCCCGATCACCGCGGTCGCCGTCGCGGACGCCGGCGTCACGCTCACCACGCGCCTGGCCGGCGAGGGCCAGGTGTGGGACGCGACCTACCGGTTCGGGCTGTCGGACGACGGCAACACGCTCACCGACCTGGACGGCGGCATGACCCGCGTGCGCTGCATTCCCGTCGAGGCGCCGGCCGGCTAGTTGTGGAGCTTCAATAGGTTGTTTTGGCTCAGCCCCAGTTTTGTCGCTGGGGCCAG
>JBIQJW010000141.1:0-2367 GCA_044507145.1 Actinomycetota bacterium
GGCGCCGCCGATGCGTCGCGCGCGGCGGCGTTGCACGCGGACGGGACCGTGGGCGTCTGGGGGCCCGGGGCCGACGAGCCGCTCGCGCGCTGGACGGCACCGGCCTCCGGCGCGGCGACCGTCGCGATGAGCGCCGACGGCACCACCGTGGAGCTGGGCGTCCCCCAGGGGGAGTCGCCCGCCGCCTGCATCGTCCGCGCGTCCGACGGCGCCCTGGTGCGCCGCGTCGAGGGCGCACGTGTCCTGGCCGCCACCGCCGCCGGCGACGGGCTGCTCGTCGCCGGCGACTGGGGCGCCGCCTGGCTGATCCAACCGCCGGAGGAGTCCGCATGAGCACCCGTCCCCTCGGCCCGCCGCCGATCCTCACGACCGACCCCGGTCCATGGGCCGTGGTGAGCAGTACCTTCGCGTGGGCCGGCGGCCCCGGCCGGCGCCGGCAGCCGCCGCCCATCGGCCTGATGCTCTCCCCGGCGCCCGAGGGCAACCACGAGCTGGCCGGCCTCGACCCCGCCGCGACGGTGGCCGGCGCGGGGCCCCTGCGGATCCTGGCCGCGGCGCGCGAGCCGGCACATCTGCTGCGATTCGAGGGTGACGTGCTCCACGGTGCGAGCCCGCGGGTGGCGCGGCGCTGGGCGGTCCCGGAGCTGACGCTGCTGGGCGAGGACCGTCCGGAGGATGACCCGGCGGCTGACGCCCCGGCGCCGATCCTCACGGTGGACCTGGAGAGCGCGGACCTGCCCGGCGCCGTGGAGGCGCCCGGCGGGGAGTACCTGGCGGTGTACGTGCGCGAGCCGCGCGCAGAGGTGATCGCGCTGGTGCGCGCGGCGGACCGGGCGCTGGTGCGTTGGATCCGCGGTGCGCGCGCCGCGGCCTGGTCCGCCGACGGGCGCCGGCTCGCGATCGGCGGCGACTGGGGCGTGCTGCTGGGTGAGGTGCCGAGCTGAACAGGCGCACCCTTGCGCCCCCACGGGTGGTGTGCAAGGACGATGGGGCACACCACATCTCGGGGTGTGTCCCTTGCCGCACCCGACGCGTCTGGTTAGCCTGAGCAGTCATGGCGACCGCCGCGAAAGACCTGCCGTTCGCGCACCTCCACGTCCACTCGGACTACTCGGTGCTGGACGGTTCCTGCCGGATCCCCCGCCTGCTCGATCGCGTCGAGGCGATGGGGCACACGGCCGTCGCGCTCACCGACCACGGGGTGATGAGCGGCGCCGTGGAGCTGTACCGATCGGCGAAGAAGCGTGGCATCACGCCCATCGTGGGCCTCGAGGCCTACGTGGTGCCCGACCACCGCGAGCGGCCGGGTCGGGAGAAGCGCAACCACCTCACGCTGCTCGCCGCCACCACCGAGGGGTACTACAACCTCATCAAGCTCTGCTCGTCCGGCTTCCTCGAGGGCTACCACCGCAAGCCGCGGATCTCGCATGAGCTGATGTCGCGGCACGCCGACGGGATCATCGCCCTGTCGGGCTGCCTGTCCGGGGTGGTGTCCCAGCGGCTGACGCTGGACGACATGACCGGCGCGCGCGAGGAACTCGACACGCTGGCACAGATCTTCGGCCGCGAGGACATCTACGTCGAGATCCAGCATGCGGGTCTGGACATCCAGACCGGGCTGAACGAGAACCTGCGCCGACTCGCCCTGGACGCCGGGCTGCCGATGGTCGCCACCTGCGATGCGCACTACCCGTGCCGGGAGGATGCCGACGCCCACGAGGCGCTGCTCGCCATCCAGACCCGCGACGTCCTGAGCAACCCCAAGCGGTTCCGCTTCGAGACGAAGGAGTTCTACCTCAAGAGTGCGGCCGAGATGGCGGAGGCGCTCCCCGGGTTCGTCGATGCGATCCCCGTGACGATGGAGATCGCCGAGCGCTGCGCGGCGCTGGACCTCCCCCTGGGCGATATCAAGCTGCCCCGCTTCCCGCTTCCGGACGGCGTCACCGACCTGGAGTACCTCGAGGGGCTGGTGCGCGACGGCATCGCCATGCGCTACGGGGGATCCCCGCCCGCCGAATGCGAGGAGCGACTGCGCTTCGAGCTGGGTGTTATCGGCGAGATGGGCTTCGCCAGCTACTTCCTGATCGTGTGGGACTACATGCGCTGGGCGCGCGAGAACGGGGTGGGCGTGGGGCCCGGCCGTGGCTCTGCCGCCGGATCGCTGGTGTCCTACGCGCTGCGCATCACCGACCTGGATCCGCTGGAGCACGGGCTGCTGTTCGAGCGCTTCCTCAACCCCGGGCGCAAGAGCATGCCGGACATCGACACCGACTTCGCCGTCGCCGGCCGCGATCGCGTGGTGGCCTACGTCACCGAGAAGTACGGCTCCACGTCGGTGGCGCGCATCGGCACCTTCGGCAAGCTGCT
>JBIQJW010000141.1:2467-6037 GCA_044507145.1 Actinomycetota bacterium
GACATCACCGACTACGTGCCGGTGCGCGTGGACGACGTCGGCGCCGTGGTCACCCAGGTCCCCGACCACGACGTCGAGGCGCTCGGCCTGCTCAAGATGGACTTCCTGGGCCTGCGCAACCTGGACGTGATCCAGGGGTGCATGGAGCTGATCGAGGAGGGCGGCAAGGAGTCCTTCGACATCGAGCAGATCCCGCTGGATGATCCGGCCACCTACCGCATGCTCGCGCGCGGTGACGCGGTGGGCGTGTTCCAGTTCGAGTCCAGCGGCATGCGCGAGGCGCTGCGCGAGGTGGGGCCCACCGAGTTCGCCGACCTCATCGCCCTGGTGGCCCTCTACCGGCCGGGGCCGATGGCCTTCATCCCCACCTACGCGCGCAACAAGCGCGACCCCTCGCGCGTGACCTTCCAGGACCCGCGGCTGGAGCCCATCACCGGCCCCACGTACGGCGTCGCCGTGTACCAGGAACAGCTCATGGCGATCTCCCGCGGGCTGGCCGGGTTCTCGCCGTCCCGCGCGGACGACCTGCGCAAGGCCGTGGGCAAGAAGGACAAGGTCCTGATGGCCTCGCTGAAGGACGAGTTCATCGAGGGATGCATCGCCAGCGGCACCGCCAAGAAGGTGGCGGACGATCTTTGGGGCCTGTGCGAGGCGGCCGGCGATTACTCCTTCAACAAGAGTCACGCGGCCTGTTATGCCCTGCTGGCGTACCGGACCGCGTATCTCAAGGCGAACCATCCGGCCGAGTACATGGCGTCGCTCCTGTCGTCGGTGATGGACACCAAGGACCGGGTGCCGTTCTACGTCTCGACCTGCAGCGAGATGGGGCTGTCGGTGCTGCCGCCGGACGTGAACGTGAGCCGGTCGGACTTCTCGGTGACCGGGGAGGCGGAGATCCGCTTCGGCCTCACCGCGGTGAAGGGCGTCGGCGAGAACGCCGTCGCCGCGATCATCGCCGCTCGCGATGAGGGCGGCGACTTCACCTCCATCTGGGACTTCTGCCGTCGGGTCGACCAGGCGCAGGTGAACAAGCGCGCCCTGGAGAGCCTCATCCGGGGCGGTGCGCTCGACTCCACCGGCGCGACGCGGTTCGGCATGCTGGACGCGCTGCCGGCGGCGATGAGCCAGGCGGCCCGCCGGCGCAGTGACATGGCCAGCGGCCAGGAGTCGTTGTTCGGCCTGCTGGCCGACACATCGGATGCCCCGGCGATCGAACTGGATCCGCCGCTGGCCCCGCAGGAGATGGCCAAGGACGACCTGCTGGCCCAGGAGAAGGAGGCCCTCGGCCTCTACGTGTCCAGCCACCCGCTGCAGGACTGCCGGCGCCAGCTCGCGCGGATCACCACCTGCGGGCTGGCCGGTCTGGGCGACCGCGCCGACGGCGAGATGGTGACCGTGGGCGGGATCATCGGCTCGCTCAAGGCGATCACCACGCGCAAGGGCGAGCCCATGATGTTCGTGCGGCTCGACGACCTGGAGGGCTCCGTCGAGGTGGTGGTGGTGCCGGCCGTCCTGGCGGAGGCGCGTGAGCTCCTCACCGGTGACGCCATGGTGACGATGACCGGCCGCGTGGACCAGAAGGGCGAGGGGGAGACCAAGCTGGTGGCCCAGTCGGTCCAGGCGTTCGTCCCCGAGGAGGGGGCCGAGGAGGACCGCCTGCTCCTGCGCGTGGACATCTCGCGGCTGGCCGCGACGCCGCTCGACGATCTGCGCCGCCTGCTGCGTGACCACGCCGGGTCGGCGCCCGTGATCATGGACGTCACCGTGGAGGGCGCCCGGCGCCGCCTGCGACTGGGCACCGAGTACGCGGTGGACCTGGAGGCCAAGGGGCTGGTGGCCGAGCTCAAGACGCTGTTCGGCGAGCGCTGCCTGGCGTGACATCGCCCCTGCGCTCCACCGGCCCGGGGTCGTGCCGGCAGTGCCCGGTGTCGTGTGAGCGGGTGGTCCACCCGTCGGAGTGCCTGCGCTCGGGATGTCCGCGCCTGTACGTCCACGGGCACGGCGATGACACCTGGATCGGCTGCATGGAGGGCGTGTTCCGTCCGGAGGTGAACCTCACGCGCCTGCGGGCGATGCAGCGCACCGCACTCGGCTTCGGCGGGCTGCGGGCCGCGCGCGAGCCGCTGCCGATGTGTCACACCGAGGTGCAGCGCACCTTCGCCCACCGGCCCGGTGCCATGTGCGTGAATCCCGACTTCCTGCTGTCGGGTGCCCTCGACGACGAGGTGATGTCCGTGGCCGACGCCGGCGAGGCCGCGTGAGCGACGCGCCGATGGTGGGCCTCATCACCGGCACGGGCCTCTACGACCTCGAGGGGCTGCGCGACCGCGATGAGCGGCCGGTCACCACCGTCCACGGCACCGCCGACGTCGTCACCGGCGTGCTCGGCGGGGTGCGCGTGGCGCACATCGCGCGTCACGGGCGCGGCCACGCCCGCCTGTCACATCAGGTGAGCGCTCCGGCCAACGTCGCCGCGATGGCCGCGCTGGGCGTGACGTGCCTCGTGTCGACCACGGTGTGCGGGGCGGTCGATCCCACCCTCGAGCTGGGGCAGCTCGTGGTGTTCGACGACCTGCACTTCCCGTCCAACCGCCTGCCCGACGGGTCGCTGTGCACCCTCTTCGCCGAGCGCGACGCCCCCGGCCGGGGACACTGGGTGTACGAGCGTCCCATCGGTCCGGGCCCCCGCGACCATCTGGTGTCGACGGCCCGCGCGCGTGGCGTCGCGGTGCGGGACGGGGGCACCTACGGCCACGTCGACGGGCCGCGGTTCAATACGCGCAGCGAGATCGCGCAGCTCGCCGCCGTCGGGGTCGCCGCGGTCAGTCAGACCGCCGGACCGGAGGTGGTCCTGGCCGGCGAGGCACGGTTGCCGTTCGCGCTGATGGGCTTCGTCACCGATCACGCCAACGGTGTCACCGAGGAGCTCACCCCGCCCGGGGTGGTGGAGCGTCTGTTCCGCTCCAGCGCCGGGGTGCTGGCCGGGGTGCTGGGCGAGGCGCTGCCGGGGCTGGCCGAGGGTGGCCGCCCGGCGGGGGTCATCCTCCCGCTCTGACCGCGGCTACTCGGCGCCTGCGGCCCGTGCGCGCGATCGCCGGCGCACCACCAGCAGCGCGACGGCGCCGGCCACCAGCATCAGTCCCACCACGATGTAGCTGGCGGGACCCATGGTCTCCTCGACATCGCGCCAGGCGTCGTTCAGCGCCCATCCGATACCGATGAGCACGCCGTTCCAGATCAGGCTGCCGATGAGCGTCAGCAGCAGGAACATGCCCACGGGGTAGCGCGCAACCCCGGCGGGAACCGAGATCGCCGTGCGCGCCAGGGGGATGGCGCGCGCCACCAGCAGCACCACGACGCCCCACCGGGCCATCCAGCGCGTGAACATCTCGACGCGCTCCGGGGTGGCCCCCACCCGGGGTCCGTAGCGGTCCACCAGCGGCACGCCGCCCCAGCGGCCGGCCGCGTAGAGGATGAGGTTGCCGATGACGCTGCCGGCCGTGGCGGCGCCCACCGCGGCGTAGTAGTTCATGTCGCCCTGCGCCACCGAGAAGCCGGCGAAGGGCAGGA
>JBIQJW010000142.1:0-3161 GCA_044507145.1 Actinomycetota bacterium
TGGCGGAACATGCGCTCAAGGAGTGGGCGGTCACGATCGAGGCCCTCGCGCGGGGTCACCAGGTCCTGATCGTCCGCAAGGGCGGGATCGGCGAAAAGCGCTTCGAGCTGCCGCACCCGCGCTTCTACCTCTTCCCCGGCTATCTGCACCAGCGACCCGAGCTGGTGTCGGAGCGCTGGAGGGACGTCTTCGAGGAGCCGCTGGCCCGGAGGGACGACCCGGAGCATCTGCCGCTGCCGGCGTACGCCGAAATCCACACCGCGCACCCCATCACCGATCCTGAGGCCCTGGCGGCGCTCGACCCGGAGCACATCCTGACGCCCGAGTACGCAGAGGAACGGCTTCGCTGGCGGCGCAAGCATCCCCTGTGGGCGGTCGTGCTGCGTGTCTGGCGCGTCGACGAGCCGCCGGTGCTCCACGTGGGCCCCGAACACGGCGGATGCGTGAGCTGGATCGATCTGCCCGAAGACATCGGCGCCCCCCGCTCCCTCACGCCGGCGCTCGGCGACGAGGAGTTCGCCCGGGCGGCGGGACGCGTCGAGTCCATCCTTGCGACCGGAGCCACCCGATGACCCGTGCCCATGTCCTGATCTGCCGCGGCCCCGACTGCCTCTCGCGCGGGGCGCAGGAGACGTACACGGCCTTCACCCGCGAGCTCGCCGAGCGCGACCTGCCCGAGGACGAGATCGTCCAGACGCAGGTGGGTTGTGTCGGGCCGATGTGCGGCTCGGGGCCGGTCGTCTGCAGCTACCCCAGCGGCACCTGGTACGGCGGTGTGGGCCCGGACGACGCCGCGGAGATCGTGGACGAGGACCTTCGCGCAGGCCGGCCCGTGGAGCGGCTCGCCGCTGTGCGCCTCGGGGGCACCGACCGATGACGCACACCGAATCGTTCGAGGGGATCCTCGAGCAGCAGCCCGCCGACTGGGCGTTCTTCATCGTGCGGGTGACGCTGGACGACGCGCTGCGTCTGAACGAGGCCCGTGTCGCCCTGGCCCGCGCGAACGCGCGACCGCTCTTCGGGCCCGGCGACCACGACTTCGAGATCACCGTCGCGAACACCCACGGGCACGGCGCCCGCACCGGCGTGGTGCGCTCGGCCCTGCGCACGCTGGACATGCTGGGCATCACGGGCCGCACGTGGGCCGGCGGCACCCGCAGCGACACCCGCCCCGCGCCGGCGCACCGCGTCGGCCCCTGATGTACCGCGACGAGGACGATCTGCAGCTCCTCGCCGAGCTTGCCGGCCTGCTGGACCAGCGGGTGGCCCGCTCAGGCCTCACATCGGGGTCGTACCTGGTGCTGCGCGACCTGCTGGCCAACCCCGGCCCCCAGGCGGTCACCGCGATGGCCGGGCGGCTCGGTGCCGACCCCGGTGAGGTGGCGCCACTGTGCAGCCGCCTCATCGACCTGCACATGGCCGAGATGCGCCCGGCGGGGGTCGAGGTGACCGAGCGCGGGCGTGAACAGGCCTCGCGCATCGAGGACGACGCCACGGCGCAGATGCGCGACCATGTGCTCGACCGGCCGCACACCGCCACGGTCTACGGCTTGGTGGCGTCGATGCGCGCCGGGCGCTTCACGGTCGAGGACCTCCTGGAGATGATCGCCGAGGGTCCCAGTGACGAGGCCGACGCATGAACGCGCTCGACGCGTTCGCGATCACGACGATCGTGATCCTGGTCGCGCTCATCGCGGGGCTCATCGTCTACAAGAACCGCCAGCGCGACAAGGAGTGAGCCCCCGCGCCGCAACAACGCGACTGGCCGGGGCGCTGGCCCTGCTGGCCGTCATCCCGACCACCGCCGCCGCGCTCGCGGGCGGCGCCACCGGCGGGGGTGGAGGGGGCGGCGGAGGCGGAGGCGGCGGCTCCGGTGGAAGCGGCGGAGGTGGTGGGGACCTCCCCGGGCCGTGGTGGGTGGAGCTGCTCATCATCGCCGTACTCTTCTTCGTGTTCGGCGGTTGGGGCTTCCTGGTGGCCTGGTGGGTGGTGCGCAAGCGCCGCAAGCGGGTGCGCACGGTGGAACGCGCGCTCCACGCGGCCCACGTCGGCGACGGTTACTGGCATCCGCATGCGCTGCACGAGCGGGTCCGCGAGTGCTTCTTCCAGGTGCAGAGCTCGTGGGGCGCCGGCGACGTCGCCGCGTCGCGCCCGTACGTCTCGGATGCGCTCTACGAGCGCCATCGCCTGCAGCTCGAGGGCCTTGCGGCACAGCACCGGGTCAACCGCATCGAGGACCTGCGCCTGAACACCATCGAGCTGGTGCGTTTGCACAACGTCACCGACGACGGTGAGGACCGCTTCGTCGCCCGGATCACCTGCAGCGCCCGCGACTGGATGGAGGACACGCGCACGGGGAAGGTCGTGAACGGCAACCGCACCTCGTCCACCGACTTCACCCAGTACTGGTCCTTCAGCCGCGACGAGCGCCACGGCTGGGTGCTGGACGAGATCCAGCAGGGCACCGAGGGTGATTACCACCTCGATGCGCCCCTGGTCGACCGCGACGACGGCCCGTCCCGCCCGGCGCCGGTCACCCCGGGCGATACGGGCGGCGCAGCGGTCTAGTAGCGGCCGGCGGTGTCCCCCAGGGCGGACCACACATCGAGCTTGGTGCGCACGCGACGGATGACCTCGTCGGTGTACTCCTCCATGCCCGTGGCCCCGCCCAGGTCGGCGGTGCGGATCCCCTCGGCGATGGCCTCGAGGGCGGCCTCGTAGATCGCGCGTGACGCGGTGGTGGCGTTCTCGCCCGGCATGTACGGCAGCACGGAAGCGCCGGCCAGGATCATCGCCAGTGGGTTGGCCACGTTCTTGCCCTGGAGCGTGGGCGCGGTGCCGTGCGGCGCCTCGGCCATCACCGCCGACGCGTTGAACCCGTCGTCGAAGGCCAGGAGCTGCGACTCCGCGCCGGCGATCGACCCGAAGAGCTGCAGCACCATGTCCGACAGGCAGTCGCCGTCGCGGTTGAGGGTGGGCACCACCAGCGCATCGCCCTCGTGGCTGATGAGCGCGGCGTAGAGCGCGTCGATCAGCATCGGCTTGTACCGCACGTCCGGATGGCGCTCCGCGGCCGCGTCCAACTCCTCCTTGAGCATGCCCTCGTACACCGGCGAGACGGTCCACTTGGGTCCGCCGAACACCGTGGCGTGCATCCGGCG
>JBIQJW010000142.1:3261-5889 GCA_044507145.1 Actinomycetota bacterium
ACGTCGCCGGCATCCTCGGGCGTGATGGTGGCCGCCTTCAGGCCGTACCCGTGCCGGAGGTTCGCCTCGGCGGCGTCGAACACCACCTGATTGCGCGTGCGCCGGCGGTTCTCCAGCGACAGGTCGTACCGCTCGAACTGCAGCGGGACACCGGTGACCTCGGGATCGAGGACGCGCAGCGCCTCCTCCAAGAGCTCCTGGCCGGTCTGGTCGCCCTCCATGACCACGAGCGTGCGTCGATCCATGCCCCCAGCGTACCGGTCCGATGGGCCCGTGGAAGCCCCGGGACGCAACATCCGGGCGGCGCCGCGAGAGGACATGGCGTCGGCGTCGAAGGGGCCCGGGTCGCGTCACGCGCCGGCGCGGCCGGGCGTCCGGGTGCGCGTCGCATGCGCTTGCGCGCCGACGCCCGTCCCGAGAACTCATTTCTGCGGCGTCACGGGCGATGACGGCGGGGCGGCGCGAACCGGCAGTCCGGCTCCCCCGCGCGCCACCGCCGACCGGCCCTCCTCATACGGAGCATGCGATGCCAGCACCGGACCACCGGATCCATTCGACCGCCGAACACGATCGTGGAAACCGCGGCAGCCCGGCTCGGCGACGCCGCCTCGGGGCGGCGCTGGCGCTCGCGCCGGCGCTCGCGCTCGCGGTGGCCGCGGGCGCATCGGCCGCGCCGAGCCTGCAGATCACCGGAGCCGGCCCGTCGGTGACCGGGTTGAGCACGCCGGACCATCTCGCCCAGACGCTCCTGGGACCGGGTGTGGCGCTGGAGGGGCCCGCGACGATCAACGGAAGTGCGGATCCCGCGGACTACGACGTCCGCCTGCCCGCCCTCGGGCGTTTCACCGCCGGCGCCGGCGACGTGGGGATCGACGAGGGACTCGTCATCGCCGCGAACTCCGCGGTCACCGACTTCGCCGGCGCATCGGCCGGCATCCCCGTCGCGGGGAGCGCCACCGATCCGGATCTGTTCGACGTGGTGACGGATGCGGGCCTGTGCCCGGGGCCCACGCTTCCGGCCGGCTGCGTGTACAGCGCCACCAGCCTCGAGTTCGCCGTGCGCCCGACATCGCGGTACATCAAGTTCGAGTACGCGCTGGCCATCACCGAGTCCGGCCTGTTCGCCGGGCCGGACTGGCAGGGGAATGTCTTCTACTACCCGGACGGCTTCGCGCTGCTCGTCGGTGGCCGCTCGGTGGCGCACAACTGTGCCGTGGTGCCGCAGACATCCACGTACCTCACGATGCAGACCGCCGGGATCGTCGCCCCGTTCGGAAGCGCCTCCGCCAACCGCGCCGCGGCCCAGGCGAACCTCGACGCCCGCATCGCCGACCCCGCCGCGCCCAACGGCTTCGCGTATCAGACGGACCCGGGGTGGGCCGTCCGCTTCCTGACGGTGCCGCTCACATGCGTCGCCGACGTGAACGACGCGTACCTGGCGGGCGACCCCGCCGGCATCAAGATCGTCGTCGCCAACATCGGCGACAGCGCGGTCCCGCCGGCGGTCTTCCTGAAGGGCGGCTCGGTGCGGTTCTCCGACGACTCGACGCCCGCCCCCGCTCCGGCCCCCGCCGCGCCCTCGGCTCCGGCCGCACCGCATGCGACCGGTGGGGACTCGAGGGCCACCGTCACCTGGACCGCCCCCGACGATGACGGCGGTGCGCCGATCACGGCCTACACCGTCACATCCCACCCCGACGGCCGCACCTGCACCGTCAGCGCCCCGGCGACGTCGTGCGTGATCACCGGGCTCACGAACGGCACGCCGTACACATTCTCGGTGGTGGCGACGAACTCCGTCGGCGACGGCGCGGCCTCGTCCGCCAGCTCCGCGGTCACGCCGCACGCACCCGCGCGGCCGCCCGCCCCCACTCCGACTCCGACTCCGGCGCCAACTCCCGCGCCCGCACCGCCGGCCGCACCGTCCCCGGCCCCGCCGGCCGCTCCGCCCGCACCGATCGTGACGCCCATCGCACCGCCCGTCAGCCGGCCCGCGGCCGGCGCCGGCGAGCCTGCCGCGCGGATGGTCCATCGGCTCCAGTTCGACGAGGTGGGCCGCTACACGTTCATCTACGTCAACCGGGCCACCGGGAAGCGCATCGCGCAGCTGCGCGGGTCGCGCGTGGGGGCGCGCACCATCGCACGGCGCGCCAGCGCCCCCGTGCTGGACAACCGCAGGGCCGGCAGGCGGCTGGTGGTGAACAGCCTGTTGGCGAAGCGCCTGTTGCCGAGCGACACCGCGAAGGTCGCATTGCGGATCGTCCTCCGGCGCCCGGACGGGACACTCAGCGCCGTGGCCGTCGGACCCGACGGCACCCTCGGCCCGGCCCCCACGGAGCTGGGATAGCCACATCCCCGGGGGAGACGCGCGCGCGGGCCGCACGCGCGTCGCCCAAAGCCCGACGCGCTCGTGAGCGCATGCACGACACGTACGGGCCGATCCAGGAAGAGAACTCCGCCGATGACAGAACGAATCGGCCCGCGGCGGCGTACTACTTGTGGTGGACCACCGGCGACGACACGATCGTGCCCGTCTCTGGGCCGACCTGGCGTGGGTGGCGGGCCTGGCCGGCGCGCTGATCGTGTGCCTGCTGGTCCTCGCCTGGCCCGTCCTATGAGCGGGCGCGC
>JBIQJW010000143.1:0-5879 GCA_044507145.1 Actinomycetota bacterium
TGCTCCTTGGCCGGATCGACATCGCAGACGTGGGCGATCACGGCCCCCTCGCGCCGGATGATGCGCGCGCCGTCGGCGCCCGGCGCGATCTCCGGATACGCGTCGGCCGTGACCGTCCCGGCCAGGCCACCCTCGGACGCGGGAGCCGTGAGGAAGTCGCGCAACGCCGCCTGCGCCGGCACCCCGGAGCGGTGGAACGGGATCGAGGCGAGCGCCGCGAACCCGTCGCCGCCGGCCGCGGTGAAGTCGATCGTGGCGACCGACAGCGCCGCACCCGGACGCACCCGCCCGTCGGCGATGAGGTCCTCTCCGGAGGCGAGACGTGCGCTGATGATGCGCGAGCCCACCGGCTTGGTCGGGTCCCACACGATGGCGAGGCCCGAGAGCTGGAGGAAGCGACCGTCCACCTGCTCCACGTTGGAGACGGCGTGCTCCAGCGTGTCCTTGAGCTGCTGGCGCGTCACCGACGGGATCACGGCGACGAAGTTGGAGAACGGCAGCACCGCGAACGTGTCGAGCTCGGTGATGCCGTCGGCCAGCTCCGCGGGGAACACGTTGTTGTTCCGGATCCCGCCGCCGTTATGGAACGCGATGTCCGGGGCCGGCAGACCCTGCTCGGACGCCACGCGACGGCCCGCGAACATCATCGCGTCGGCGACGAGGTCGCCCAGGTTGGTCTCCTGCGTGCGGACGCCCGGGCCGCGGCGGCCGTCCAGCCGCACCTGGGTGCCGGCCAGGCGGTTCTCGGCCAGCGCGTCCACCGAACGCTGCACCGGGTCGACCACCGACTCCTGGGTCGCGCGGTCGGGGTCGACCGCGTCACGGTGATCGCCGCCGATGACGCGCACCGGGCCGCTCTCCTCCGACACGCGCACCAGGTCGCCCCGCGCGTCGAAGCCGGCGATCAGCCGCCCGACGTAGCGCAGGTCGCCGCTGGTGGTCACCACGGGGACCGTGCGTCCGTCGGCGTCGCGTGCCCGCACCGGGTACGGGCGCGCCGTCGCGGCCAGGGCCTCGTCGGTGGGCTGCAGCACGTCGTCGTCGTTCGCCAGGAGCTCGTCGCCGCCGCCCGCGATCATGATGTCGACGCCGCGCAGGTACGGGGCCAGCGCCACGTCCTCCTCGATGCTCTGCAGGTGGCTGGACAGCACGATGATCCGCACGCCGCGCGCCCGAAGGCGGTCCACCTCAGCCTGCACGGCCTCGGCCACCTCACCCACCACCACCCCCCGCGCGGTGGAGATCTGGGCCAGCCGCGGCGTGGTGGCGCCCACCACGCCCACCTTTCGTCCGTCGATGGTCACCACCGCGCTCGCGGCGATGCGCCCGCGCCGGCGCAGCGAGTCCAGGCGCGGCTCGGCGGTGACGTCCAGGTTGGATGAGATCCACGGCCCGGTGCCGGTCGTGCCCTCGATCACGTCGGCGAGGACATCGGGCCCGAAGTCGAACTCGTGGTTGCCGATCGCAAGCGCGTCGTAGCCCACGCGGTTCAGGAAGACGCTGTCGAAGAACGGCACCGTGCCGCGCGTGAGGCTGGCGTTGAACTGCGGGCCGGCGAGGAAGTTGTCCCCGGACGACACCACCACGGCGCCGGCCGTCCGTCCGCCGCCGCGACGCTCGGCGCCGGCGCGCAGCGTGTCGACCAGGGATGCGAACCGTGCCGCTCCCCCCTCGTCGCCGGTGGGGAGCAACCGGGACTCGCCGTCGTTGTTGTGCAGCAGCGACAGCCAGAGGTCCACCTCGGGCGCCACCTCGCCGGCGCGGGCGATGCGCGACTCGTGCAGGCCGCCGTCGTTGTCCACGGCCGTCCACAGGCGCCCGGACGGCGTGATCGCAAGGCCCTCGATCTTCTCGAACGGCGCGGCCTGGTCCCGGACGTCGCGCAGCAGGGTCTTCCGGATCACGCGGCCCGTGAGGTCGGCGCCCGCGACGATCGGGCCGCCGTCGGTCGCCTCCACCCCGTCCAGCGTGAACTCGTAGACGCGCTTCACCCGCGCCTGCCCACCCTGCAGCTTGTCGCGCTCGATCACGGCGAACCGGTCGCCGCCCAGGTTGGTGATCTCGGACAGGCCGATCCAGTCACCGGGCGTGGTGGTGGGATCCAGCGGGTAGAGGAAGAAGTCCCACCGCTCGGCCACGAGGTCGTAGCGGGCGATGCGGGCGTGCTTCACGCCTCCCACCGTCATGTCGGAGGCGTACTCGCGCTGGATCGGTGCCAGGAGGAAGCGGCCGCTGTCGGACACGGTGACGCCCTCGTAGCCGTTGCTGCGGATCACGCCGCCGGCCGGGGAGTCGATGGCCGCCGGCAGGGCGATCTCGCGCAGCACGTCGCCGTGCGCGTCCACCTGGATCAGGAGGTTGCCGCGGTACTCGGCGGAGCCGAACGCCGCGTTGCCCTCGCTCGCGACCCAGAACCCGGCGCCGTCGGCGGGGGCGGCGATCGACGTGTCGAGCGCGATGCCCTCCAGGTCGTACAACGCCTGCGCCCCGTCCTTGAGGATCGGGGTGCGCTGCAGCGACGCGTTGCGCCCCGCCACCGCGATGCGGTAGACGGCCGACGGCAGGGCGTCGTCGGGCACGCCCCAGAGCACGTTCTCGTCCTCGCGGTCGGCGGCCAGTCCGGACAGGGCGGCCCATGCGTCCGAGGCGTCGGCCGCGCTGATCTGAGGACGCTCGGCCGTGCCTCCGCGGCCGCCCGGGCGGCCCTCGAAGATCGTGAGGTTGCCGGTGCCCTCGGCGGAGGTGACCAGCAGGTCCCGGCCCGGAATCGCGGTGATGCCCTCGGGCTCGATACCCGTGGGCAGGAGCTGGGTGAAGACCGGCTCGCGCGGGTCGCTGATGTCGTAGACGGCCAGGAACGAGCCACGCTCCGAGCCCACGAGGGCGTACGGGCGGCCGTCGATCACCGTGGTGGCCAGGCCCTCGACCTCGATGCCCTTCGCATCGGAACGGCTGTCGGGATAGTGGCCGAACCGTGCGGCGATCTGCTCGAGGGCGGTCTCCTCCCACACCGGCGCGCCGGTGCGGGCGTCCCACGCGCTCCAGCCGCGCCCGCCGGAGTACGCACCCTCCCCCTCGTCGGCCGTGTACAGCACCGACCCGTCGTGGCTCCACGCGATGGCGTCCGGTGTGCGCACGCCCGGATCGGGGTTCTCGGAGCGGTCCACATCGGCGGGGTACGTCTGGGAGAAGTCCACCACGCCGTCGTCGTCCAGATCGGCCGGGCGGTCCGCCGCCCGGCCCAGCTCGAAGATCTTCGTCACCGCCCGGTCGCCCTTCGGGGGACGCGGCGGCCGGCGCTCGCCGTCGGCGCCCGCGGCGCCCTTCGGTCCGGCGCCCCGCGTCCCCTCGACGGCCGCGCGCACGTCGATGATCGCGAGGCCGTTGTTCTCCTGCAGCGTCACCGCGGCCTTCTCGCCGCGGATGCTCACGAACTCGGGCTGCGGGTCGTCCGGGAACAGCAGGCCCGGCGGCAGGTCCCTGCGGCCGGCGATCGGGATGTCGATCACGCGCGGCCCGCCGGCCTCGAACGCCACCACCTGGACCAGGCCGGGACCGCTGATGTCACCGGGGTGTTCGGGCAGCTCGTCGTCGGTGACCACACCGTCCTCGACGACCAGGGGCTCGTTCTCGATCGCCACGACGGCCACATCGACCCCGTCGATCCGGGTGGCGGCCACCGAATCCGGGCCGTTCCCGATCTCGACGGACGACACGGCGGTACGTGCGGCGATGTTGATGACCACCAGCTTCCCGGGGGTGACGTCGGGGGCCTCACCCTCCTCGCGCGTGGTCGTCTGCACCGCCACGAACGCCCGGGCACCGCTCTTCGAGATGGCCACGCTGGTGGGCGAACCGCCCACCGCGATGGTCCCCACCTGACGCGGTGCCGAGGGCTCGCTGATGTCCACCACGCCCACGCGGTCGTTCGCGGCGTCGGTGTACAGCAGGGTGTCACCGTCGGGGGTGGCCGCGACGATCTCGGCGACGCCGCCCCCGGGGACGTTGAAGTCGGCGACCGTGCCGAAGGAACCGACCTGGCCTGCCATGGCCACCGGCGCGGCCACGGCCGCCAGGGAGAGCGACGCCGCGAACGCGGCGGGGCGGAACATCTTGCGTGTGACGCGAGTCCTCACGCGCACTCCTTCCGGAACGAAGACGGTGCGCGGAGGCTATGAGCGCTTCTGATTGCAGCGATGTGAACACGCCGTCACACGCTGCAACGTCGATCAGCGGGTCAGCCGGTCACCGCCAGCGCCCAGGGCACCACCCGGTAGGCGTCCACGAGGCCGGCGATCATGTACGGATCGCCCTCGACGTACTCCTCCACCTCGGCGGGGTCGTCCACCCGGAACACGATCGCGGCGCCCGAGGGTGGATCGCCCAGGGCGCCGGCCGCGAGCATCCGCCCGTCCGCGGCCCACTCGCGCAACCGCGCCAGGTGCGCCTCGCGGTGCGGGCCGCGCCGCTCCAGGATGTCGGGGACGTAGTCGTAGAACAGGACGTGGTGGGCGCCGGGCACCATCAGCGGCTCCTGGTGAGAAGGGTGAGCTGGTAGTCGCCGCGTCCGCGACGACCGTAGATGTTCACGTAGTGCACGCCGGTGCGCTTGGCCACCACGACCGCGCGCTTGCTCTTACCGGAGCCCCCTTTGAACCGCATCAGGTTGCGGCGCACGTTGGTCGCGCCGGTTTGCACCGTGCGCGTCCCCGGCCCCCAGACGTACAGGTGCTCCACCCCCGTGCGGTAGCGCAGCGTCGCCTGCAGGCGATCGCCCTTGCGCAGCCGAACCGGGTACACGTCGTCGATGTCCTCGTGCTGGTCGATGGTCGCGGCGATCCGCACCGGCGTACCCACCTGGCGCGGGCCGGCCTTGCCCACCCATTTGATGTCGTCGTTCACCTCGGAGTGGTCGTCCTCCGGGGCGTTCCGGGTGACCGCGCCGAGGGGGTTGACCACGCCGTAGCCACTGCGGTTGTTGCGGCCGCCGGGCTGCAGCGGCGTCGCCGTCAGCGCGATCTGGCGCATCACCTGGTACGGCGACAGGGCGTTGCCGTTGGCGGCCTGCACCAGCGCGGCCACGCCGGTGACGTACGGCGCCGCCATCGACGTGCCGTCCTTGAACGCGTACCCCGGGGCGGCGACCCCCGTGATCATCCGCGGCGGCACGGTGGAGAGCATCCTCACGCCGGGGGCGGTGATGTCGACCGAGACATTGCGGTTCGAGAAGTTCGCGGAACCGAACGGGGTGGGACAGTCGCGTGATGCCCTGCCGTCGCACTGGGCGGAGACGCCGAGCACGCGGCGGTAGCCGGCCGGATAGTTGACCGTGGTGCCCGTACTGGTGTCGCCGTCGTTCCCCACCGAGGCCACCACCAGGGCGCCTCGCTGCGTGGCCCAGAGGATCGTCTCCTGGAACGCGCGCGAGTACCCGGGGCCGCCGGCGGAGATGTTCACCACCTTGGCGCCGTGGGTGACGGCCCAGCGGATGCCGGCCATCATCCCGTCGTCGGTGCTGCGCCCCTCGGGATCCGCGATGCGCACCGGGATCACCTGCCCGGCGGCGGCATCGCCGGGCGCGACGCCCACCACACCCACGCCGTTGAGCGGCGCGGCGGCGATCCCCGCCACGTGCGTACCGTGGCCGGTGTGACCCCAGTCATCGGCGTCCGCGTTTCCGCGCAGCACATTGCGCGGCGCCACGAGCGGAGAGGCGGGACCGCCCCACTCCTCGTGATCCACGGACACGCCGCTGTCGAGGATGGCGATACGCGGACGGGGACCGGTGGTGAGCAGATCGGCCGACCAGGCCGGCCCGCCCTGCCCGGTGAGCGACCACTGGTTGCCCGTGGCCCACAGCGGGTCGGACGGCGGGCTGG
>JBIQJW010000144.1:0-5856 GCA_044507145.1 Actinomycetota bacterium
CTGTGGGGATGTGGTCAGGCCCGTAGGGGCTGTCCAACGGTTGGGTGTCAGCCCGGTAGGGCTGTCCCCGGCCGGTCATCTCCACAGACCCAGATGTCGGGGCGATGCCGGTGGGTGGGATCGCTGCGCTCGGCCTTCGGCCTCAACCCGGCCCGTCGCAGAGTGGCGGGCGTCGATGCTGTGTGTCGTGCGTCGACGCCCGCGTCGTTCTGGCGAGCTCTTGCCTACGGGATCCCGGCGCCCGGGTCGTCGCCGCCGGCGGCGTCCGGGTTCCGCGAGTCGACCACGTACTGGGCGATCGCCTCGATCTCCTCCGGCGAGAACTGCGATCCGTAGGCGGGCATGGGCCCGCCGCCGTTCGTGATCTTCGCCGCCGTCTGCTCCACCGTCAGGGTCGACCGGTCCAGGTTCGGCCCCACCTTGCCGGTGGCGCCGGCGGCCTCCAGCGTGTGGCACGACGCGCAGTTACGCGAGAACGTCTGCGCGGCGTCCGCCGCCGGTGCGGTGGTCGCCGGTGCGGTCGTGCCCGGTGCGGTGGTCGCCGGGGCCGTGTCGGTCCCGTCGCCGGCCCCGAGCCGGTAGCCGATGATCGCCGGCTGCTGGTCGGGCGACTGCGCCAGGCTCGCGGCTGTCACCAGCCAGTCCTGCGAGATCGCCAACGTCGCGTTGGTTCCCGCCGGCAGCTTCTGCGTCCACACGGGCTCGCCGGTCTCGATGTCCAGTGCGTAGAGCGTCCCGTCGAACGTCGTCGTGAACACCAGGTCGTTCACCACGGTGGCCGCGCCGTACACGGGGGTCTCGAAGTCGCGCTCCCACTTCACCTCGCCGGTGGCGACATCCAACGCCACCATCTCGCCCGTGGCACCCTCGAACTGCAGCGAGAACTCGTTCTGCGCGGTGATGCGGGTGGGCAGGTTCACGATCGGCGCGAACACCACGCCGTCCTTCACCGCCATCTGCGTCTCGACGCCGCCCAGGAAGCCCGGCAGCAGGGTGAAAGGCAGCTCCGGCAGCTCGTCGAACCGCTCGTCCAGGGCGAGCTGGTTGTCGTCGTCGTTGCCGCTGTGCTCACCGACCGAGCGCTTCCACAACGTCTCGCCGGTCTCGCGATCCATCGCGTACACGTATCCCATCTTGCCGCCGGTGAGCACCAGCTCGCGGCCGTCTGCCTCGGTGAGGATGGGCGGAAGATGCAGGTCCCAGTCGTAGATGTCGTGCGGCAGCACCTGGTTCTTCCACACCACCTCGCCGGTCTCGCCGTCCAGCTTCACCAGCGTGTTGGTGTCGGGGTTCGGCCCTGGCCGGCTCGAGCCCCATGGCAGCTGCGGCGTGCCGAGGAAGGGCGCCGGGTTGGCGATCGAGATGTACAGGTCGCCCTGATCGTCGAACGCCGGCGGATGCCACAGGCCGCCACCGGAGTTGATGTCCGAGTGCTCGGCGCTCCACAGGTCCTCGGGCACCGTGTCGAACGTCCAACGCGGCTCGCCGGTCTCGGCATCCAGGGCGTGCAGAATGCCGCGGGCGTTGCCCACATACGACGCGTCGGGGTTCACGGGCACCGTGGACACGTACACCACGCCGTCGTGCACCCCGGGTGCGATGTCGATGCCCTCGTTCTCGTTGCGCGTCAGTTTGTCGCTGCGCCACACCTCGTCGCCGCTCTCGGCGTCCAGGGCGAAGGCGAAGTCGACCGTGGCCCCGTAGATCCGGCCGTCGGCATAGGCGACGCCGTTCGGGCCGACGGTGGGGGAGTCGTACTCGCGCGTCCACACCACCTCGCCGCTTTCCAGGTTGATGGCCCGGACGTTCGACGACAGGTCCTGCGTGAACACCACGCCGCCCACCAGGACCGGGGTGGATGCGTAGTTGCCGAACGCGCCGGCGCCCCTGATGGGCACCGACCACGATTCGCCGAGGTCCGCCACGCTCGAGGCGTCGATGTTCGAGCCGGTGACGTTGCGGGTGTTGGCCGAATCGCCGTTCGGCAACGCCCACTCGGACGAACCGGTCGGGATCCCTCCGTCGTCGTCGGAGTCGCCGCCGCATGCGGCGGCCGACGCCACCAGCGCCGTTGCCACCAGCAACGCCGCCCATCGGTGCCGTTTCATCTGCGCGCTCCCTCGGCAGGGCGCCGGTGCCGGCGCCGGATGACGCCGCGCACAGACCCCCTACGCGGCGGTGTCGAACCCCACGGTCTTCTCTCTACCCGAAATCACCTCGGATTGACACGTCGCCCTTCGCGCGTGACGCACCATGTGCGCGCAACCCAGGAACATCAGGGCCGGCACCGGGAGCATCGCCAGCGCATAGTCGGGAGTGGCGCCGGAGGCGTGCAGAAGCGAGCTCACCGCGATCTGGATGGCCACCGCCGCGCCGAAGCCGCCGGTGTTCGTCACCCCGGTCGCGGTGCCCACGCGCTCGGGTGCGTTCCCCTCGCGGGCGAAGTCGAACGCGAGCATCGCGGCGCCGCAGGTGGCGCCCGTGAGCAGCAGTGCGGCGACCGCGACCGCGGTGGGTGAGCCCCCGGGCCACAGCAGGGCGACGCTCCACATGGCCGCGACGGTCGCGCCGGTGCCGATGGTGAGCCCGGTACGGCTGCCCGGCCGGCGCGCCACCACGGCACCCATGATCGGGGAGGTGACCGCGCACACGACCACGCAGCCCAGTAGCCATGCGCGTGCCTGTGACTCGGCCATGCCGCGCCCCTCCACCAGATAGGGGTAGCCCCACAGCGCGGTGACCGCGACGAACGGGCCCATCAGGGTGAAGTGCGTCCAGAACGCGCGGCGGGTGCCGCGGGCGCGCCAGGCCAGACCGATGGAGGCGAGGATCCCGGGGCCCTCGCCGCGCGCGGGCGCGGCGGCGGTGGCCGCGGCCGGCCCGGCCGGGCGATCGCGCAGCAGGATCAGGCCGGCCAGCGCCGCGACGCCGGCCAGGACACCGGTACCGACGAACACCGGCTCCCAGCCCAGCACGTCCAGGGCCCCGCCCAGCGGGATCGTGGCGAAGATCTGCCCCAGCGCGCCGGCGGTGGCCGTCAGGAGCGCCAGCGGCGCGTACCGGCGCGCCGGGAACCAGTTCTGGGCGATGCGCAGCACGCTCAGGAAGATGAACGCGTCCCCGATGCCCACCAGGGCGCGACCGGCCAGCGCCGGTCCAGGAGCGTGCGCCAGGCCGAAGGCGATCTCGCCCACGGCGACCAGCGCCATGCCACCGGCCAGTGTGCGTCGAGGGCCGATGCGGTCGGCGGCCAGACCCGCCGGGATCACCAACGCCATGTAGAGGCCCAGCTGCAGGGCCGAGATCAGCGCGATGCTCTCCACGCCCAGGCCCAGCCGGCCCTCGGCCTCGAGCGATGCCACGCCCAGGCCCATGCGGTGGAACATCGCCATGAAGTAGAACCCCGCGGCGGCGGTCCACACCCACCATGCGCGGGCGGGAACGTCGGCGGCACGTCGAATCGCTCTTAGATGCATCACGTGTTTATACCGTATGCCGGGCGTATCGGGTAGGAATACCTTCATGCCCTCTGCACTCGCCAAGGACCGCGTCTACGCCTTCGTGAAGGAGCGCGTCCTCGCCGGCGCCTATCCCGGTGGCGAGCTGCTGAGCGAGGGGGAGGTGGCGGAGGCGCTGAAGGTGAGTCGCACGCCGGTGCGCGAGGCGTTCCTGCTGCTGGAGGCCGAGGGCTTGATGCGTCTCTACCCGAAGCGCGGAGCGCTGGTGGTGCCCGTCTCGCCCGATGAGGTGCGCGATGTGGTCGAGACCCGACGCCTGGTGGAACGCCACTGCGCGGAGGCCGTCGCCGCCGATCCGCCCGCCGGCCTCATCGCCGGGCTGCGATCACTGGTGCGCGAGCAGGAGGAGCGCGCCGGCGCGGACGACGCCGCCGGTTTCGTCGATGCCGACCGGCGTTTCCACCAGGCCATCGTGGAGGCGGCCGGCAACGCCATCATCGCGCGCCTCTACGACTCGCTACGCGACCGTCAGCGGCGCATGGTCTCCGCCACCATCGCGCGCGACCCGCAGGCCATCGCCGCGTTCATCGCCGAGCACCAGGCCATCGTAGGTGCGATCGCCGGACGGCGGCCCGACGATGCCGGCGAACTGATCGCCGAACACATCAGGTCGGCCGGCGCGCGCCTGCAGACGTGAGCGGCGCCGTCACGCCGCCCGTCCACGGAGGACGCGGGGTCCGGGCGTGCCCGGTCACGTACAGTCCGGCCTCGTGAGGATCGTCGTCGCAACCTGCCAGGTGGACTACGCCGGCCGGCTCGCCGCGCACCTGCCGATGGCCACGCGCGTGCTCATGATCAAGGCGGACGGCTCGGTGCTCATCCACTCCGACGGTGGCTCCTACAAGCCGCTCAACTGGATGTCGCCGCCCTGCACGTTCCGCGAGGATTCCGGCGAGGACGGCCGGATCGAGTGGACCGTGCGCTCGCGCACCGACGACACCCTGCGCATCCTCATCCAGGACATCCACCACGACACCTCCCACGAGCTCGGGGTCGACCCGGGCCTCCAGAAGGACGGCGTCGAGAAGCACCTGCAGGAACTCCTGGCCGACCACCCCGAGACGCTCGCTCCCGGGCTCCGTCTGGTGCGACGGGAGTACCCCACCGCGATCGGTCCCGTCGACCTCATGTGCCAGGACGCCGACGGCAACGCCGTGGCGGTGGAGGTGAAGCGCCGCGGCGAGATCAACGGGGTCGAACAGCTCACGCGCTACCTCGATCTGCTCAACCGCGATCCGCTCATCGCGCCCGTGCGCGGCATCTTCGCCGCCCAGGAGATCAAGCCCCAGGCGCGCACCCTCGCCACCGACCGCGACATCGCGTGCGCGGTGGTCGACTACGACGCCCTCCGCGGGCTCGACGACCCGGCGATCCGGCTCTTCTAGCCGCCCCGGGGCCGCCGGCGCCCGCGGCCTTCAGCCGCGCCCCCGCCCGGCCGATACCCCGGCCGTGAGCACACTCAACCCGCCGGCCGACTACCTGCGCTTCTGCGCCGGCGTCCGCCAGATCTGTGGGATCGACCTCGGTAACTACCGGCCCGGTCAGATGGAGCGCCGCCTGCGCTCCCATGCCGAACGCGTCGGCCACGCCGACCTCGACGCCTACCTCGCCCACATCCGTCGCGACCGGGCGGCCAGGGACGACTTCCTCGACCGGATGACGATCAACGTCTCCGAGCTCTTCCGGAACCCGGAGCGGTTCGCCGAACTCGAACGCACCCACATCCCGGACCTCCTCACCCGCTCGCCCAGGGGCCTGCGCGTGTGGAGCGCCGCCTGCTCGTACGGGGCCGAGCCCTACAGCCTCGCCATCCTCCTCAAGGAGGCGGCGCCCACCGGACGACACGAGGTCCGGGGCACCGACCTGGACCGGCGTATCCTCGACCGCGCCCGCCGGGGTGAGTTCAACGCCGCCGACCTGCGCAACGTCAGCGCCGAACGGCGGCGGCGCTGGTTCACCGACACACCCGACGGCGGGGCACATGCCAGCGACACCCTCCGCAACGCCGTCCGCTTCTCGCACCTCGACCTCCTGGCCGACCGCTACCCCAGCGGGCAGGACCTCATCCTCTGCCGCAACGTCGTCATCTACTTCACCGAGACGGCCAAGGCCGGCATCTACGCCCGTCTGCGCGACGCCCTGCGGCCCGGTGGCATCCTCATGATCGGCTCCACCGAGACCATCGCCGGGGCCGAAGAACTTGGGTTGCAGAAGCTTTCCACGTTCTTTTATTCCCGGGCGTAGGCGGCTCGCTGCAAGTAAGGCCCAGATCACGCGCCGCGAACGGGGGCCGTGCTATTCGCACTGTCCCCCGTCCGCGTCACGCGATCTGGTCGTA
>JBIQJW010000145.1:0-5854 GCA_044507145.1 Actinomycetota bacterium
GCGCTGGGCTGGGCGCGCCGGCTGCACTTCGGCGGGGTCACGATCAACGAGACCCCGACCTTCCGGGTGGACCAGCAGCCCTACGGCGGCGTGAAGGACAGCGGCAACACGCGCGAGGGGCCCCGCTACGCGGTTCGCAGCATGACCGAGGACCGCCTGGTGGTGCTGCGCCTCCCCGACCACGGCTGAGGCGCATCGGCCCCGAAACGGCAGCGGGGGCCCGGGACTGGAGAGGTAGTCACTGGGCCCCGCTGGAACCCATGATGCCCCCGACCACCTGACGACCTCCTGAACGAGCGCCGGCGCCTGCGCGACTGCCTAGCGCCGGGCGCGCCGCGTGCGGACGTCGCCGATGCCGAACACCGAGTACAGGATGGCGTTCACCAGCCAGATCACGATGGTGCCGCCCACCGCCGGCCAGAACCCGTCGATGGAGAAGCCCGGTGTGAGCCAGGCGGCCAGCGCCAGCATCGCCAGGTTCACGAAGAACAGCGCGATGCCGAGTGTCAGCACGATGAGCGGCAGGGACAGGAGCTGCACCACCGGCTTCACGAACCAGTTGATGACGCCGAGGATCGCCCCCGCGAGCAGGGCCCTCCACACGGTGTCGATGCGGATGCCGTCGATCAGCAGATCCGCCACCCACAGCGCGACCGCGTTGCAGGCGACCAGCAGCGCGAACCGCTTGAGCGTGGTCATCGCCGGCGGGCCAGCCACGCGGCGTCGTCGGCGCGCATCCGCTCCACCGTCGTCGCGTCGCGTTCCTCGATGCGGGCGGCCTCTTCGAGGATCTCGCCCAGGTCGGCGGGTGGGATCACCACCGCCCCGGACGCATCCGCGTAGATCCAGTCGCCGGGCAGCACGGTGACGCCGGCGATCTCCACCGGCACGTTTGCCGCGAACGGCATGATCGTCTCGCCGCCCTGGCGCACCGTCTCTCCCGCCACCCACGCCGCCAGGCCCAGGTCGACCACCTCGGCGAAGTCGCGCAGGCGCGCGTCCGACACCACTCCGGCCATGCCCAGATTCGCCAGGCGCGAGAGCTTCTTGCCGCCGGCGATGGGCTGCTCCGGGTGCCCCCCGCACGAGGCGACCAGCACCTTCCCGGCCGGGTCGTCGCCCGCAGCCTCGGTGAGCAGCGGCGAGAAGTCGTGGCGCTTCGGATCGAACAGGTCCGCCCGCAGGGGCATGAACCGCATGGTCACGGCCTCCGCCAACAGCCACCGCTCGGGCGTGGGCGACACCAAATCCACGATGTGGGCGCGGTGCGCATGACGGCGCATCATCGCGTCACAGATCGCTGAGCAGCTCACCCGCTGCGCGATCGCTCTGAGGTCCGCGATGTCCGTCATGACGGGAGTATCCCCCGCATCCCGGGCCCGCGCTACCGCGCGGGAAGCGTCCAGTAGGCGTCCTCGCCCACCGGCTCGGACACCGCCACCGCCGACAGGAGCTCCCACGCCCGCTCGTGGGCGATGCCCATCACCACGGCCACCTCGCGCGTGGCCAGCGGCACCTCGGCGTCGGCGAGCACATCCTCCACGCGGGTGGGCGCCGGTTCGGGCACCAGGTCGGGCACCAGGTTCGCCACCGCCATCTCGTAGCTGTGCGTCGGCTGGAAGCCGGGGGCCGACAGCCGCGCACCGTCGGACAGGCGCGTGATCTCGTACGAGGGGCATGTGTAGCGCATGCCCTGCTCCCACGACGCCAGCCGTTCGGGCTGCGCCAGGGCCTCGGGCGAGGGCGTCCGCGCCCGCGCCAGGTCGGCCGCCAGCGCGGCCCGCGCCGCGGGGGTGGCGGACCAGCGCTCCAGCTCGTCGGGGTCGATCCCGACCAGCCGGGCGGCCTCGTCGATGGTGGAGCGGTCGTCCAGGAGCCGGCCGGCGAAGTGCAGCATCGCCAGCCTGCGCGTGAGGATGCGATCAACGCCGGGGTCGCCGTAGAGGCGTGTCGCGACCACCGCCCGGCACGCGGGAAGCGTCCCGGCCATGCGCGGGCGCGGCGATGCGTCGATGGGCATGCCGTGGTCGCGGGCGATCTGGGCGAAGGCCTGCGACTGGACCTCCAGCGTGAAGCCACGGTCGAGGTACTCCTGCGGGCTGGCGGCCAGGCCCACCATGCAGACGTCCCATTCGATGGCGTCCCCGTAGCGGGCGCGCAGCCGCCGCCGGGCCGGCTCGCCACTGAACGCCCAGGGGCACGCCGGGTCGGTGAACTCGAGGATCGACAGAACCGCCACGTCAGGCACCCTACCCGTCGGCCGTCGGCACACGCCTGTCGGGCACCGCTCCCCTGCCGTGCACCGTGGTGCGCAGCGGCACCTCACGGATGAACCAGCTCAGCGCGAACGCCACCGCCATCACGACGGCCCCCACGACGAACACCGTGCTCATCGCTCCGCTGAACGCGTCGAGGTACGCGGCGTGTGCCGCGGGTTCAAGCTGCGCGATGCGTTCCACGTCCAGCGAGCCCTCGGACACCTCGCGCGCGCCCGGCGGGAGCTCCGCGTCGAGATTCGCCGCCAGGCGGTTGGCGAAGACCGCGCCGAGCACCGCGGTGCCCAGCGAGCCGCCCACCGAGCGCAACAGGGTGTTACCGGCCGTCGCTACGCCCAGCGACTCGTAGTCCACAGCGTTCTGCACCGCCAGCATCAGCACCTGCATCAACATTCCCAGGCCGCTGCCCAACAGCAGCATGTAGCCCGAGGCCTCCAAGACGGAGGTGCTCTGGTCCATCGTGGACAGGAGCACCATGCCCCCGGTCGCCACGGCGGTCCCCGCGATGGGGAACACCCTGTAGCGACCGGTACGCGTCACGATCTGCCCGCCGATGACCGACGCCACGAGCACCCCGGCCATCAGCGGCACCAGCTGCAGCCCGGACTCGGTGGGGTCCATCCCGCGGACGATCTGCTGGAACAGCGGCAGGAACGTGAGCGCCCCGAGCAGCGCGAATCCCACCACCGCGGAGACGGCCCCGGTGATGGCGAAGATGTCGTTGCGCAGCAGCCCCGGCGGCAGGATGGGCTCGGCGGCGCGCCGCTCCACCACCCAGAACAACACCAGCGACGCGATGGTGGTGGACCCCAGCAGCACGATGGTGGGCGAGGCCCACGGGACCGTGGCACCGCCCAGCGTGGTGAGGAGCACCAGGCAGCTGAGCGCGAGCGCCAGCAGCGCGGTGCCGAGGTAGTCGATGTTGCGCGCGGTGCGGGCCCGGGCGGCCGCGCGGGGGAACACCAGCGCCAGCGCCACGCCGGCGGCGAGCCCCAGCGGGATGTTCACGTAGAAGATCCAGTGCCACGAGAGATGCCCGGTGAGGAACCCGCCGATGAGGGGCCCGGCGACGCTGGACACGCCGAACACGCCCACGAACAGGCCCGTGTAGCGGCCGCGCTCGCGCGGAGACACCACATCGCCGATCGCCGCCTGCGCGCTCACCATGAGGCCGCCGCCGCCCACCCCCTGGATCGCCCGGAACGCGATCAGCTCGCCCATCGATTGGCTGAGACCGCACAGGATCGACCCGATCAGGAAGATGGCCAGCGCGATCTGGAGCACCAGCCGGCGCCCGTACATGTCGCCCAGCTTGCCGTACAGCGGCGTCACGGCCGTCTGCCCCAGCAGGTAGGCGGTGACGACCCACGAGAGGTGGTCGAGGCCGCCCAGATCGCCCACGATCGTGGGGAGGGCCGTCGACACGATCGTCTGGTCCAGCGAGGCCAGGAACATCACCATCAGCAGGGAGCCGATGATGAGCCACAGCCGACCGCGCGCGGGGCCCGGGTCCTGGTCCTGGTCGGTCGCCCCGTCGGGTTCGGATGTGCCTGACGTCACCCGGCCAGCGTAGCGCCCGCAGGCTCGGCGGCTCCGGCGTTGCCGGCGGTTGCCCCGGTCCGCGCGGGCCCGCCCGGGCGCACCCGGCGCAGGCGCAGCGAGTTCGTCACCACGAAGATGCTGGAGAGCGCCATCGCCGCGCCGGCGATCATCGGGTCGAGGTAGCCGGCGGCGGCCAGCGGCAGGGCCGCGACGTTGTACGCGAAGGCCCAGAAGAGGTTGCCCTTGATGGTCGAGAGCGTCCGGCGCGACAGCGCGATGGCGTCGGCGGCGGCGTGCAGATCGCCCGAGACCAGCGTGAGGTCCGAGGCCTCCATCGCCACATCGGTACCGGTGCCGACCGCCAGTCCGAGGTCGGCGGCGGCGAGCGCGGGGGCGTCGTTGACGCCGTCGCCCACCATCGCCACCACACGCCCCTGGGCTTGGAGGCGCCGGACCGTCGCGACCTTGTCGGCGGGCAGCACCTCGGCGATCACCTCGTCGATGCCGACCTCGTCGGCGATCGCCCGGGCCGTGGTGGCGTTGTCCCCGGTGAGCAGCACCGGGTGCAGACCCTGCGACCGCAGCCGAGCGATGGCGCCGGCGCTCGTGGGCTTGGACGCGTCGGCGACCGCCAGCACCGCTCTCGCCCGCCCGTCCCAGCCCACCAGCACCGCCGTGCGCCCGTCGGCCTGCGCACCGGCCAGGGCGTCGGCCAGCGCCGCCGGGATCGCGACGCCGTGTTCCTCAAACAGACCGGGACGGCCGGCCAGGACCGTGAGCCCATCCACGGTGCCGCGCACACCCATCCCGGGGTGGTTCACGAAGTCCTCAACGGGTGGGAGCGTCCCGAGCTCGCGCTCGGCCGCCTCCGCCACCGCGGCCGCCACCGGATGCTCGGAGCCACGCTCCAGGGCCCCCGCCATGCGCAGGGCCCGCGCGCGGTCCACACCGTCACCGGTCGTCACGTCCACCAGCTCCATGCGGCCCGTGGTGACCGTGCCGGTCTTGTCGAGCAGGATCGTGTCGATCCGGCGTGTCGACTCCAGCACCTCGGGCCCGCGGATCAGGACGCCCATCTGGGCCCCGCGGCCGGTCCCCACCAGCAGGGCGGTGGGCGTCGCCAGGCCCAGCGCGCAGGGGCAGGCGACGATCAGCACCGACACGGCCGCGGTGAACGCGTAGGCGGCGCCGGCGCCGTTGGCCAGCCAGAAGCCCAGCGTGCCCGCGGCCAGGAGGATCACGGCGGGCACGAAGACACCGGAGATGCGGTCGGCGAGACGCTGCACCGGCGCCTTGCCGGTCTGGGCCTCGGCGACCAGCCGACCCACATGCGCGATCGCGGTGTCGGCCCCCACGCGGGTGGCGCGCACCACCAGCCGTCCGCCGGCGTTGATGGTGCCACCGGCCACCGTGGCGCCCGGTTCCACCTCCACGGGCAGCGATTCACCGGTGAGCAGCGACATGTCGACGGCGGAGCGCCCCTGCTCCACCACCCCGTCCGCGGCGATCCGCTCACCGGGACGCACCACGACGCGGTCGCCCACGGCCAGCCGCTCGGACGCGACGCGCTCCTCGCTGCCGTCCGGATGCAGCAGCGTGGCCTCCTTGGCGCCCAGCTCCAGCAGCGCGCGCAGCGCACCGCCGGCGCGCCGCTTCGCACGCGCCTCGAAGTAGCGCCCGGCCAACAGGAACGTCGTGACCGCCGCGGCCACCTCCAGGTAGATGTGCGCCGCGTCCGCGCCGGGGGTGAGCGTGAACTCGAACGCCATCCGCATCGACGGATCGCCGGCGCCCAGAAAGAGCAGCGCCACCACCGACCATGTCCACGCGCTGAGGGTCCCCAGGCTCACCAGCGTGTCCATGGTCGCCGCGCCCTGGCGCAGGTTCAGCCAGGCGGCGCGGTGGAACGGCCAGCCGGCCCACATCACCACCGGCGTGGTGAGCTGTAGTGCGATCCACTGCCAGTGGTCGAACTGGAGCGCCGGGATCATCGACATCAGGATCACCGGCACCGACAGGATCACGCTCGCGATCAG
>JBIQJW010000146.1:0-5849 GCA_044507145.1 Actinomycetota bacterium
GCGCCGGGCGACGTCGCGGCAGTGGGCCCGCGCGCGCTCCAGCGTCACCGCCCCTTCGCTCACGCGGCTCCCCGGCCCACGGCGCCGGCGGCGCGCACCGCCAGCCGCGCACGGCCCAGCCGGCCGGGCGCCGGCCTGCGCGCCAGCGTGTCGTGGTCCTGGCGGGCGATGGCGTCGCACATCGCCAGGCCTCCGGCGGTGAACATGCGCAGGTCGAGTCGCACCCGTGCCGGCACGTAGCGGTGCAGCGGCGCGCCGGCCAGGAGCTGCGCCCGCGCCTGGGCCGTGAGGTCGGCCACCAGCGTGCGCACGGCGGGCGAGGCCGTGGGCGCCGCCAGGTCGGCCTCGGTGACGCCGGCGGCGCGCATCCGCTCGCGCGGAACGTAGATGCGGTCGCGCTCGCGCAGATCGCGCCCGATGTCCTGCCAGAAGTTGACCAGTTGCAGACCGATGCATGTGGCGTCGCTCATGCCGCGGCGCCAGCGGTCGCGGTAGCCCAGGACGCCCAGCACCATCTCGCCCACCGGTGTGGCCGAGTGACGGCAGTAGTCCAGCAGCTCGTCGTCGGTGTCCCAGCGGTTGCGCCGCTGATCCATCCGGTTGGCCTCGATCAGCCGGTGGAACGACTCGATGGGCAGGCCCCGCCGGCGGATGGTCCGGGCGACGGCCTCCAACACCGGCGGCGCACCGGGGCGCCCCGCCACGGCGCCGTCGAGCATGGCAGCCCAGGAGTCCAGCGCACCGATGCGCTCGGCGGCCGTGCGCGCGCCCTCGTCGCCGATGTCGTCGGTGACCCGGCAGAAGGCGTACACCGTGCGCATGTCCGCGCGGATGTCGCGCGGCGCGGCGATGAACGCCACCGGGAAGTTCTCATCGTGGGCGCGCGCGATCCGCCGCGCCTGCTCCTCACCGCGGGCGCTCACCCGGCGATCCGTCCCAGCGCCATCACCGGGAACCACAGGCGGTACCCGTGGTAGGCGATCAGGAAGTCGCCGGGGAAGCCGGTGCCGGTGAAGTACGGCTCATCCCAGCCGCCGTCGGGGCGCTGGGTGGCATCGAGGTACTCCACCCCCCGCGCGATCGCCGGATGGGCCGGCGCGGCGGCGTGCAACCCCAAGAGCGCCCATGCGGTCTGTGACGCGGTGGAGTCGCCCCGGCCGACCCACGCCGGGTCGTCGTAACTGAGGATGCTCTCACCCCAGCCGCCGTCGTCATTCTGGTGTTCGGCCAGCCATTCGACGGCGCGGCGGATGTGGGGCGCGTCCATGTCGTGCCCGGCGGCGGCCAGCGCGGGCAGCGCCGCACCGGTGCCGTAGACGTGGTTCACGCCCCAGCGGCCCCACCACGATCCGTCGGGGCGCTGCGTCGCCAGCAGATACGCCACGCCGGCGCGCACCGCCGCATGGTCCCGGGGCAGGCCGCACTCCACCAGCGCCTCCACCACGTGCGCGGTGACGTCCTCGGTGGGCGGGTCGATCACCTCGCCGAAGTCGCACAGCGGAAGCTGCGTCATGACCCGGTGGTCGTTGTCCACGTCGAACGCGCCCCAGCCCCCGTTGCGGCACTGCATCGCCAGGAGCCAGTCGACACCGCGTCGCACCGCCGGGTGATCCGCCGGCACGCCCGACCGGCGCAGCGCGATGAGCACCTCGGCCGTGTCGTCGGTGTCGGGGTACCACTCGTTGGCGAACTCGAACGACCATCCGCCTGGCCGGCCGCGCTGCGGGATGTGATGCCAGTCGCCGTAGCGGGTCACCTCCTTTGACAGCAGCCAGTCGGCCGACGCGCGCAGGTCGGGGTCGTCGGGTCCGGCGCCGGCGTCGGCCAGCGCCACGGCAGCCAGGCAGGTGTCCCAGATGGGCGAGAGGCAGGCCTGGATCCGGATGCGGCCGTCCTTGCGCACCGTGAAGGTGTCGTCGAATCCGGCCAGCGCCCGCGCGATCACCGGGTGGTCCAGCGGCATCCCCAGCGCGTGCAGCGCGAAGATCGAGTAGATCCACGGCGGCTGGATGCCGCCCCACGAGCCGTCGGCCTCCTGACGTTCGCAGATCCAGCGGGCCACGCGCTGCTCGGCGTGGCGGCGCAGGGCACGGATGGGCCGGCGGTTGTACGCGCGGGCCACATCCATCGCGCGCGTGAGCAGTGGCGTCCACCTGCCCGGCGTCTTCGGCGCGCCGGCCGGGTGCGTCCCGGGCGGGTCGGTGAACAGCTCGCGCGCCTCCACCGTCTGACGGTAGGTCACCTGCCGCGACAGCACGATCATGAGGGCCACGAATGTGCCGCGGGCCCACGAGCCGAACCGGTACGGGGACAGGGGCGCGCGGTCCGGGAGCAGGATCATCTCGGGCGGCAGCACCGGCAGGGATGCCCACGGGTACTGGCCGAGGACGGCCAGCCACAGCTTGGTGAAGAACCGCGAGCGGTCCGCCCCGCCCAGGCGGTGCACCATCGTCCGGGCCGCGACCATCCCGGGGTCGTCCGGGGGGACGCCCAGCAGCTTCAGCGCGTAGTAGCACTCGACGGTGGTCGACAGGTCGGGCGGGCCCGAGAACCAGACGCGCCAGCCGCCGTCCTCGCCCTGGGTGGCGCGCAGTTCGGCGATGAGGCCGGCGCGGTCGTCCTCGCGCAGGAGGCCGAGCGCCATGAGCATGAAGACATGCTCGGCGGTCATGGTCGAGTTGGACTCGAGCTCCGCCCACCAGTACCCGTCGGCGTGCCGGAGCCCGCGCACGTGGTCGGCGCCGCGGTCGGCGACCGTGCGGGCGAGTGCGCGGACGCCCGCCGGCGCGGTGGTCTCAGGCACGCGCACCGAACCATGCGACGGCATCGGCCAAGGCGGTGCGCACCGGAGAGCGCGGGACCCCCAGTTCGGCGACGGCCCGAGAGGGATCCACGAACATCCGCTTGCGCGCCATCCGGGCCCCGTCCAGCGGGGCGCCGGGCTCGCGGCGCATCAGCGTGCCCTCGATGAACTCGTCGACGGCGGCGGCTCCGATTGCGACCGCGTGGGGCAGGCGAAGTCGGGGCCGGCGCCGGCCGGTGATGGATGCGAGCGTGGCCAGGATCTCCTCCAGGGTGAGGTTCTCGTTGCCCAGGATGTAGCGCCGCCCGGACGTCCCGCGCTCCAGCGCGCGCACGTGGCCCACCGCCACGTCACGGACGTCCACCAGGTTGAGGCCCGTGTCGACGAACGCCGGCATGCGGCCGGCCATGAACCCGGTGATGATCCGTCCGGTGGGCGTGGGGGTGTGGTCGCCGGGTCCGACCGGCGCCGTGGGGTTCACCACCACCACGTGCTGGCCGGCGGCGGCCGCGCGCAGGGCCAGCACCTCCGAGTGGACCTTCGAGCGCTTGTAGGCGCCGATGATCTGCCCGGCGGGCAGCGGGGTGTCCTCGTCGCCGGGCCGGCCGTCGGCGGGGATGCCGATGGTGGCGACCGACGAGGTGTGCACCACCGGCACGTCGGCGGCCGCCGCGCTCGCCAGGACGTTGGCGGTGCCGGCGACGTTGCCGGCCTCCACGGCGGCCCCCGCGTGGCGCGCCAGCGAGTACCGGGCCCCCACGTGGAACACCGCGTCGGTGCCCGCGCAGGCGCCGCGCACCGCGGCGGCGTCCACCAGGTCGCCCACCACCTCGGTGGCACCCTCGGGCAGACGGGGCGAGCCGGCGCTTCGGGGGCGCACCAGCGCCCGTACGGCCCACCCCTGCGCCATCAGTTCGCGCGCGACGTGGCCGCCCACGAATCCCGTGGCGCCGGTGACGAGAGCGGTCCTCACGCGATGGCCTCCAGCAGGTGTCCCACGCCGGCCCGCAGCGAGCGCCCGGCCCGGCGCGCCGCCGGCGCCAGACGCACGAGGGAGGGGATCTCGCGGGGGTGCCGGATGAGGTGCGCGGTGCACGCGCCGGCGCGCAGCCGCCCGCGCCCGTCGAGGAACGGCTGGAGATCCGGCATGCGGTGGTGCGCGGCGTCCGTGACGGCGCGCACGGCCGCGAAGGGGATGCCGGCGGCCGCCGCGCTGCGCGCCAGCGCGGCGCTCTCCATGTCCACCGCGCCCCCATCCAGCTCCGCGCGCTCCTGCGGATCGAGGACCAGTCGCGGGACGCTCACCAGCACCGCGGCACGGCCGGGCAGGTGCTCCTCGAGGGACGCGTCGGGGCGGTAGCGCCGGCCCGTGTCCCGGTCGACCACCTCGGTGGCGCCCACCAGGTCACCCACCTCCAAATCGGGCGACAGGGCGCCGCAGAATCCCGCGGCGATCAGCGCGCGTGGTCGCAGGCGCGCCACGGCCTCCCCGGTGCGCTCGGCCGCCGCGGCACCCATGCCCGACATGTGCAGCGCGACGCCGGCGCCCGCCAGTGGCGCCAGCGCGCGCCGCTCCGAGGGAACGGCGCACACGACCGCGATCATGAGCGAGCCAGGGCCACCAGGTCGCGCGGGCGGGAGAACGCCTCGAGGATCGTGCTGGCCTCGTAGCCGCAATGCATCAGGCAGTTCGCACAGCGGGGGTCCCGGTCGGTCCCGTAGGCCTCCCAGTCGGTGCCCTCGTACAGCTCCTTGAGGCTGTCCACGTGGCGGTCGGCCAGCATGTAGCACGGGCTGCGCCACCCCTCCACCGTGTAGGTGGGCATGGACCACGCACTGCACCGGTAGTCGCGCTTGCCCTGCAGGAACTCGTGGAACAACGGGTTGTTGTAGAAGGGGATGTCCATGCCGGCGCACAGATCGTGCACCTGTGTGTAGAGCGCCTGGGCCTCCTGCCGGGCGAGGAACTGCTCGCGGTCGTGGGTGACGGAGGTGTAGTCGTACCCGGGCGAGGTGATGCACCCCTCCACACCCATCTCCTTGAGGAAGGAGAAGAGTTCGACGTACTCGCCGGCCTCCACACCGCGGTAGATCGTGGTGTTGGTGCACACGCGATAACCCAGTGAGATCGCCTCGCGCATGTGGGCGGTGGCCTTGTCGAAGACGCCCTGGCGGTCCACCGCGTGGTCGTGCACCTCGCGCATCCCGTCGATGTGCACCACGAAGGCGAAGTGGTCCGACGGCGCGATCCGCCCGAACGCCCGGTCCATCAGGATGCCGTTGGTGCACATGTAGACGAAGCGGCCCTGATCGATGATCCCGTTGACGATCGCGTCGATCTCCTTGTGGATCATCGGCTCGCCGCCGGGGATGTTCACGATCGGCGCACCGGCCTCCTCGGCCACGCGGAGGCATTCCTCCACGGGCATCCGCTTGTGGAAGACATGCTCGTACTCACGGATGCGCCCGCATCCGTGACATGCGAGGTTGCAGATCTCGAGCGGCTCGAGCATCAGTGTGAAGGGGAAGCGCCGCTCGCGTTTGATGAGCCGCTTCCTGACCAGATAGCTGGCCATCGCAAGCTCGAGTGCGCGAGGTCGATGTGGCACGGACCCTCCTACAGATCGGGGGCGTCGGCCCCATTCTGCCCCTCACGATACCCCTCTGCCCAGCCCGGCCGGTGAAACCGGGTGTGCGTCAGTGGTGTCGGTCGAAGGTGAGGTCGGCGATGCTCGCGAGGTCGGCGGCCGCGGACCCCAGGGGTGTCAGCGCGGCACGCGCCCGATCGTGGGTCTGGGCGGCCAGCCGGCGGGCGCCGGCCAGTCCGTGGGCACTCACGTAGGTGATCTTCCCGTGGCGGGCGTCGGCACCGACGGCCTTCCCCAGGGCGGCCTCGGATCCGGCCACATCAAGGATGTCGTCCACGATCTGGAAGAGCAGCCCCAGCTCCACCGCGTAGGAGCGCAATGCGGCGTCGACCGGTTCCGGCGGACGCGCCAGGACCAGCGCACAGTGGACGGCGCAGGCGATCAGCCGCCCGGTCTTC
>JBIQJW010000147.1:0-5835 GCA_044507145.1 Actinomycetota bacterium
GGCGTCCACGCCGCCCGCCGCCGCCCCGGCTCCTCAGGCGCCGCGACCTCCGGCCGCCGGGGCGCCGGTCGGTCCGCAGCCGCCGCAGGCCCCCACCGATCCCGCGCCGGCGCCGGCGGGAGCGGCGCCGGCGCCCGCGCCCGTCGCCGCGACGCCTGTCCCGGCAGCACCCGCCGCCGGGCCGGGCACGTCGGCCGGATCCTCGACCGCCGCGCCGGCGGACCGACCCGCGCTGGTCGCCGTGGCCGATGCGGCGGTGGCCGTCGCCCGGTCGCCGTGGTTCGCCCTGGGTGTGCTGGTGGCGGCGCTCGGGTACGTCCTGTTCCAGCGCCACGCCGACCGGCGTTCACCCAAGCTCGCGCACCCCGGTTCCGGCCGCGGGCCCGACGACGAGCTGATCGAACTCTAGGTCGAGCCCCCGGCCGCCGCGCGGTCGACGATCCAGGTGACCGTGGGGTCGCGGCGCAGGCGCCCCGATGGGATCGCCTCGTCGCCGGCCAGGGCACGCGTCACGACCGGCGCCTTCTCGGCCCCGGTGGCCATCACGATGATGCTGCGCGCCGCGTTCAGCACCGGCAGCGTCATCGAGACGCGCCACGGCTGGGGAAGATCCGGCCGGTGCACCGGCACCATCGCGCGGTGGCGCTCGTCCACCTCCGGCGATCCGGGGAAGAGCGACGCGGTGTGGCCATCCGGCCCGATCCCCAACAGGACCACATCGATGATCGGCCACGGGTCCCCCGGCACGTGTGCGCGCAGGTCGGCCTCGGCCACGCGCGCCGCCTCGCCCGGCGGCAGCTCGCCCGGGATCCGCACGACCTGCTCCGGGCCGATGGGGATGTGGTGGAGCAGCGCGCCGGCGGCCATGGCGTGGTTGGAGCCCTCGTCGTCGGGCGGGACGCATCGTTCATCACCGAACAGCCAGAGGATGCGCGACCAGTCCACCGGCAGTGTCGCCAGCGCCGTGTACGCCGCGCGCGGGGTGCCGCCGCCGGCGAGGGCGACGGACACCGGGCGGGCGTCCGGTGCCGTCGCGATTCGATCGGCGATCTCTCGGGCGGCCACCGGCCCCAGGGCGGCGGCGTCCGGCACCACCACGACCCGCGCGCTCACGTCGGCTCCGTCGCCGTCGCGGCGACCAGCGCCGCCTCGAACGCCCGGTCCCGGCGCACCAGCTCCAGCTCCCCGGCGAGCAGGCGCGCGCGGTCGGGGCAGGGGAGCGGCAGCATGCGTTCGCGCACCGTTCCGTCCGGCTCGGCCACCGACACCAGGGCGCCGGGCCGGTCCGCCTGTGCGGTGACGTCCAGCCGCCGACCGGTCGGTCCCACGGCGGTGACGCCGGTGAGCGCTTCGTGGCGCCCGGGGTCCGACGCAAAGCGCACGCGGGTGTGCGCTCCGCCGCGTTCCGTGATCCAACCGGCCAACAGCAGGGCCTGGGCGGACGGGTGGGCGCCGCCGTGGTGCACGGTGACGGTGGCCCCGCCCTCCTGGATACGCGCGAGTGCGTCGGCATCGATCACGTGGGCGATGAGCTGGCGCCAGGGCGTCAGGGCCCCCCACGCCAGGTCGGTGGCGGGAAGTCGGCCGGCGGCGATCTTGGCGGCGAGGCGTCTGAGCGCCAGGGAAGGGCCATCCGCATCGGCGTCGGCCTCGGTGATCAGGCGGTCCACCAGGGGGTCGAGGACGACGCCGGGCCCGTCGGCGGCCGGCGCTCGCGGGATCCACAGGACCGTTGGCAGATCACGGCGCAGCAACGGGCCCACCACGCTGGCCAGCCCCGCGCCGCGGCCCGCCGGCACCTCCAGCTCCACCAGCTCCATGACCAGGTCGGCGCCGCCGGGCATCGTCCGGTAGTCGGACACGACGGTCCCGTTCATGTGCGCGCAGGCGTCGCTCAGGTGCACCAGCACGGTGCGCGACGGGCGGTGGCGGCCCATCTCGTCGATCAGCGCGGCCATGTCCCGGCTCTCGGCGTGATCGGCCGCCAGTCCCACGAGATTCAGCACGCCGGCCAGGGTGCGGGGATGGCCCCCGGCCGCCGGTCGCCGGTTGTGCGCGAGCGCCTCGTGGATGTCGTCCACGCTCACGTCCCACGCCGACCAGCGCGCCCGCCGTCCGGACATCGTGGCGGTCACAGCCGCCTCCAGCGCCGTTGCGTGCCCTCCATCAGCAGGTCGGCCTCGGCCGGCCCCCAACTGCCGGCCGGATAGGTCGCCCCGGAGGTGGGGTCGGCCTCCCACGAGCTGATCAGCGGCTCCAGGATCTCCCAGGCGCGTTCCACCTCGTCCCACCGTGCGAACAGCGTCGAGTCGCCCAGCAGGGCATCGAGGAGGAGGCGCTCGTACGCCTCGGGTGAGCTGCGCAGGAAGGCGCTGCCGTAGGCGAAGTCCATGCTCACCGGGCGCAGCTCCACCCGAGGCCCGGGCACCTTCGCCAGGAAGCGCAGCGACGCCCCCTCGTCGGGCTGGATCCGCAGCGTCAGCAGGTTGGCCTCCATCCCGTCGCCCGGCGCGTCGGCGAAGGGCAGGTGCGGCGGGTCCTTGAACTGGATCGCCACCTCGGTGGCGCGGCGCGGCAGCCGTTTGCCGGTTCGCAGGTAGAACGGTGTGCCCGACCAGCGCCAGTTGTCGATCAGCAGCCGCAGGGCCACGAACGTCTCGGTGCGGCTGTCGTCCGCCACGCCCGGCTCGTCCACGTAGCCGGAGACGTGGTCCCCGTCCAGCCAGCCCTCGCCGTACTGGGCGCGCACGGCCGTGACACGCGACGCGGCGGGGTCCAGCGGCGGGATGGCCCGCAGCACCTTCACCTTCTCGTCGCGGACCTCGCGGCTGTTGAACCGGCCCGGCGGTTCCATCGCCACCAGCGAGAGCACCTGAAGCATGTGGTTCTGAACGATGTCGCGCAGCGCCCCGCTCGCGTCGTAGTACCCGCCGCGGGTGCCCACCCCCAGGTCCTCGGCCACCGTGATCTGCACATGGTCCACGTAGCGCCGGTTCCACAGCGGCTCGAAGATGGCGTTGCCGAACCGCAGCACCAGGAGGTTCTGGACCGTCTCCTTCCCCAGGTAGTGGTCGATGCGGTACACCTGCCGCTCGCGGACCACATGGTTGAGCCGGTCGTTCAGGGCCCGTGCCGACGCCAGGTCGTGGCCGAACGGCTTCTCGATGACCAGGCGCGCGAAGCTCCCCCCGTTCTCCTCATCTTCGGCCGTCAGGCCGGCGGCGCCCAGGTGCTCGGCGATCACCGGGAAGAAGTCCGGGGCGGTGGCCAGATAGAACAGCCGGTTGCCGCGCGTGCCGGCCTCGGCGTCCAGCGACTCGAGGTGCGACGCCAGGGCGCCGTACCGCTCGGCGTCGTCGAACGGCACGCGCACGTAGCTGATGCGCCGGGCGAAGCCGGCCCACACCACCTCGTCCAGCGGTGTTGCGCCGTGCGCGATCACGGCCTCGCGCATGTTCGCGCGGAAGTCCTCGTCGCTGACGTCGCTGCGCGCGGCGCCCACGATCGCGGTCTCGGGCGGCAGCAGTTGCTGGGCGGCCAGGCTGTAGAGCGCCGGCATGAGCTTGCGGTGGGTGAGATCGCCCGTCGCCCCGAAGATGACGATGGCGGCCGGTTCCGGCACCCGGCTCAGCCGGATGTCGCCGGGCGGCGCGTGTGCGCTGTCGATGGGGCCTGTGCTCATCTCACCGCTCCTTGGTCTGCCGTTCGTGCGGTCCGGGAGGAGGTGAGGCGCCCGCGACGGTGCCGCGGGCGCCGGGTACCGCCTAGCTCACCACGGTTCGTACCGCCTCGGCCACCGCCTCGGCGGTGATGCCCAGTTCCGTCAGCGCCTGCGGCCCCGGGGCCGAGAGGCCGAACCGGTCGATGCCGATCACGACGCCCTGCGTCCCCACCCACTCGTGCCAGCCGAGGGAGGCGGCGGCCTCCACGCTCACCCGGGCCGCCAGGGCCGGCGGGAGCACCTCGTCGCGGTAGGCGCGGTCCTGTTCCCGGAACAGCTCCCACGACACCAGGCTCACCACCCGCGCCGCGATGCCGTCGGCGGCCAGGCGCTCACGGGCGGCGAGGGCGACATGCACCTCCGCGCCGGTGGCCAGGATGATCGCGTCGTCGCCGTCCGCCACCACGTAGCCGCCGCGCTCCACCGGGCGCGTCCCCGGCAGCGTCGGCAGGCCCTGGCGGCTCAGCACCAGCGCGGTCGGCGCGTCGGTGCGCCCGATGGCGACCTTCCAGGCACCCGCCACTTCGGTGGCGTCGGCCGGCCGCAGCGTCACCAGATCGGGGATGGCGCGCAGCGCAGCGAGATGCTCGATGGGCTGGTGGGTGGGACCGTCCTCGCCCAGTGCCACCGAGTCGTGCGTGAACACGAAGATCGACGGGACGCGCATCAGCGCCGCCAGGCGGATCGTGTTCTTCATGTAGTCCGAGAACGTGAAGAACGTCGAGCACAGCGGACGCAGGCCGCCGTGTGCGGCCAGCGCGTTGGTGATCGCGCCCATGGCGTGCTCGCGCACGCCGTAGTGGATATTGCGCCCGGCGTACGAACCCGGCGCGACGTCGCCCCCGCCCTTGATCGCAGTGCTGGTGGAGCTGGCCAGGTCGGCCGCGCCCTGGACCAGTTCCGGCAGCACGCCGGCGAGCGCGTTGATCACGGCGCCGCTGGACGCGCGCGTGGCGGGCGACGCGTCGGGATCGGGCGCGGGGACGGCCTGCTCCCAGTCCTCGGGCAGGCGGCCCGCCAGCACGCGGTCCAGTTCCGCCCCCTCGGTGGGGAAGGCGGCACGGTACGCATCCATGGCGCCGCGCCAGCGCGCCTCGTGCTCGAGGCCGCGCGCCACCATCTCCGCGCGCCACGCGTCCACCTCGGGTGGGACCAGGAACTCGGCGTCCTCGGGCCAGCCGTAGAAGCGCTTGGTGGCCTTCACCTCGTCCTCGCCCAGGGGAGAGCCGTGGGCCGCCGACGTGTCCTGCTTGTTGGGCGAGCCGTACCCGATGTGGGTGCGGCACGCGATCAGCGTGGGCGCGCCCTCGGGGATCGAGGCCAGCGTGAGCGCGTTGTCGATCTCGTCCAGGTCGTTGCCGTCTGCGATGCGCAGCACGCGCCAGCCGTACGACTCGAAGCGGGCCGGGATGTCCTCGCGGAACGACATGTCCGTGGGGCCGTCCAGGCTGATGTGGTTGTCGTCCCAGATCCCGATGAGCCGTTCCAGACCGAGGAATCCGGCGATCGACGCCGCCTCGTGGGAGATGCCCTCCATCAGGTCGCCGTCCGAGCAGATGAACCAGGTGCGGTGCCCGAAGATCCTGTGCTCGGGGCGGTTGTACCGCGCGCCCAGCATCGACTCGGCCAGCGCGAAGCCCACGGCGTTGGCGACGCCCTGGCCGAGCGGGCCGGTGGTGATCTCCACCCCGGGCGTGTCGCCGCGCTCGGGGTGCCCGGGCGTGGCCGAGTGGAGCTGGCGGAACGCACGCAGGTCGGCCAGCGACACGTCGTAGCCGGTGAGGTGCAGCAGGCTGTACAGGAGGGCCGACGCGTGTCCGGCCGACAGCACGAACCGGTCACGGCCGGCCCAGTCCGGTGTGGACGGCGAGTGCTGCAGGTGCCGGCTGAAGAGCGTCCACGCAACCGGCGCCAGGCCCATCGGTGCGCCGGGGTGGCCGCTGTTTGCCGCCTGCACGGCGTCGATGGCGAGCGTGCGGACCGTGCTGATGCACAGTTCCGGGGCTGCGAGGTGCGTGGTCACGGTGCTCCTGGGGGTGGCGGGCGTACGGCGCGGACGCGGTTCGGCCCCGTCCGACCCTGGGAGATTAGTAGTCCACGTCGTGCGGGTGGCT
>JBIQJW010000148.1:0-1471 GCA_044507145.1 Actinomycetota bacterium
CACGGCGAGTTGGGGGCGGAACCCCTGGAGGTGCGGGTGCGCTACCGTGGCCGGCCGCTGCGCGGTCAGGCATGGCCGGACGGCGACGGCGGCCTGCAGATCGAACTGCTGGAGTGCGCCGACGGCGTCGCTCCCGGGCAGACCGCGGCGCTTTACCGCGACGGCAGCCTTGTGGCGGCGGGTACGATCGCGGCTGCACCACAGCGAAGGCATCGGGAGGAGTAGGGATGGACTGGTCGGATGTACTCAAGCTCGCGCTGTCCATCTTCCTGGTGGCCACGGGCCTCGGGCTGGCGTATGTGTTCCTGCGCATGGCCGGGGTGTTCGCGCGGCTCGGCACGTCGGTGACCCGCGTCACCGATGAGGTGGTGCCCCTGCTCAACCGGGCGCAGACCACCATCGACGGCGTGAACCTGGAGCTCGCGCGGGTCGACGAGATGATGCAGACCGCGGTGAACGCCACCAAGGGCGCCGAGAAGACCGTGCAGACCGTGTCGAGCGCCGTGACCGCGCCGGTGCGCAAGCTCACCGGCCTGGCCGCCGGCGTGCGCCAGAGCATGGCCACGCTGCGGGCGCGCCGCGCTGCCGACGCCGCCGACCGGGCCGCAGCCGCAGCGCAGGCGGCGGACCGCGCGGCCGACGCCGCGGCCGAGGCGGCACGCGACGCCGCGCCCGGCGCACCGGTCACCGGCACGCCGCCCGCCGCCGCGCCGACCACGGCACCCACCACGGCGCCGGCCACCGACCAGGCCGACACCGGGTCGACCCCGCGCCCCGCGACCAAGCACAAGAGCCCGTACTGATGGGCCGCCGCACGAAGCTCCTGGTCGCCGGCGGGGCGCTGGTGTGGCTCGGCAAGGCCGGATTGCTCGATCCGCGCCTGTGGGCGGACGCCCTCAAGCGCGAGCGCGAGGTGCTGCCAGGGCAGATCAGGGAGGCCGTCGACGCCGGCCGCCGCGCGCAGGCCGACGCCGAGGAACGGCTCGATCAGCAGGTGCAGGACGCCTTCACGTCCGCGCGTTCGCCCCAGTCCTAACGAGAGGGTCCATCACCAGATGCGCCGCATGACCACGGCACAGATCCGCGCCGCCTTCCTCGACTACTTCGCCGCCCAGGACCACCTGCGTCTGCCGTCGGCGTCGCTGGTGCCGTTCGAGGACGACCCCTCCGTGCTGCTGACCATCGCCGGCATGCAGCCGCTCAAGTCGTACTTCATGGGCGCCGCGGATCCGCCGGCCCGGCGCATGACCAGCTCGCAGAAGTGCTTCCGCACGCTCGACATCGACGAGGTGGGGCGCACCGCGCGGCACCTCACGTTCTTCGAGATGCTGGGCAACTTCTCCATCGGCGACTACTTCAAGGACGAGGCCATCCGCTTCGGCTGGGAGGTGTCCACCGAGGTGTTCGGCCTGGACCCCGAGCAGATCTGGATCACGGTGTTCGAGGGCATGCCCGGCGTGCCGGCCGACGA
>JBIQJW010000148.1:1571-5830 GCA_044507145.1 Actinomycetota bacterium
CCGGGCTGGAGCGCCTGGCGGCGATCCTGCAGGGGGTCGACTCGGTGTTCGACACCGACGGCTTCCGCCCGCTGATCGAGTGGGGCGAGTCGCGCTCGGGCCGGCGCTACGGCGCCGACGCCCGCGACGACCGTTCCCTGCGCGTCCTGGCCGATCACGGCCGCGCCATGACGTTCCTGGCCGCCGACGGCGTGCGCCCCGGCAACGAGGCCCGCGGGTACATCCTGCGCCGCATCATCCGCCGCGCGGTCAGCGAGGCCGGCCACCTGGGCCTGGAGCCCACATCGGTGGTGGGGCTGATGGAGCCCGTGATCGAGGGTTGGGGCGACGCGTACCCGGAGGTGCGTGACCGGGCGGCGGAGGTGCGTGACGTGATCGGCGTGGAGGCCGAGCAGTTTGCGCGCACGCTCACCCAGGGGCGGCGCATGCTGGCCGACGTGATCCGCGAAGCCGGCGACGCCGGCGAGGGCGGCACCGTGAGCGGCGAGGATGCCTTCCGCCTGCACGACACCTATGGCTTCCCGCTGGACCTCACGCTCGACGCGGCCGAGGACGCCGGGCTGCAGGTGGACCAGGTCACGTTCGACCGTCTGATGGCCGAACAGCGCGAGCGCTCGCGCGCCGGGGCCCTTCCGCGCGGCGGCGACGCCGTGACCGAGCGCATCCTCGAGGTGGCCCGCGAGGCCGCGCCCACCGAGTTCGTGGGCTGGGACGAGCTCGAGGTGGACACCGACGTGCTGGCCATGGAGGAACTGGACGACGGCGAGGCGCTGCTCAAGCTGGAGCGCTCGCCGTTCTACGCCGAGGGCGGCGGCCAGATCTCCGACACCGGCGAGATCGCCGGGCACGACGGGCGAGCCCGCGTGGTGGGCGTGCACCGCGTCGGCGACGACCAGGTGCTGCGCGTGCGGCTGGAGGAGGGAACCCTGCCGGTGGGTGAGGAGGTCTCGGCCCGCGTGGACGTGGCCCGCCGGCACCTCACCCAGGCGAACCACACGGCCACCCACGTGCTCAACTGGGCGCTGCGCGAGGTGCTGGGCGACGGGGTGCACCAGGCCGGCTCCTACGTGGGGCCCGACAAGCTGCGGTTCGACTTCACCCACCGCGGGCGGATCCCCGCCGAGGATCTGGCGCGCATCGAGGCCCTGGTGAACCAGCGCGTGGATGAGGACCAGCCAGTGAGCTGGCGCATCGTGGACCGCCAGGCGGCGGCCGACGAGGGCGCCATCGGCCTCTTCGAGGAGAAGTACGGCGAGCGCGTCCGCGTGGTGAGCACCGGAGACTTCTCCAAGGAGCTGTGCGGCGGCGCACACGTGTCGCGCACGGGGGAGATCGGACCCTTCCTGATCGTGTCGGAGGCGTCCACCGGAGCCGGCGCACGCCGCATCGAGGCGCTCACCGGACCGGCGGCCGCCGCATGGCTGCGCGAGCGCGAGCGGGCGTTGCAGGCCGAACTGGCCGCGCGCGACGAGCGCATCAAGGCGCTGGAGAGCGAGCTGAAGCGTGCGCGTGCCGGCCGGGTGGACGTCGACGCGATCGCCGCCCAGGTCGTGGAGCACGGGCCGGTTCGCGCGGTGGCCGCCCAGGTGGATGCGGCGACCATGGACGACCTGCTGGCCATCTCGGACCGGGTGAAGTCCGCGGTGGGCGCCGGCGCCGCGGTGGTGCTGGGCGCGGCCCAGGACGGCAAGGCCATGCTGGTGGCCAACATGTCAGACGAGGCGGTGGCCGCGGGCCTCGCCGCCGGGGCGATCATCCGCGAGGTGGCGCCGATCGTGGGTGGCGGCGGGGGCGGCAAGCCCGCGATGGCGCGGGCCGGCGGCAAGAACCCCGAGCACCTGGGCCGGGCGCTGGACGCGGCCCGGGAGGCCCTTACCGGCGGTGGCGTGTGAAGGTGCTCGCGCTGGACCACGGATCGGCCCGCACCGGCGTGGCCGTCAGCGATCCCACGGGCACCCTGGCGCGACCCCTGCCGGCGATTGAACGGGTCGATTCCGCGGCCGGGCGGGCGACCCTCGACGCCATCATCGAACGCGAGGAGCCGGTGCTCATCGTGGTGGGCGAACCGCGCAGCCTGTCGGGTGAGCGCGGCCCGCAGGCCCGTGCCGCCGGCGGATTCGCAGGACGCCTGCGCGGCCGGGTGGATATCCCGGTGCGCATGTGGGACGAGCGGCTCACCACCGTGGAGGCACGCCGGCGCGGGCGCGAGGGCGGCGCCAGCGCCGACCTGGACAGCATGGCCGCCTGCGTGCTGCTGGAGGCGTTCCTGGCCGCGCAGGCGGTGACCTGATGGGTCGCAAGCCGGACCCGCGCAGCCGCCACGCACGTGGCGAGGGCGCGTCGCCCGAGGGTCAGGCGCCGGCGGAGCCGCCGCGCGATACCTCAGCGCGTCGGGCGGCGCCCCCGCGCCGGCCGCGCGCCGGCGGCCGCCCGCCGCGCCGTACCCACCGGGGCGCGGGGTCGCGCGCCAGCCATCGCCGCACGTTCCTCTGGCTCGCGGTCATCGCCCTGGTGGTGCTGGTGGGTGGCTGGGTCCTGGGTCAGCGCATGCTCGACAACGACGGGGGCGGCGGGGACGCGACGGCCGACACTCCTGCGGCGGTCACCGGACCCATCACCCGGCTGACGGTGCCCGAGGGGCTGCGCCGCGAGGACATCGCCGCGCTGCTGGACCGTGAGACCCATATGTCGGGCGATGCCTACCTCGCCGCCACCAAGGCCGGTCCCCGGGGGCGCGCGCTGGCCAAGACCAAGAAACCCACCTCGCTGGAGGGCTTTCTCTTCCCGGCCACGTATGAGCTGACGCCGGCGACCACGGTGGAGGAGTTCGTGGACATGCAGGTGGCCGCCTACGAGGCGAACACGGCCGACGTGAACTACCGCCCGGCGGCACGCAAGAACCTCACCCCGTTCGACGTGCTCACCATCGCCTCGATGATCGAGCGCGAGGTGGCGGTGCCCGCCGAGCGTCCGCTGGTGGCCAGCGTCATCGAGAACCGGCTGCGCACCGGCATGAGCCTGGGCATCGACGCCACGGTGCAGTACGCCATCGGCGAGTGGAAGCAGGACCTCACGGTCACCGATCTCGATGTCGACTCGCCGTACAACACGCGCAAGTTCACCGGCCTGCCGCCCGGCCCCATCGCCAACCCGGGCAAGGACAGCATCAACGCGGCCTCGCGCCCCAAGAGCACCGACTACCTCTACTACGTGGCCCGCAACGACGGCACCGGCCGCCACTACTTCTCCACCAACGCCGAGGACTTCCAGCGCGACGTCGCGCGCTCGCGGGCCAACGGCGGGGGGTAGCGGCACCCCGATGACGGCACCGATCGACGGCCGCACGAAGGTGGCCGGCATCATCGGCTGGCCGGTGGAGCACTCGCTCTCGCCGGCCATGCACAACGCCGCGTTCGCCGCGCTGGGGCTCAACTGGCGCTATGTGGCGTTCCCGGTGGAGCCGGCGCGCGTGCCCGAGGCCCTGGCCGGGCTGGCGGCCGCCGGGGTGGCCGGCATCAACGTCACCATCCCGCATAAGCGCGCGGTCATCGAGGCGTGCTCCTCGGTGTCGGACGCGGTGCGGGCGATCGGCGCGGCCAACACGCTCATCCCCGACGGGAACGGCGGCTGGCGTGCCGACAACACCGACGCGGAAGGGTTCGTGCGCGCGCTCGACGAACAGGCGCCCCTCGATCTGGACGGTGCGCAGGTGCTGCTGCTGGGCGCCGGCGGGGCGGCGCGCGCGCTCACCTTCATCCTGCGGGGACGTGGGGCGCGGGTGCTGTTGGCCAACCGCACGCCGGGACGGGCGGCCGAGGTGGGCGCCGACGGCGAGGTGCCCTTCGATGGGCCCGAGCGCGATCGGGCCGTGAGGGAGTCGGCGTTGATCGTGAACGCCACCAGCCTGGGCCTGCATGGCGACGAGATCCCGCCCGCGCTGCCGCTGGAGGGGATCGGCCCGCAGCATGTGGTGGCCGACATCGTCTACCGCCCCGGGGGCACCCCCTGGCTGGCGGCGGTGGCCGGGCGCGGCGCGCGCACGGTGGACGGCCTGGGGATGCTGCTGCACCAGGGGGCGGCGGCGTTCGCCCAGTGGACCGGGCAGGAGCCCCCGGTTGACGTGATGCGCGAGTCCCTCGGCCGCTGATCCGCCGGCCGCCTCAAGGCGGCGCGCACCGGGCCGATACCGGCCATGTGCCGGTAATGGATTTCGCGGAGATGGTCACCAACGTCGTCGCGGCGGGGGCGAGCGACCTGCA
>JBIQJW010000149.1:0-5723 GCA_044507145.1 Actinomycetota bacterium
CTCATCGCGCAGCGGGTCGCGCCCTCCGCCCGCGGGCGCATGATCGGCGGCTTCGCCGCGGCGGTGGTGACCGGCGGCGTGGCGGGCCCGGCGCTGGTGGGCGTGGTGGCCGATCTCACGTCCGCGCGCGCGGCGCTCGCCGGCATCTGCGTGGCCGGGCCGCTCCTGGCGGCCGTGGCCATGCGCGCCGCCCTTCCCGCCGGCCCCGGCGGCGCCACCATGACCGGGCCGGCGCCGCTCTCGGTGCCACATCTGCTTCGCGCCCAGTGGTCCACCCTGCTGGCCGCGGCCCTGCTGTTCGGCACGTACTGGCTGATGCTCGCGCAGCTCACCCAGGCCGTCCGCGCCGACCGATTCCAGCTCTCAGCAGGCGAGACGGGGCTGCTGCCCGCCCTGGGCGCCGCCGGCGTCCTCAGCACGCTGGCGATGGGGTGGCTGTCGGACCGGCGCGGACCACGTCTGCCCACGGTCGCGACGATCGCGGCGGGATGCGTGCTGCTTGGCCTCACGCTGGCCTCCGGCACACCCCTGTGGCTGTTCGCGGTGGGGTACGGCGGTTTCGTGGCCGCGTACTGGGGCTTCCTCCCGCCCGGTAGCTCCGAGGTGGCCGGCCGCGCCGCGGCGCGAGATCGCCAGCCGGCACTCATGGCCTTCTACGCCGCGGCCTGGCTGGGCGCGGCGGCCTTCACGGCGCTCGGCACGGTCCTGGACGGCTGGACCGCGTGCGCCCTGGTGACGCTGGCAGCGTGGGTGCTCGCCGGGATCATCTGCGGAGGCACCTTCGGGCATGCACCGCCGCCGCGTGCCGATGCCAGGACGGCCGGCGCCGATGGCGTACCCTCTGCGGTCGGCGGCCGCGGCCCGTCCACCCGCGCATAACCGGTGAAAGTCTGTCGGATTTACTGGCATTATGCGACCCACATGCCACCTCGCGCCCCCGCGCATCCGGAGGAGACCACATGAGCCAGCAGCGGCCCGAGACCATCGCGCTCCACGGCGGGCAGGAGCCCGACCCCACCACCAAGGCGCTCGCGGTCCCGATCTACCAGACGACGTCCTACGTCTTCGACGACGCCCAGCACGCCCAGGACCTGTTCGCCCTGGCGGTGCCGGGCAACATCTACACGCGCATCATGAACCCGACGTGGGACGTGCTGGAGCAGCGCATCGCCCAGCTCGAGGGTGGTATCGCGGCGGTGGTGACGGCGTCCGGTCAGGCCGCGGTGACCTACTCGGTGCTGAACCTCACGCGCGCCGGCGACAACATCGTGTCGGTATCGACGCTGTACGGCGGCACCTACAACCTCTTCGCGCACACGCTGCCGCAGTACGGGATCGAGGTCCGCTTCGTCGACCCCGACAAGCCCGAGGACCTCGCCGCGAAGGTGGACGAGCGCACCAAGCTGGTGTTCGGTGAGACGCTGGGCAACCCGAAGGTGAACGTGCTGGACGTCCCGGCCTGGGCCGAGGCGGCGCACGCCCAGGGTCTGCCGCTCATCATCGACAACACGATCGCCACCCCGATCCTGGCCGACGTGTTCGCGCAGGGCGCCGACATCGCCGTCCACGCCCTCACCAAGTACATCGGCGGCCACGGCACCTCCATCGGTGGCGCGGTGGTGGACAGCGGCAAGTTCGACTGGACCGCGTACGCCGACAAGTTCCCCGGCCTGACGAAGCCCGACCCCTCGTACCACGGCGTGGTGTGGTCGGACGCCCTGGGCCCGGCGGCCTACATCGGCCGTGTGCGGACGGTGCTGCTGCGCAACACCGGCGCCGCGCTGTCGCCGTTCAATGCGTTCCTGTTCCTGCAGGGCATCGAGACGCTCCCGCTGCGCATCGAGCGCCACTCCGAGAACGCGCTGGCGGTCGCCCGCTGGCTGGAGGCGCACCCGCAGGTGACCTGGGTGGACTACCCGGGCCTGGAGTCGTCGAAGTACTACGAGGTCGCCCAGCGCGTCCTCAAGGGCGGCGCGGCCAGCGGCATCCTCACGTTCGGCATCAAGGGCGGCCGCGAGGCCGGACGCGCGTTCATCGAGGCGCTGGAGCTGTTCAGCCACCTGGTGAACATCGGCGACGCGAAGTCGCTGGCGGTGCACCCGGCCACCACCACCCACTCGCAGCTCAACGACGACGAGCTCGCGGGCGCCGGCGTCAGCCAGGACACGGTGCGTCTGTCGATCGGGATCGAGCACATCGACGACATCATCGGCGACCTGGAGCAGGCGCTGGCCAGCGTGCGTGAGGCGGCTCCGACCGCGTGACGCAGGCGTTCCAGCACGGGACCTCCCTCGGGCAGGTCGAGACGCAGCGGGTGGTCCTCTTCACCGAGGACCACCCGCTGGTGCTGGAATCCGGTGCACGGCTCGCTCCCGTCGAGGTCGCATACGAGACCTACGGTGAGCGCAACGAGGACGGCACGAACGCCATCTTCATCTGCCACGCCCTGACCGGCGACGCCAACGCGGCCGGTCACCACGGCGATCCGCGCCGGCCGGGCTGGTGGGACAACATCATCGGGCACGGCCGGCCCATCGACACCGACCGCCACTACGTGGTGTGCCCCAACCTGCTCGGGGGGTGCCAGGGCACCACCGGCCCCAGTTCGCTCGATCCCGCCACCGGGCGGCCCTACGGCCTGCGGTTCCCCCTGTTCTCCATCGGCGACCTGGTCACCGTGCACCGCGCCCTCGCCGCGCATCTGGGCGTGCCGCGCCCCCTGGCGGTGGTGGGCGGTTCGCTGGGCGGGATGCAGGCGCTCCAGTGGGCGCTGGACCACCCCGACGATCTCGGCGCCGCGGTCATCATCGCGTCCTCTGCACGGCTGACGGCCCAGAACATCGCGTTCTCGGCGGTGGCGCGCGCCGCGATCATGCGCGACCCGGAGTTCCGCGGCGGGGAATACCACGACCACGGTCAGCCGAAGTACGGCCTGTCGCTGGCGCGGATGATCGCGCACATCACGTACCTGTCCGAGGCCGCGATGCGCGAGAAGTTCGGCCGCCGGTTCCAGGACTCCCCCGTCGCGCGCGGCGGCTTCGACATCGACTTCGAGGTGGAGAGCTACCTGGCCCACCAGGGCGAGAGCTTCCTCAACCGGTTCGACGCGCTCAGCTACCTGTACCTGACGCGATGTATGGACTACTTCGACCCGTTCGCCGACGAGGCCGACGCGGTCCGGCGCCTGCGCGAATCCCGATCGCGGTTCCTGCTGGTCTCGTTCGACACCGACTGGCGCTTCGACACCTCGCACTCCAAGGAGATCGTGCGCGTGCTGCAGGCGGCACACCGCCCGGTGAGCTTCCGCGAGATCCACTCCGCGTGGGGCCACGACTCGTTCCTGCTGCGCATCCCGGAGTACCACCGCACCATCCAGGGCTTCCTGCGCCAACTGGGCAACGGCAACGGCCTGGGGAACGGACACGCCGCCGGCAACGGTTCCGGGGTGGGCGCGTGAGGGCCGACCTCCGGGTGGTGGCCGACCTGGTGCCGCCGGGCACGCAGGTGCTGGACCTGGGGTGCGGCGACGGCAGCCTCCTGGAGCACCTCATGCGCGACCGCGGCTGCGAGGGGTCGGGGGTGGAGATCTCCGACGAAGGCTTCCACGCCTGCCTGGAGCGCGGCGTGCCGGTGGTGCAGGGCGACATCGACGAGGGCCTGGACGGTGTGGCCGACAACCACCACGACGTGGTCATCCTCTCCCAGACGCTGCACGCGCTGCGGCGCCCGGCGTTCGTGGTGGGCGAGATGATGCGCGTGGCGCGCATGGCGATCCTCTCGCTGCCGAACTTCGGGCATTGGGGCCTGCGCATGCACCTGCTCACGCGGGGCCGCATGCCGGTGTCGCCGCTGCTGCCGCACGCCTGGTACGACACGCCGAACATCCACCTGTGCACGCTCGCCGACTTCGAGGATCTGCTGCTGCAGATGGGGCTGCGAGTGGACCGGCGCGTGCTGCTGGACGCCGCCGGCCACCCCGCGCGCGGGTTCGTGGAGCGGCGCCCCAACCTGCTCGCCGGCGGGGCCGTCTACCGCCTGATCGCCCCGGACGGGACCGCCGAGGCCTGACCGCCCGGACCGGCCGGACGCTCAGACCATCTCCCGCACCGTGACGCCGCCCTGCGGGGTCCATCGGGTGGCGACCATCATGTCGCCGGCCTCGTTGAGCCGCAGGACGATCGCCTCGGCGATGTCCAGGCGAAAGAGGTGGAACCGCGCCGGCGGCTGCGGATCGAGCGTGGCCTGAACGGCCGCGATCACCCGGTCGTCGGTCACCTCATGTGCGGTGCCGGCCAGCTTCGCGTCGCCCGTCCATCCGGGCGGATCGTCCGAGCCGCTGTGCAGCGCGTACCGCGGGTCACGGCGCAGGTCGCGCGCCTTGGGCGACTCCCACATGCTGCCCAGCCACAGCTCGCCCTGCGCCCGGATCACCTCGGTGCCGCTGATGCGCGGCGCACCGTCCGGCCGGACGGTGGCCAGCATGTGGTGGACATGGCGGGCGAAGGCCGCCCGCGCCTCCTCGGCCACCGCCGGGGCGGCTCGCTCGAAATCGGCCCAGCCGGGCATCCCGCACCTCCTCATCGGGGGTGCGGGAGCCTACGACCGAGATCGGACGGCTACGCGGTGACCCGCGCCGGCTCGCCCTCCAGCCTGCTCACGTCCCGCACGGCGCCGGTGTCGGCGGAGGTGACCATGGCGGCGTAGGCACGCAGCGCCTCCGAGACGGGGCGCTCACGGTTCGCCGGCCGATAGCCGGTGGTGGCCTCCAGGCGCTCACGCCGCGCGGCCAGCTCCTCGGCGGACACCTCCACGTTGATGGACCGGTTGGGGATGTCGATGGTGATGGTGTCGCCATCCTCCACCAGCGCGATCGCACCGCCGGACGCGGCCTCCGGGGAGGCGTGCCCGATCGACAGACCCGACGTGCCGCCCGAGAAGCGCCCGTCGGTGAACAGCGCGCACTTGGTGCCCAGCCCGCGGCCCTTCAGGTAGGACGTGGGGTAGAGCATCTCCTGCATGCCCGGGCCGCCCTTGGGGCCCTCGTAGCGGATCACCACCACGTCGCCCTCCACGATCTTGCCGGTGAGGATCGCACCCACGGCCTCGTCCTGCGACTCCACCACCACGGCCGGGCCGCTGAAGCGCCAGATCGACTCGTCGACGCCGGCGGTCTTCACCACGCAGCCGTCTTCGGCCAGGTTGCCGAACAGGATCGCCAGCCCGCCGTCGGCCGAGTAGGCGTGCGCGACATCGCGGATGCAGCCGGCCGCGGCGTCGGTGTCCAGGCTCTCCCAGCGCTCGGACTGTGAGAACGCCTCGGCCGAGCGGCGGCATCCGGGCGCCGCGTGGAACAGCTCGAGCGCCGTCTCGCTCGCGGACCCGCCGCGGATGTCCCACTCCCCCAGCCACTCGTCGATGGAGGCGGCGTGGACCGTGGAGACGTCGGTGTTCAGCAGCCCACCGCGGTGCAACTCACCCAGGATGGCGGGGATGCCGCCGGCGCGGTGCACGTCCTCCATCAGGTAGGTGCCGTTGGGCGCCACCTTGCACACGCACGGGACCCGCCGCGACAGGTCGTCGATGTCGGACATCCGGAACTCGACCCCGGCCTCGTGGGCGGCGGCCAGCAGGTGCAGGACGGTGTTGGTGGAGCCGCCCATCGCCACGTCCAGGGTCATGGCGTTCTCGAACGCCTCGCGGGTGGCGATGCTGCGCGGCAGCAC
>JBIQJW010000150.1:0-5635 GCA_044507145.1 Actinomycetota bacterium
CACCGCGCGGCTCAATACCGACCCCACCATCCTCACCACGGGCGCGGCGTTGGGATCGAGGTCGTCCAGATCGCGCTCGTCCGAAGACACACCGCCGTCCGGGGGCGCCGCCTCGCGCACGAGCCCCGACAGGAAGTTGTTGTCGTGCGGATCGATCGCGTCGCGCACGGCCGCGATCTCCGCCGCGGTCGCCAGGGCGGGCCGCACCTCCCGGCCCAGCAGCAGGCGCAGGTCGTCCAGCACCATGATGTCGGTGGGATCGGCGGTGGCGATCACCAGCGCCCCCTCGGCGTCCACCCCCAGGGGGACCACCCCGTAGCGCCGCTGCACCGCCGGGTCCACCAGGGCCAGGGCCGACGGATCCACCGGGCCGCCGAGCCGCGCGCGCGCCACGCCGAGGCTGCGCGCCTGCGCGTCGGCCAGCGTCTCGGGACTCACCAGGCCCGCCCCCACCAGGATCTCACCCAGACGCCGGCGCTCCGCCCGCTGCAGCTCGAGCGCCCGGTCGCGCTGGGCGGGCGTGATCGCGCCCATCTCCAGCAGGATCTCGGCCAGGGCGGCGTCGGCCGTCAGCCGGCCGCCCGGTGCACGCTCGGTCATGTCACCACGGCTCACCCCCGCATCACCCGCCCTGTATCGACCGGGGGAGTGCCGGGGATGAGCCGGGCGCCTAGTACAGCGCCTGGGCCAGCCGGCGCCGGAAGCGCACCGCCAGCGGATGCTGGGCGCCCAGTTCCGCGAACGTCGCGAGCATCGTGGCGCGCAGATCGTCGCGCAGGTCCGCCGGCGCCACGCTCACGGCATCCAGCAGGTGGGTGAGCGCCTGCTCCACCTGACCGCGGTCCAATGCGGCCAGCCCGGCCGCGACATCCGGCTGGTCAACGGCGCCCAGGCGCCCGCGGGCCAGCAGCCCCTCGGCGGTCGCGTCGAACGACACCGGCTCCAGCACCTCGGGGACCTCGGCCCCCCGACCCTCGGCGAACAGCAGGCGCGCGAGGGCGACGCGTGCGCCCACGTGCCCCGGTTCCCCGGCCACGGCCTCGCGCAGGGACGCCTCATCGCCCTGGGCCACCAGACGGTCGGTCTGCGACGGCACCACCCTGTCCAGGAAGGCATCGACCGCCGGGCGCGGCTGCATGCCCACGAACTCGGCCACGCTCTCACCGTCGCGGAAACCCTTGACGAACGGGATGCTCGACACCCGGTACTCCTGCGCCAGCCGCGGGTTGGCGTCGATGTCGACCTTCGCGAGCACCACCGCGCCCTCACGGCGCGCCACGGCGTCCTCCAGGACGGGGGCGAGCTGGCGGCACGGACCGCACCACGCGGCCCAGAAGTCCACGATCACGGGGACCTCGTGCGAACGCTCGATCACGTCGATGCCGAAGGTGGCCTCGGTCACATCCACGCCCTGCTCCTCCCGTCGCGGTGCGGCAACCATCCACGCTAGCGAAGGCGAGACGCACGGGCCCGGCGCCCGCGGCCGGTCCCGGGGCGCGTTGCTAGCCTCCGGCGCATGGCCGATCAATACCTCTTCACGATGTACCGCCTCAACCGGGTGCACCCGCCCGACAAGGCGGTGCTCAAGAACATCTCCCTCTCGTTCCTGCCCGGCGCCAAGATCGGCGTCCTCGGCGCCAACGGCGCGGGGAAGTCGACGCTGCTGCGGATCATGGCCGGCGTCGACACCGAGTTCACCGGGGAGGCCCAGCTTGCGCCGGGCGCCACGGTGGGCCTGCTGGAGCAGGAGCCGCATCTGGACCCCGGCAAGGACGTCCGCGGCAACATCGAGGAGGGAGTGTCCGACACCGTCGCGCTGCTGCGGCGCTTCGAGGAGATCGGCGCGAAGCTGGGTGAGGTGGACCCCGACGAGATGGAGACCCTGCTGGAGGAGTACCAGCAGGTGCAGGACGAGATCGAGCGCCGCAACGCGTGGGATCTGGAGCGCACCCTGGACGTCGCCATGGAGGCGCTGCGTGTGCCCCCGGGCGACCAGGACGTGACCACGCTGTCGGGTGGCGAGCGCCGGCGCGTGGCCCTGTGCCGGCTGCTGCTGTCCGCGCCGGACCTGCTGCTGCTCGACGAGCCCACCAACCACCTCGACGCCGAGTCGGTGGGGTGGCTGGAGCGCTACCTGGAGGAGTACCCGGGCACCGTCGTGGCGGTCACCCATGACCGGTACTTCCTGGACAACGTCGCCGGCTGGATCCTCGAGCTGGACCGGGGCAAGGGCATCCCGTGGAAGGGCAACTACTCGTCCTGGCTGGACCAGAAGCGCGAGCGGCTGGCCAACGAGGAGAAGGCCGAGTCGGCCCGCCAGAAGGCGCTGGCGCGCGAGCTGGAGTGGGTGCGCAGTTCGCCCCGCGCCCGCCAGGCCAAGAGCAAGGCCCGCCTGGCCAACTACGAGCGCCTGCTGGCCGAGGAGAGCGACCGCCGTCAGGGGACGGTGGAGATCCGCATCCCCTCCCCGCCGCGACTGGGCGACGTGGTGGTGGAGGCCTCAGGGCTCACAAAGGGCTTCGGCGACCGGCTGCTGATGGACGACGTGTCGTTCACGGTGCCGCCCGGCGGCATCGTGGGCGTCATCGGGGCCAACGGCGCCGGCAAGACCACCCTGTTCCGCATGATCGCCGGCGAGGACACCCCCGATTCCGGGACCCTGCGCCTGGGCGACACCGTGCAGCTTGCGTACATCGACCAGTCGCGCGACGCCCTGGACGCCGGAAAGACCGTGTGGGAGGAGATCTCCGGCGGCCACGACATCATCCAGCTGGGCGGCAGCGAGGACATGGCGTCGCGCGCCTACGTGTCGTCGTTCAACTTCAAGGGCTCCGACCAGCAAAAACCGGTGGGCAAGCTCTCGGGCGGTGAGCGTAACCGCGTGCACCTGGCGAAGATGCTGGCCGGCGGCGGCAACCTGATCCTGCTGGACGAGCCCACCAACGACCTGGACGTCGACACGCTGCGCGCGCTGGAGGAGGCCCTCACCGCGTGGTCCGGCTCGGCCATGATCACCTCCCATGACCGGTGGTTCCTGGATCGCATCGCCACCCACATCCTCGCGTTCGAGGGTGACAGCACGGTGACGTGGTTCGAGGGCAACTACGCCGAGTACGAGGAGCACCGCCGGCGCACCCTCGGCGAGGACGCCGCGCGGCCCAAGCGCATCACCTACCGGCGGCTCACCACCCCGGGCTGATCACACCGCGCCCCGGTGCATGCCGCCGGGGCGCCGTGGGTGACACGGGTCACTGGCCCCGTGCGGGCGCACTCCGGTACCCTTACCGGTCGACTGCCGAACGCACGAGGAGCCCATCTTGAGCCCGACGCCGGATCCGTTCTCCGCCCGCGACACCCTGGAGGTCGGCGGGACAAGCCACGTCATCTACCGCCTGGACGCGGTGCGTGACGATCTCCCCCGGGTGCCCTACACCGTCAAGGTGCTCCTCGAGAATGTGCTGCGCAACTGTGGCCGCGGTTTCGTCACCGAGGACGATGTCCGTTACCTCGCAGACTGGAAGCCGAACTCCGGCCTCACCGAGGAGGTCCCGTTCCTCCCGGCGCGCGTGGTGATGCAGGACTTCACCGGCGTCCCGTGTGTGGTGGACCTCGCCGCCATGCGCGACGCGATGAGCGCCCTGGGTGGTGACCCGAGCCTCATCAACCCGCTGGTCCCCGCCGACCTGGTCATCGACCACTCGGTGCAGGTGGACGAGGCGGGCAACCCGCTGGCGTTCGCCACCAACGTGGAGCGCGAGTACGAGCGCAACCAGGAGCGCTACATGCTCCTGCGGTGGGCGCAGCAGGCGTTCCGCGACTTCCGGGCCGTACCGCCGGGCACCGGCATCGTGCACCAGGTGAACCTGGAGTACCTCTCGCCCGTGGTGCAGACCCGCGTGGTGGACGGTGAGCTGCTGGCCTTCCCCGACACCCTGGTGGGCACCGACTCCCACACCACGATGATCAACGGCGTGGGCGTCCTCGGCTTCGGCGTCGGCGGCATCGAGGCGGAGGCCGTGCTCCTGGGCCAGCCGCTCTCGCAGCCCACCCCCACCGTCATCGGCCTGAAGCTCACGGGCCGGATGAACGCCGGCACCACCGCCACGGACCTGGTCCTCACGGTCACCGAGCTGCTGCGCACCCATGGCGTCGTGGGCAAGTTCGTGGAGCTCTTCGGCGACGGCCTGTCGGGCCTGGCGCTCGCCGACCGCGCCACCATCGCCAACATGTCGCCGGAGTTCGGCGCCACCGGCACCCTCTTCGCGATCGACGCGGAGACGATCCGGTACATGGAGACCACCGGCCGCCCGGCCGAGACCATCGCCCTCACCGAGGCGTACGCGAAGGCCCAGGGCCTGTGGCGCAACGACGGCGACCCCGACCCGCAGTTCGACGAGGTGCTCGAGCTCGACCTGGGCTCGATCGTGCCGAGCCTGGCCGGACCGCGCCGCCCGCAGGACCGGGTGGAGTTGGGCTCGGTGGCCGGCGAGTTCCGTGAGCACTTCACCGACGGCCTGAAGAGCAACGGCGCGGGCCCGCACTACACGCCGGTGGACGTGACGGTGGACGGCGAGACCTTCCCGCTGCAGTCCGGTTCGGTCGCCATCGCGGCGATCACCAGCTGCACCAACACCTCGAACCCGTCGGTGATGGTCGGCGCCGGCCTGCTCGCCAAGAAGGCCGTGGAGCGCGGCCTCACCACCCCGCCGTGGGTGAAGACCAGCCTCGCCCCGGGCAGCCGCGCCGTGACCGGCTACCTCGACCGCGCCGGTCTCACGCCGTACCTGGACAAGCTCCGTTTCGACCTGGTCGGCTATGGCTGCACCACCTGCATCGGCAACTCGGGCCCGTTGGCGGCGGAGATCGACTCGGCCATCGAGGAGAACGGCCTGGTGGCCGCGGCGGTCCTCTCGGGGAACCGCAACTTCGAGGGGCGCATCCACCCGAACGTCCGCGCCAGCTACCTGGCCTCCCCGCCGCTGGTGGTGGCCTACGCGATCGCAGGCCGGGTTGACATCGACCTCACCAGCGAGCCGATCGGCAAGGACGCCGAGGGCAAGGACGTGTTCCTCTCCGAGATCTGGCCCAGCCAGGACGAGGTGGCCGCCGCCGTCGGCGACGCGGTGGACCGCAAGCTCTTCGAGGAGAGCTACGCGACGGTGTTCGAGGGCGACGAGCGGTGGCGGGCCCTGCCGGTGCCGGAGGGACAGACGTACGAGTGGGACCCCGAGTCCACCTACGTGCAGCTGCCGCCGTTCTTCTCCAGCATCACGCCGGAGCCGCCCCCGGTCACGGACATCGTGGGTGCGCGGGCGCTGGCAGTGTTGGGCGACTCCATCACCACCGACCACATCTCGCCGGCCGGCGTCATCCCGGCCACGTCTCCCGCGGGCAAGTACCTGCAGGAGCACGGCGTGGCGCCGCGTGACTTCAACAGCTTCGGCTCCCGCCGCGGCAACCACGAGGTCATGATGCGCGGCACCTTCGGCAACATCCGGCTGCGCAACCTCCTCGCCGGCGGCAAGGAGGGCAACTGGACCGAGTACCTGCCCACCGGCGAGATCACGTCGATCTACGACGCCTCGATGGACTACCAGGCCCAGGGCACGCCGCTGGTGGTGCTGGCCGGCGCGCT
>JBIQJW010000151.1:0-5585 GCA_044507145.1 Actinomycetota bacterium
CGGTGCACCTGGTACAGGTCGATCCAGTCGGTCCGCAGGCGGCGCAGGCTCTCCTCCACGGCGCGGATGATCCAGCGACGGCTGTTGCCGCGCCGGTTCACGTCGTCGCCCATGGGGCGGTGGAACTTGGTCGCGAGGATCACGTCGTCACGGCGGCCGGTCAGCGCCTCGCCGACGATCGACTCCGATTCGCCGGCGCCGTAGATGTCGGCGGTGTCGATCACGTTGATCCCCGCATCGAGGGCGCGGTGGATCATCCGCACGCCCTCGGCCCGGTCGGGGTTCCCCGCACCGCCGAGCATCATCGCCCCGAACGTGAGCGGGGAGACGCGGACGCCCGTGGCGCCCAGAAGCCGGTGTTCGCTCATTCGATCGCCCTCAGAGACTGTGGTCGGTGGCCGGCGGTGCGACGCCGTCCAGCAGGAATCGCCCGGAGTGGATGTACTTCCACCGGTTCGGGTCGTGGAGCGTGTGGGTGCGGGCATTGCGCCAGTGGCGATCGAGCCCGTGCCGTTCGTCGGTCGCGCTGGAACCCCCGGCGTCGAGGACGTCCGTCGCGACCTCCAGGGCCACGTCGCCGGCGAAGGCCTTCGCCCGGGCCACACCCAGTCGCGCCGCGGTGATGTGCGCCTCCGTGGGCTCCCGGGCGGCGGCGTCCATCAGATCGCCCGCGCGCCCGAGGTACTCCTCGGCGGCTTCGACCAGCGTCAGCAGGCGCCCGAAGCGTTCTTGGACGTGGACCTCGTCGCGCGCGCGCTCCACGCCCGCGGCGGGCCATGCGCGTGCCCGTTCGCGGATGAATCGGGCACCGTCGTCCAGCGCGCCGCGCGCGATGCCCGCATCGATCGCGCCGTGCAGGATCTGGGCGTACGCGCCCACGGTGGTGGCGCGCCCGTCCTGCTCCACGAAATCCCTCACCACGAGCTCGTCGGGCACGGCGACATCGCGCAGGGTGGTGGTGCCGGACAGCGTCGCCCGCTGACCGAACGCCGACCAGTCCTGCCCCACCTCCAGGCCGGGCGTGGTGCCGCGGACATACGCGACCACCGGATCGCCGGCCTCGTCGAGCGCGAAGACCGCGACCCAGTCGGCGCCCAGCGCCCCGGTGGAGTAGTACTTCTCGCCGTTCAGGACCAGCGTGCCCGCGGGCGTGCGCGTGAGCGTGGTCCGGAAGTCGAACGCATGTGCGCCGCCGCGCTCTGACAGCGCGTTGCCCACCCGTGCACCGCGCAGCACGTCGCCCAGCACCAGCTCTCGCTGCAGGGCGGATCCGTGCCGCGCCAGCGTGTCCACGAAGCTGAAGTGCGGCTGGATCACCTGGGTCAGCGCGGGGTCGGCCGCCGCCAGGGCGCCGAACACGGCGGCGATGGTGCGCGTCGAGGCCCCCGGGCCCCCATCGGCACGCGGCACCGGCAATGCCAGCAATCCGGTCGCGCGCAGCTCCTCGAGCTCGGCGCGCGGCAGGGTCCGCGCCCGGTCGCGGGCGGCGGCGCCGGCGCGCACGCGATCCGCGAACGCGTGAGCGGTCGCCAGGGTATGAGCTGCATCGTGGGGGAATGCGACGGCGTCCGCGTCGGGGCGCGCAGTCGGGATGGAGGGTGGAGCCGTGGACATCGTGCGTCCTTCCGGAGGAACGAGGAGTACGTCATTTCTCTATGAGAAGGATTCAGTTTACTAATGCGAATTGCCGAGGGTCCGCGCCGGATAGGCTTGCCGACGTGGCGACCGGTGCTCACATCCCCAGCCGAACGGCGCGCCGGTGAGGCGCGGGCTGCTGGGCGCGGCCACCGCCGGCGCGCTGCTGGCGGGCGCGTGGTACGGCTCCGATTCGCTGCGTCACCGGCGCGATGGGCGGCGCGGCTACGTGATCGACGACCCGCCGCCCGTGGGCGGAGAGCGCTTCGCCCGGGCGGCCGAGGCGCTCACCGAGGCCCCGATCAGCCGCGGCAACACGGCCGAGGTGCTGATCAACGGCGATCGCATCTTCCCGGCCTTCCTCGAGACGATCGCCGGTGCGCAGCACAGCGTGAACCTGCTCACCTACGTCTACTGGCGCGGGGAGATCGGCAGGCGTATCGCCGACGCCCTCTGCGAGCGCGCGACGGCCGGGGTGACCTGCCGTGTCCTGCTCGACGCCATCGGGGCGATGCCGATGGACGACGAGCTGGTGGACCGTCTGGTGGACTGCGGCGTCCAGGTGCATCGCTTCCGCCCGCCGCGTCCCTATGCGCTGCGCCGGATCGACAACCGCACCCACCGCAAGGTGCTGGTGGTGGACGGGCGGATCGGCCTGACCGGTGGGGTGGGCATCGCCGACGAGTGGACCGGCGACGCCCAGGACCCGGACCATTGGCGCGACACCCACCTGCGCGTGCGCGGCCCGGCGGTGCGCGGCCTGCTGGGCGCCTTCGCGGAGAACTGGTTGGAGGCCACCGGCGAGGTGCTCGCCTCCGACGACGACGTCCCCGGGCTGGAACCGGTGGACGGTGACGGCGAGGGTGACGCCGACGCGCCGGCGCTGATGCAGGTGATCCGTTCATCCGCCGGCGTCGGCAGCACCAACGTGGAGACGCTCTTCTTCCTGGCCCTGGCCGCCGCCCGCGAACGGGTGGATCTCACCTCGGCCTACTTCGCGCCCAGGCCCGCGTTCATCGCGGCGCTGGCCGACGCCGCCGGCCGCGGCGTGCGCGTCCGGGTGCTGGTGCCCGGACGCCACATCGACAAGCGGGTGGTCCGGTACGCCGGGCGCGCGTGTTACGGCGAGCTGCTGGCCGCCGGCGTCCAGATCTTCGAGTACGGGCCCACCATGCTCCACGCCAAGTGCCTGGTGGTGGACGGCGTGTGGTCGGCGGTGGGATCGGCCAACTTCGACAACCGCTCCTTCCGCCTCAACGACGAGGCGCTCATCTGCATCCGCGACGCCGGCGTGGCGGACGCCTTGGGCGCATCGTTCGCCGCCGATCTCGACGTATCCCAGCAGATCACGCTGGACCGGTGGCGCGCCCGGCCGCTGCGCGAGCGGGCGGCCGAACTGGGCGGACGGGCCCTGCGGCGCGAACTGTGACGCCGGCGGCGCCAGGATCCCGGGCATCCCGGGTCCGGCACCCGTAGCCTGCGCGCATGCGCATCGGAATCCTCACCGCCGGCGGCGACTGCCCCGGCCTCAACGCCGTCATCCGCGCCGCGGGGCGCAAGCTCCTGCGCGAGGGCCATGAGCCGATCGGGCTGATGCGCGGATACCGCGGCCTCGCCTACCGCGACCACCGCGTGCTCGACCACGCGGCGCTGTCGGGGCTGCTGCCCCTGGGCGGCACGATCCTGTCCACGTCCAGCTACGACCCCTTCCGCCACGACGACGGGCCCCGGTTGGTGGCCGAGGCGATGGAGCGCGGCGACGTCGACGCCGTGATCGCGATCGGCGGCGAGCACACCATGGACATCACCCGCCGGGTGCACGAACGCCTGGGCCTGTCGGTGGTGGGCGTGCCGAAGACGATCGACAACGACATCGTGGGTACCGACCGGACCTTCGGGTTCGACACCGCGGTGCACGTGGTCACCGAGGCGCTGGACCGCCTGCACTCCACCGCCCAGTCGCACGACCGCGTGATGGTGGTGGAGGTGATGGGCCGCAACGCGGGGTGGATCGCGGTGCACTCCGCCATCGCCGGCGGCGCCGACGGGGTGCTGGTGCCCGAGGTGGACACCACGGTGGAGGAGATCGCGGCGACCATCCGCGCGCGGCACGAGCGCGGCAAGGACTTCTCGATCATCGTCGTGTCGGAGGGCGCGCGCCTGTGTTACGCCAGCGGCGCCATCGAGACCGTCCGCGTCCACCACGGCACCGACGAGTACGGCTACGAACGCCTCGGCGGCATCGGCAACGCCCTGGCCGAGGCGCTGGAGCGCGAAACCGGGTACGAGACGCGCGTGGTGGTGCCCGGCCACATCCAGCGCGGGGGGACCCCCACGGCCTCCGACCGCGTCCTGTCCACGCGCTACGGCATCGCGGCGGCGGAGGCGGTTCTGGCCGGCGAGGTGGGGACGATGGTGGCGCTGCGCGGCACCGACATCGTGCCGATCCCGCTGTCCGAGGTGATGGGCGTGAAGGGCGTCGACCCCGAGCTGCTCGCCCTGGCGCGGACCTTCTTCTAGCTCCCCGGAGCGCCGGGCGCCCGGCCCATCAGCACCACGGCGTCGGCGGGCAGGTCGGCCCCGTCCGTCGCGGCGAGCTCGATGATGTGCGGCCGGTTCCCGGTCCAGGCGCGGATGTCTGTTGCCACGGCGCGCACCTGCGCGGTCCAGCGCGGGTCCGGGGCCGGCCCCGGCGGGCGCACCAGCAGCAGATCCACATCGTCGGTGTGATCGCCGGCGCCCCGCGTCGCCGAGCCCACCAGCGCAGCCAAACGCGGTGCCGGATCCCACATCCCGAGGTGCATCCGCAGGCGCTCCACCAGCCGTCCGCGCGCCGCCGCCAGTTGTTCCAGCGCCATGGCCAGCACGTGCTCGCGGTTGAGCCGGTGGCCGGCGGCGTCACAGATCACGATGCCGTGCGCCTGCAGCACCGCCAGCGCGGGTCGCGGATCGGCGCATCGGCTGCAGCGGGCGCCGATCGCGCCGGTCTCCAGCGGCGCCTGCGCCCGCGCGAGGACCATCAGCACGTCCAGCGCATCGGCATCGGCCAGCACCAGCTCGGGTCGGGCCAGATCCACCGTCAGTCGGCCCGCGCGCGCGGGTGCGCGCGGTCGAAGTCCTCGCGCAGGTGGGCGGCGGTGACGTGGGTGTAGATCTCGGTGGTGACCGGGGATGCGTGGCCCAGGTGGGCCTGCACGTAGCGGATGTCGACGCCGGCCTGGATGAGGTGCGTGCCGCACGAGTGGCGCAGGGCGTGGGGGAACACCCGGGCGCCGTCCGCGCGCAGGCCCGCCAGGTCGGCCACATCGCTCACCAGCTTCCACACCGCGGCGCGGCCCAGGCGGCGCCCGCGCGAGGAGAGGAACACCGCGTCGGCATCACGGTGGCGTGCCTGGTCGGGACGCGGGCGCCGGTCGCGGGCGCGCAGCTCGGGGCGGCCGGCGCGCAGATAGGTCTCGAGCGCCCGCAGCGCCTCGCGTGGGATCGCCACGGCCCGCCGCCGGCCGCCCTTGCCCGTGACCATCAGGAACGGGTCGTCGTCGCTGTCCAGGTGGCACGCCGAGATGTCGAGACCGGCGGCCTCGCTGGCGCGCAACCCGCAGCCGTAGAGCACCTCCACAAGCGCCCGGTCGCGCTGCCCCAGCGGACCCGGCCGGTCGGCGGCCTCGCACATGCGGCGCACCGCGGCCGGTGTGAGGGCCACGACCTCGCGCCCCACGCGCTCCTGCCCGCCCTCCGTGGCCGCCGCCGGGGGCCGCAGACCCAGCACCGGGTTCTCCAGACCGTAGGCACGCGACCACCATCGGCAGAACGTGCGCGCGGCCGCCACCCGGCGGCGCCGGCTCGACACGCGCCCCGGCAGCCCGTCGCGCCAGCGCTGCCACCACTCCAGCGGCAGGCCGCTCAGGACCACCGCCGCGCGTCGCGCCGCAGGGTCGTCCTCGATCCCC
>JBIQJW010000152.1:0-5493 GCA_044507145.1 Actinomycetota bacterium
TCGGCGTCGCCGCCGACGGCACGGTGGTGGCGATCAGCGCCGCCGAGGGCGGCACGGCGCGCTGGTGGCGCGGCTCGGTCGCCGCGTCGGGGGTGTCCTTGGCCGCCCTGCCGGTGGCCCGCGCCGCCGAGGGCGCAGGCGGCGGGGGCCGCGGCGTGCGGATCTCGGTGCCGGCCGATGGCGGTGCGCTCTCGGCGTGGCGCGACGCGGACGGCGCGGTGCGCGCGGCGCCCGTGGCCCCGATGCTGGGTGCGGGCGTGCCGGTGACCCTGGCGCGCGAGGGCAACCGCGTGCGCATCGGCGCCGCCGGCGGCCGGCGCGGCACCGCGACGTGGCTGGAGCCGGTGGGCACCGACGGCGTGGGTGTGATGGCGTCGATCCGCGGCGGCGACGGGATCTGGTCGCCGATCCGCCGGATCTCGCCGGTCGGCAGGTTCGCCGCGGGCGCCTCACCGCGCCTCGCGGTGAGCACGCGCGGATCGGCACTTGTGGCCTGGCAGCGCTCCGCGGAGGGCCGTCCGGTGGTGGAACGGGCCGAGTACCGGCCCGGATAGCGCATCACAGGCCGGATTGCGCCCTCCGGACTATCGGTCGCCGCCGTGGGCTAATCTGTGGAGCGCGCGATCGGCATGAGGGCCCGTGACGTGGGCACGCCTTTTGGCGGCCTTCCACGGTTTCCGGTTATGCGCGTATCCTTAATAGGCGCGACGACAGCGACCGCGGGAGGGCACGTGTCCACAGTCAAGCCACCCGACATCGATCTGGGCCAGTACAAGTTCGGCTGGCATGACCCTGCGAACTACGTGTTCGAGCCGAAGAAGGGGCTCAGCGCGGACGTGGTGCGGGAGATCTCGTTCCTGAAGAACGAGCCCGAGTGGATGCTCAACTTCCGCCTGCGGGCGCTCGAGATCTTCGAGCGCAAGCCCATGCCCGACTGGGGCGGCGACCTGGAGCAGATCGACTTCCAGGACATCTACTACTTCATCCGCGCGTCGGAGAAGCAGGGCAAGGACTGGGACGAGGTCCCGTCCGACATCAAGAACACCTTCGACCGCCTGGGCATCCCGGAGGCCGAGCAGAAGTACCTCTCGGGCGTGAGCGCCCAGTATGAGAGCGAGGTCGTCTACCACTCCATCCGCGAGGACCTGGAGAAGAAGGGCGTCATCTTCTGCGACACCGACACGGCGCTGCGCGAGCATGAGGACCTGTTCCGCGAGCACTGGGCCACGGTGATCCCGCCCGGCGACAACAAGCTCGCCGCGCTGAACTCGGCCGTGTGGTCGGGCGGCTCGTTCATCTGGGTGCCCGAGGGCGTCCAGGTGGAGATCCCCCTGCAGGCCTACTTCCGCATCAACGCGGAGAACATGGGCCAGTTCGAGCGCACGCTCATCATCTGCGAGCCCGGCTCGTTCGTGCACTACGTCGAGGGCTGCACCGCCCCGATCTACACCACCGACTCGCTGCACTCGGCCGTGGTGGAGATCATCGTCAAGCCGGGCGCCCGGTGCCGCTACACGACCATCCAGAACTGGTCCACCAACGTCTACAACCTGGTGACCAAGCGGGCCGTCGCCCAGGAGAACGCCACCATGGAGTGGGTGGACGGGAACCTGGGTTCCAAGCTCACCATGAAGTACCCGGCGGTGTGGCTCACCGGGCGCGGCGCGCGCGGCGAGGTGCTGTCGGTGGCCATGGCCAGCGAGGGGATGCACCAGGACGCCGGCGCCAAGATGGTCCACGTGGCTCCGGACACCAGCTCCACGATCGTCTCCAAGTCGATCTCCCGGGGCGGCGGGCGCACCAGCTACCGCGGCCTGGTGAAGGTGGAGCCGGGCGCCGCCCGCTCGAAGGCGTCGGTGGTGTGCGACGCGCTGCTGCTGGATGAGGACAGCCGCTCGGACACCTACCCCTACATGGACATCCAGGAGGAGAACTCCAGCATCGGCCACGAGGCGACCGTCTCGAAGGTGGCCGACGACCAGGTCTTCTACCTGATGAGCCGCGGCCTCTCCGAAGAGGAGGCCATGGCCATGATCGTGCGGGGCTTCATCGAGCCGATCGCGAAGGAGCTGCCGATGGAGTACGCCGTGGAACTCAACCGGCTCATCGAGCTGCAGATGGAGGGCTCGATTGGGTAGTTCCGCCACAGCCCCCGAGTGGGCCCGCGAGCTGCGCAGCACCGCGGAAGAGCACCTCACCGCCCTCCCCGCCCTGACCGGGCGCGAGGAGGAGTGGCGCTTCACCCCGCCGCGCGACCTGGGCCTGGACGGCCAGGAGCCGGCGGCCCCGGGCGCCGTGGCGCTGGCCGACGCCGGCGCCACCGGCGAGCGGACCGCGCGCCTCGACTTCGTCGACGGCGCCACCACGGCCGTATCGGTGGGCGATCTGCCCGAGGGCGTCATCGTGGCCGAGCTGGGCGAGGCCCTCGGCCGCCACGAGGCCCTGGTGCGCGAGCGCCTGTACGGCCTGGTGGGCACCGACGACCGGCCCGGGGCGCTCAACGCCGCCCGCTGGGAGGCCGGCACCTTCGTGTACGTGCCGCGCGGCGTCGAGGTGACGCTGCCGGTGGAGGCCACCCAGCGCGCCACCGGCGCGCTGGGCCGCGTGTTCGGCCGCACCTTGGTGGTGGTGGAGGAGGGCGCGAAGGCGACCGTCATCGACCGCTACTCCTCCCCGGACCTGCCCGGCCAGGTGCACGCCTCCACCGCGGTGGAGCTGTTCGTGGCCGACGGCGCCGAGCTGGAGCACCTCTCGCTGATCGAGTGGGGCGCCGGCGTGCGCCACCACGCCGTGCTGCGTGCCCACACCGGCAAGGACGCCCGCGTGCGCTCCGTGGTGGTGACGCTGGGCGGCGACGTGGTGCGCGTGGAGCCGACGCTGGTCGTGGGCGGGTCGGGCGCCGACGCCCGCGCCCTGGGCCTGTACTTCGCCGGCGGCTCGCAGCACTTCGAGCATCGCGTGGTGTCGCGCCACGAGGCCCCCGAGGCCTACTCCAACCTGCTGTACAAGGGCGCCATCCAGGACGACGCGCACACCGTCTTCTTCGGGAACCTGGTGGTCCCGCCCGGCGCGCCGGGCACCGACGCCTACCAGACCAACCGCAACCTGGTGCTCAACGACGGCGCCCGCGCCGACACGATCCCCTTCCTGGAGATCGAGACCGCCGAGGTCAAGTGCTCCCACGCCGGCGCTGTGGGTCGCGTGGACGACGAGCACCTGTTCTACCTGCAGTCGCGCGGTGTCTCCACGGCTCAGGCCAAGCGCCTGATCGTGATGGGATTCCTGCAGGAGGTCCTCGAGCAGGTGGAGCTGCCCGAGTTGCGGGCCGAGCTCGAGGCCGCCGTCGCGGAGAAGCTGCGGTGAGCACCGCGGTCGATGTCGCCTCCTTCCAGGAGCTCACGCCCGGCCAGGCCGTGAAGGTCGAGGTCGAGGGCATGCCGGTGTGCCTGGTGCGCGTGGAGGACGAGGTGTTCGCCGTCCACGACATCTGCACCCACGCGCTCGAGTCGCTCTCGGGCGGCTGGGTGGAGGGCGACCGGATCGAGTGCCCGCGTCACGGTGCGCAGTTCTCGCTGCGCACGGGCGACGCGATGACCCCACCGGCATCGCGCGCCGTACCGACCTTCCCGGTGGAGGTGCGCGACGGCCGCATCCTCGTGGACCCCACCCCAAGCCACTCACACCCACTCGTCAGCTAGGAGACCCGTGGCAGACCCCATCCTTCAGATCACCGATCTCGAGGTGGCCGTCGAGGGCACCCCCATCCTCAAGGGAGTGAACCTCACGGTCCCCCAGGGCGAGGTCCACGCGCTGATGGGCCCGAACGGCTCCGGCAAGAGCACGCTGGCCTACGCGCTGGCCGGCCACCCCCGCTACGAGATCACCGGCGGCACCGCGCGGTTCGCCGGGCAGGACATCGGCGAGATGGAGCCCGACGAGCGGGCCCAGCTCGGGCTGTTCCTCGCCATGCAGTACCCGGTGGAGGTGCCGGGCGTCTCGGTGATGAACTTCCTGCGCACGTCGCTGAACGCGGTGCGCGGCGAGGAGATCTCCCCGCGCGACTTCATCAAGCTGTTCGACGAGAAGAGCCGCCTGCTGGGCTTCGACCGGGCGTTCGCCGACCGGTACCTGAACGAGGGCTTCTCGGGCGGTGAGAAGAAGCGCCACGAGATCCTCCAGATGGCCATGCTGGAGCCGAAGTTCGCGGTGCTGGACGAGACCGACTCGGGCCTCGACGTCGACGCGCTGCGCGTCGTGTCCGAGGGCGTGAACCACATGCGCGGCCCGGGCCTCGGCGTCCTCATCATCACCCACTACACGCGCATCCTGCGCTACATCAAGCCGGACGTGGTGCACGTGATGTTCGAGGGCAAGATCGCCCGCACCGGTGGCCCAGAGCTCGCCGACTACCTGGAGGAGCACGGGTACGTCGAGTTCGGCTCCGAGGAGCAGGCGGCCGTGCCCACCGCGGGCTGAGGCAGATGGAACCCGCCGTGCGCCCCGCCGCCGGGATCGACGTTCCCGCCCTGCGGGCCGACTTCCCGATCCTGGACCGGCGGGTGCACGGCGTGCCCCTGGTCTACCTGGATTCCGCGGCCACCTCCCAGAAGCCGCAGCAGGTGCTGGACGCGATGGACGCGTACTACCGCGAGACCAACGCCAACGTGCACCGTGGCGTGTACGAGCTGGCCGCGGAAGCCACCGCCCGGTACGAGGCCGGCCGCGACGCGGTGGCCGCCCTGGTGGGCGCACCGCGCGAGGCCACCATCTTCACCAAGAACGCCAGCGAGGCCATCAACCTGGTGGCGTGGGCCTGGGGCGTGCGCAACCTCACCGCCGGCGACGAAATCGTCGTCACCGAGATGGAGCACCACTCCAACATCGTGCCGTGGCAGATCGTGGCCGGCATCACCGGCGCGGTGGTGCGCTTCGCGCCCATCACCCCGGGCGGTGAGCTGGACATGGATGCGCTGGCCGGCCTGATCGGGCCGCGCACGCGCATGGTGGCGGTGGTGCACGTGAGCAACGTGCTGGGCACCATCAACCCGGTGGCCGAGGTGGCCCGGCTGGCGCACGAGCAGGGCGCCCTGTGCCTGGTGGACGCCTCGCAGAGCGTCCCGCACATGCCGGTGGACTTCGCCGCGCTGGGCTGCGATCTGATGGCCTTCACCGGGCACAAGATGCTGGGTCCCACCGGCATCGGGATGCTTGTGGGGCGCACGGCGCTGCTGGAGGAGATGGAGCCGTTCCTGGGGGGCGGCGAGATGATCTCCAACGTGCGCACCGACGGGTCCACGTGGGCCGACCTGCCGTGGAAGTTCGAGGCCGGCACGCCGCCGATCGCCGAGGCGATCGGGGTGGGCGCCGCCGCGCGCTACCTCGCCGGTCTGGGCATGGAGGCCGTGCGGGCCCACGAGGTGGAGATGGCCGCGGCGCTGTTGGACGCGCTCTCGGAGGTGCCGGGCATCACCATCTACGGCCCGCGCGACCCCG
>JBIQJW010000153.1:0-5479 GCA_044507145.1 Actinomycetota bacterium
TGCAACGTCATCTACGAGACGCGCGAAGGCCGGCCGTTCTGGCGGCTGCGCCCGCTGCAGATCCTGATCACCCTGGTGAGCGTGGTGATGCTGGTCGTGGTGGTCGGCGCGATCGTTCTCACCGGCCCGGTGGTGGAGGCCGTGGCCGAGCCGCTCGGCATCGGGTCGGTCGCGCTGACCGTGTGGGACCTGGCGAAATGGCCGGTGCTGGGCGCGATGGTGGTGGCGATGCTGGTGCTGCTCTACCACGCCACGCCGAACGTCCGGCACCGTCGCATCGCGCACGTCATCCCGGGCGCGGTGATGGCCTTGGTGATCTGGGCGATCGCCTCGGCGGGTTTCGCGGTCTACGTCACGTTCTTCGGGTCCTATGACCGCACGTACGGCACCCTGGGCGGCGTCGTGGTGCTCCTGGTCTGGATGTGGATCACCAATGTGGCCCTCCTGCTGGGGGCCGAGCTGAACTCGGAGCGGGAGCGTTCACGCGAGATCGCCGAGGGGGTCCCGCGCTCGCGGCGTGAGATCCAGCTGCCCCAGCGCGGCGCCCCGGATCCGCCGAAGACCGTCTGAGGCGGCCGCCGTTACGCGGCGGTCCCCGCCTGCCGGCGGGAGAAGAACTCCAGGGCCTTTCGGGTCTTCGTCTGCTGCTCCCCGGAGAGGTCGATCCCGTGTGCCACCAGGTACGCGCGCGTCTCCGCCGCGACCTGGAAGGCCTCCGGCGGGGCGCACTTGGTCGACAACTCCAGGACCATCGAGTTGTCGGGGTAGAGCCAGAGTTCGGCCACGAGGCGGCGCCCGTGGCCGGGTGGCGAGAACTTGAGCTTCAGTACGAAGATCGGCCCGAGCATCGAGAGGGTATCCAGCTCGAGCCCGGCGGGTGCGTGAGCGGCGTACAGCGCCCGCTGCTCCTTGGAGAAGAGCCGGTGGATGGGTCGGTCTCCGAGTGCGACCGATCTCACGTCCAGCGCTCCCCGTTCCCGCTTCATCGACCCCGAGCAGACGAATCCGCCCGGCATCGCGTCGACCTCCACGCCGAAGTCCGGCGACGCCCGCAGCTCACTCGGCAGGTCGCCGGGCACCACCGGGCGCAGCTTCACCACCGAGTCGTCGCCCTTGCCCTGCACACGCCGCGCGCGGACCACAACACCGTGCGAGTCGAGTGTGAGCTCCGGGGTGTCGAAGAAGTAGACCTGTCGGATCTGTCCGTCCAGGGGGTCCACGCCCAGCGCCGCCCCCGCGCGGCTCCGATCCGATACCGGCACCGTGAGCTTCAGCTCGACACTGTCTGCCCCTTTGGTCAACGCAAGGAGGGCTGCGACGTCCTCATCGGACATCCGCGGGGTGGCGGCGGTGCCCATGGCGCTCCTCATCTCGTCGGATGCAGATGGCTGTGAGCCTGAACGCTCCGGCGCCATGGCGCGTCACCCCGATGGGGTGAACCACGGCGGCTCCCGTCGACCGGGCCGCGCCGTCGCGCTCTCACGGTCACCGGCGGTGCTCGAGCAGGGCCAGGCGCCGGGCGGCCTCGACCGCCTCGGAGCGCCGGCACACCCCCAGCTTGCGGTACACCGACCGCAGGTGGGCCTTCACGGTGTTGCGCGAGATGTGCAGTTCGGCGCCGATCGCCTCGAGTGAGAGGTGCGTGGGCAGGAGATCCAGCACGCGGCGCTCGCCGGTGCTGATGGGTTCGGCGATGGCGCCGCCACCGCCGAGGGCCCGCTCGAGGGCCCGCTCCTCGCGGGCGAGCAAGCCCGGCAGCGTGCCCGGATCCGCGAGCCGGTCGAGCGTCCGCCGGGCCTCCTGGAGGAGGACGCCGCCGAGGACGTGGTCGCCGCGCGCCGTGGCCGAACGGGCCAGAATGATGCGGGTCTGGATGCCCAGCCACGGGAATGCGACGGTGCGCGGCAGCAGCCGCAGCGCCCGCTCCCGGTGGCGAGCGCGGTCGCCGTCGGCGCCCGCGACCGTGAGCTCCGCGGCGGTCGCATGCAGGAGGATGCTGACGGTCTGTTCATCGAGCCGCAGATCGGCCGCCAGTGCCAGTCCGTCGAGCGCCCGTTGTCGTGCGTCCCCGCGGGCACCCGCCTCCAGCATGATGCGTGCCATCTGCCCCTGGGCGATGAGCGTGATGGCGGCGCGCCGGCGCCCGAGCGCCGCGGCCTCTTCCAGATAGTCGATCGCCTCCGTGCCGTGTCCCAGCAACTCCGCGGCGCACCCCATCGCCAGGGCCGCGGCCTCGTGCGCGGTCGCTCCGACCGGCTCCAGGTCATAGGCCACCCTGGCCTGGGCGCGCATCCGCCGGGCGCCGTCCCACCCGAACAGCGCCTTCACCAGCGCCAGCGCAGCCTCGGGCGTCGACTCGCCCAGGGCGCCCGGGCCGTTCCAGGGTGCGGTCTCCGCGGCCACCACGTACCGCCGCGCGCGCTGCACCTCCCCGAGGAGTCCCACGGTGATCGCGCAGGACAGTGCCAGCGGCGCCGACCCGGAGATGTCGTCGTCGGTGAATGCGTCGACCCAGTTACGTGCGGTGAGGTGGCGGCCGCCGTTCAGCAGGCCACCCGAGTGCTGCACCGCGATCGCGGCGGCGCCGGTCACATCCCCGCCGGCAAGGGCATGCCGCAGGGCCTCCTCGGGGTGCCCATGGTGCATGAACCATGCGGCCGCGCGCCGGTGCAGCGGGGCCAGGCCGTCGGGGTCCCGACGCGCCAGCTCGTCTCGCAGCACGTCGCGGAAGAGATGGTGGAACCGGTACCAGCGCCGGCCGCGATCCAGCGGCAGCAGGAACAGATTGGCCTCCTCCACGTCGGCGATCATGGCCGCGGAGTCGTCCCGCTCCAGCACGGCGTCGCACAGAGGAGCCGAGATGCGCTCCAGCACGGACGCGCGCAGGAGAAACGACAGCCGGTCGGCGGGTTGCCGCGACAGCAGCTCCTCGCCCAGGTAGTCGACGATGCCGCGGTCGTCTGCCGGCCGGGGTTCCTCCTGCGCGTCGGCATCGGCCAGGGCGAGGGTGGCGAGGCCGATCACCGCGGGCCACCCCTCAGCGCGTTCGATCACGGCGGCGGGTGCATCGTGGCCGGCGCCGACACCGGCGGCGAGCAGCAGACGCTGGACCTCGGGATCGCTCAGGGCCAGATCGCGCGCGTCCATCTCCCGCAGGTCCCCTCGCGCGCGAGGGCGCGCCAGCGGGAGTGGCGACGCCCTGCGGGATGCGGTGAGGAACCGGGCCCCGGGTGGGACGTGGTCGCACAGGAACGCGACCACCTCCATGCTGTGCTCGTCCCGGACCAGGTGCAGATCGTCAAGGATGAGCGCGGCGCCGCCGGCGCCCAGTGCGTTCACCAAGCCCGGCAGCACCACCCGGCGGATGGCGGGGTTGGCGCCGTCCAGACTGCGGAACACCGCCGGGTGGATCGGTGTCACCTGTGCCAGTGCCGTCGCGAGTTCGCGGAGCAGCAGAACGGGATCGTCGTCGGATTCGTCGAGCGACAGCCACACGACCGGGCGTCCGGCGGCGCCGGCGTACTGCGCCAGGAGGGTCGTCTTTCCGTAGCCGGGCGGCGCGCAGACGCTCACGTGCGTATGCGCGGTCGCCAGCAGGCCGGCGCGCGGTATGAGGCCCGGACGCAGCCGGGGCGGGTGCAGCTTCATCTCCAGCACGATCGCGGGTTCGCCGGGGACGGGTGCCATCGCCCCATGCTCCCTGCCGGGACCCGCTGCGACCTGCGAGTGCGACACCGGTCTACTCCCGCCGGGTTTGCCGACCGGTCACGTTCCGCCGAGCCGATCGTAAACCCGCGCAGGCCGCGCACGCCATCGGCACCGCACCACGTCCCGGGCCGGTCTCCTCCGCGATTCGTGGAACGGTACCCCGCGGTGGTCCGATCACCCGCTCGGGGTGATGCGTCCTCGTCGGGTGCGAGGCATTTTCATCGCCGTGGACGGTCGCGCGACGGACCGGATCCACGCCGGCGGCGCGGAGATGCCCGGTCACATCGCCGGGCGGTGCCGGCCCGGACCTCACCAAGGAGGCACCACGATGGACTGGTCATTCCTCGACGTCTTCTGGGCGATGTGCGTGTTCTTCGCCTGGGTCTTCCTGTTCTGGCTGCTCATCACCGTGCTCACCGACCTGTACCGGCGTCACGACCTCGGCGGCTGGGGGAAGACGCTGTGGACGGTCTTCGTCATCGTCCTCCCGTTCCTCGGCGTGTTCATCTACCTGATCACCCAGGGCCGCCACATGGAACGGCGCAATGAGGCGGACATCGAGGCCGCACAGGCCGGCTTCGACGCCCGGGTGAAGGCGGTGGCGGGCGCCGGCGGACCCGCGACGGAGATCGCGAAGGCGAAGGAACTGCTCGACGCGGGCGCGATCACACAGGCCGAGTTCGAGGCGGTGAAGGCACACGCCCTCGGGTCGGCGGCCGCCTGACCGGACGGCGCGCGGGCAGGAGGCGGAGCACCTGTGGACGAGCGCGACGACCCGGGCACATCCGAGGGGGCGGAGGGCCACCGATTCCTCGCCCTCCTTCTGGCCATGGCGATGTTCGTGCTGGTGGTCGACACATCCCTGATGAACGTGTCGATCTCCGCGGTGGTCGAGGACCTGGACACGACGGTGAGCGGCGTGCAGTCGGCCATCGCACTGGAGGCGCTGGTGTCGGCGGCGTTCATCCTCATCAGCAGCAAGGTGGGCGACCTGATCGGGCGGCGCCGTGCCTACGTGGCGGGGCTGCTCGCCTACGCCACGGGTGCCCTCGCCATGACGCTGGCCCGGGATCTTCGGGCGATCATCGTGTTCTGGGCCATCCTCGGAGGGCTCGGCGCCTCCCTGCTGCTGCCGGCGATGCAGTCGCTCATCCACGGCAACTTCGAGGGGGCCGCGCGCAAGCGGGCCTACGCGCTGGTGGGGGCGTCGGCGGCGATCGCCGCCGCGGTGGGGCCGCTTCTGGGTGGCTTCCTCACCACCTATCTGTCGTGGCGGGTGGGGTTCCTGTTGGAGGTCGTGGTCATCGCCGTGGTGCTGTGCGGGGTGCGGATGGTCCGCGACGTCCCGTACACGGGGCCGCGCGAGATCGACCTGGTGGGGGCCGCCCTGTCGGTGGTGGGCATGGGCGGACTGGTCCTCGGGATCCTGGTCTGGCAGGAGGGCGGCGAGTACGTGGGGCTGATCATGGCGATCGGTGCCGCCGGCATGGCATCGCTGGCGTTCTGGCTGCGCCGGCGGAGTCGCGCCGGCGCGGTGACCCTGCTCGACCCGGACCTCTTCCGCTTCCCGCACTTCACGGCGGGCGTGTCGGGGCAACTGCTGCAGCAGATCACCTTGGGCGGAGCGATGATCGCGTTGCCGATCTTCCTGCAGATGACGCTCGAGTACGACGCCCTCGGGGCCGGTCTGTCGCTGGCGCCGTTGTCACTCAGCATGTTCGCCGTCGCGATGCTGGCCGGGAAGAAGGCGACCACCCGGCGGCCCGCCGAC
>JBIQJW010000154.1:0-5475 GCA_044507145.1 Actinomycetota bacterium
GCAGGGCCCCGATCGCGAGCGCGACGTCGAAGTCGGCGTCGAACTCCTGGTAGATCGCCAGGGTCACGGTCTGCGTGACGCCCTGGAGGCTGCCGGCGAACATGATCGTCGCACCGAACTCGCCGATCCCGCGGGCCAGGCACAGCGCCGCCCCGGCGCCCAGACCGCCGGATGCGAGCGGCAGGGCAATGCGCCAGAACGCCCGGCCGGGACCGGCGCCCAGGGTGCGGGCCGCCAGCACCAGATCCGGGTCGACGGCCTCGAACGAAGCGACGGCCTGGCGCAGATAGAACGGCCCCGCCACGAACAGCACCGCCAGCACCACGGCCGCCTGGGTGAACCCGATCGTGATCCCCAGGGCCTCGAACTGCTCACCCAGCAGGCCCATCCGTCCGAACGCGGCGAGCAGGCCGATCCCGGCGACCGCCGGGGGCAGCACCAGGGGGAGTTCCAGGACGGTGAGAACCAGCGCGCGTCCCGGGAAACGACGCGTCGCGAGGAAGTAGGCGGCGGGGGTCCCCACGATCAGGGTGATGGCGAAGGCGATCGCGTTGGTCTTCGCCGTGACGGTCAGGGCGTCGATCACCACGTCGTTGCCCAACTGCTCGATCAGGCGGCCGGGAGGGATGCGCAGGAAGAGCGCCAGCACCGGGATCGCCAGGAAGGCCAGCGCAAGCGCCGCGGCCGCGGCGGCCACCACCGGGAAGGCCCGCACCCGCCGGCGGCGCGGGGGACGCGGCGCGGGCAGGTGCGTCACGGTCAGCGTCCGCCCGTCGCCGCCCGGCTCGCCGGCGTGCTCGCCGCCGGCAGGCGGAAGCCCGCGGCCTTCAGCACGGCGCGCCCTCGCGGTGCGGCCGTCTTCGCCACGAACGCCCGCGCGGCGCCCAGGTTGCGGCTCCGGCGCAACACCGCGATCTCGTAGCGGACCGTGGGCTGGGCGAAGGTGGGGATCGCGAACCGGGCCACGCTCCGCCCCGCCGCCCGCGCGTCGGTGACGTACACGAAGCCGGCGTCGGCCTCACCCAGGGCCACCTTCCCCACCACGCCCTTCACGTCCGCCTCCTGGCTCACCACGTTGCGCAGCGCACGTGAGAGACCGAGGTTGCGCAGGACGGTGCGCGTGTAGGCACCCACCGGCACCGTGTCGTTGGCCACCACCAGCTTCACGCCGTCGCGGTTCACATCGAAGACGCGCCGCAGGCGCGCCGGATTGGAGCGCGGCGTGATCATCACCAGCCGGTTGAAGACCAGGGTGCGGGGCTTCTCGATGAGCCCCTCGCGGTACAGCGCCTGTGTGTCGACCGGAGAGGCGGACGCGAAGACGTCGGCCGGGGCGCCCTGGCGGATCTGGAATGCGAGGGTCTGCGATCCCGCGAAGCTGAAGTCGGCCTCCGGATGAATGCGTGGGAACGACTCGGAGAGGGATGCGGCCGCGAACACCACCGGCCGTGACCGGTCATGCGGCGCGGTCGAGGGCGCCGCATCGTCCAACGATGTGCCCGAACCCGCTGCCAGGAACCACCCGCCGCCCACGGCGATCACCGCGATCCCGACCACGGTCGCGACGGCTCGCCCGGATCGCACCGGGTTCCTCACGCCGGCTGAGCTCCCGACGAGGGTGTGGATCGGGGACGTTGCTGGGATCGCCGGGTGCCGCTGCCCTCCATATCGTATCCGCCGATCAGCCCCACCCGTCGGCCGAAGGCGGCCGATCCGATGAGGTCGCACAGCGCGCGTGCGGTCGGGTGGTCCGCCCAGCGGTCGTCGATCCAGAGCTCCACGTCGTGTGTCTCGAGCGGCGCGAACGTGAGACCGGCCTGCCGTGCCGCCGGCTCGAACGTGATCGCCGCGCAGCCGGCGATGGCGGCGGTGCGCGCGGCATCGATGTGTCCCGAGGCGCGCCGGCCGGCGGCCGGCACCGACGCCCCCGCGCCGGCGGCGGCGCGCTCGAACGCCCGCTGGCTGGCGGCGGTGGCCGCGCGCTGGATGAGGCCCAGCGATCCGTCGAGGACGCGCTCCAGAATGTCGCCCGCCGGCGCCCCCGCGGCGCCGAGCCCCACCTGCCAGCGGGCCACATGGATCCGGTGGACACCGGTCGGGACGTCGACGCCCGCCCGGCCCTGCGGTGCGTGCACCAGGGCCGCATGCAGGCGCCCTGCGGCCAGCGCGCCGGCGGCCTCGTGGCTGGTCGCCTCCACGGCCACCAGCCGCCGAGCGCCGCGCGCGAGCATCGTCGCCCACAGCCCCAGCACCGGATCGCAGCCCGCCACCATGAAGCCACCCGTCGCGGCGCCCGGCAGCATCCGCACCTCACCGCCCTGGATGAGCGCGTCGGGTACCGCCCACGCGGCGTCCCCGGCGCTCAGGCCGCCCACCGGCGCGACCACCGGCAGGTCCCCCACGCGGCACACGACCACCCGGGCCCCCTCCGCCGGCGCCCCGCCCAGGACCGTGACGGGGCCATGCGATCCGGTGCCGAACAGCGCCTCCACCGAGGTTCCGAGTGCGGTCGCCATCCGCAGGGCGGCGTCGACCGCCGGGACGTTGCGCCCGGCCTCCACGGCGCCGACCATCTGCCGGCTCACACCGACCCGGTCGGCCAGGTCCGCCTGGCTCAGTCCGGCGCGCTCACGCGCCGCTCGGAGGCCGTTCGACATCACGCCGCGAATCTAGCGGCGCGCCCGAATGCTGGCACCGGCCCGCCGGCCAGGAGTGACGTTCACCGTCCCGCCGGTGTCGTTCGCGCATTTCTTCGAGGCCGATGGTCCGGCGGCGGCGCCCACCCTGCCCCGCGACTCGAGACGACGCGCGCCCGGCCGAGATGGATCCGTGCGGCGGCCGCCGCACGGATGCCGACACCAGAGGCCGCGATGCCCGAACTCCAGAAGACCACCACGCGCCGCGCCCGTCGCCGCGCCGACCGGCCGCCGGTGCAGCGGATGGCGCCGGCCACACGGATCCTGGTGGTCGCCGCCCTGCTGGCCGGCGTCGTGTATCTGGGGTGGCGGTGGGGCTTCACCCTCGACGGAGCGGCCCTCGGGGTCGGGGTGCCGCTCGCCCTGGCCGAGACCTACGCGCTGCTGATGCTGGCCCTGCTGGCCTTCTCGTGCTGGGCGCTCTCGGATCGTCCCGTCCCGGCACCGCTGCCGGGGCCCACCGTGGCGATCCTCATCGCGACCTATAACGAGTCGGAGGACATCCTGCGCCCGACCGTGGTCGGCGCCACCCGCGTGCGACACGCCCCGGCGGCGCAGGTGTGGGTGCTGGACGACGGCGACCGCGAGTGGGTGCGCCGGATGTGCGCCGATCTGGGGGTGCGGTACCTCACGCGGCCCGCTCCGCGCCGTCATGCGAAGGCGGGGAACCTGAACAATGCGCTGGCCCACGTGGACGCCCAGTTCGTGGTGACGCTGGACGCCGACCATGTGCCGCGGCCCGAACTGCTGGAGCGGATGCTCGGGTACTTCGCCGACGAACGGGTGGCGCTGGTGCAGGCGCCGCAGACGTTCTACAACCGCGGGTTCCAGCACGCCCCCGGCGGCGAGGACCCGCTGCACCACGACCAGAGCGTCTTCTTCGACGCGGTGTGCCGTGGCAAGGACCGCCACGACTCCGCCTTCTGGTGCGGCTGCCCGTCCGTGATCCGCCGGGCGGCGCTCTCCGAGGTGGGCGGCGTCGTGACGGACACCGTGGTCGAGGACTTCCACACCAGCATGCGCATGCAGGCGCGCGGCTGGCGCACCGTCTACCACCCCGAGATCATGGCCCTGGGGCTGGCCCCGGAGGAGATCGGCGCCTTCGTGGTGCAGCGCGGGCGCTGGGCACGGGGCTGCCTGCAGGTGCTGGCCCGTGACACACCGTTCCTGCGCCGCGGTCTGACCTGGCGCCAGCGCGTGGAGTACACCACCAGTTGCCTGCACTTCCTCGAGGGCCTGCAGCGCCTGGTGCTGTTCGCCGCCCCGGTTGCCGTCCTCGCGACCGGCCTGGTGCCGGTGGCGGCGGGTCCGCTGATGTACGCCCTCATCTTCGTGCCGCAACTGCTCCTCACACCGCTCGCGTCACGCGCCCTCACCCGCGGGCGGTACCGCATGATCGAGACCGAGCGGTACTCCATCGTGCGCATGGAGGCGTACATCTCGGCGCTCACCTCGTTCATCCCCGGCCGCCGGCACTCATTCGCCGTGACGCCGAAGGGTGCGCGCGCCGACCGGGTGATGCGCCGCGCGCTGCGCCTCCCGCTCGCGCTGGCCGCGGCGACGGTGGCCGCGCTCGCCTACCAGGCGTGCGCCCAGGTGCTGCACCTTCCCGGACGCCTGCCCATCGGGGCGCTGGTGGTGACCTCCGCGTGGGCGGTCGCCAACATCACCCTGATCGCGATGGTGGTGGTGTGGGCGCGCACCGTGCGCCACCGGCGCCGGGACCACCGCTTCCCGGCCCGTCTGGATGCGGTCTACGGTCCCGCCGGGGACACGCCGGGGCAGGCGGCCGAGGTGCTGGACCTCGCGCGTCACGGCGCACAGCTTTCGATCGCCGGCACCCCGGAGCGCGGGGACCGGTGGGACCTGCACCTGGCCCTCGCCGTGCCCGTCCGCGCCCGCTGCACCGTGCTGTCGGTGCGGCCCGGCCGCGCACCGGATCGCCGCATCGTGGGTGTGGAGTTCGACACGCTGGCCGCCCACGACGCCGACGCGATCATGGAGTGGTGTTTCGAGCGGCCGTTCGGCCCGGACCGTCCCCTGCCGGGCACCGTCGCGCCGATGGCGGCGTTGCCCGAGCCGGTGCGCGACGCCCTCGCCCAGACCGCCGCGACCGGCGACGCCGAGGACGACCCGCGGCCCGGGGTCAGGCCGGACGGGGCTCCGTAGCGTCCGGGACGGTGGGCGGCGGCGTCGCCGGCGTGGGGCGGTGGTCGCCGTCCATGTCGCACGCCGCCAGAAGCCGCGCGACGTGCGTGTACGTGCCGGGCGCCCGGCCGGGGCGGATGCGTTCACCGCACACCGCGCAGGTCATCACGGCCGAGGAGGGTGCGGCGTCATCCATACGACGACGCTAGCGCGCGGCGGGCTCGCTGTCCGGCTCCGATGCGTCGTCGCCCGGGCCGGCGGTGAGCACACCGTCCACGATCTCGACCGTGCGGTCGCAGTAGCGGGTCATCCGGCGGTCGTGGGTCACCACCACGGCGGCGGTGCCGCTGGACTTGATCCGGTCGCGCATCAGCTCCATCACCTGTTCGCCCAGCTTGGTATCCAACGCGGATGTGGGTTCGTCCACCAGCACCAGCGCCGGCTCGTTCATGAGGGCCCGGCCGATCGCGATGCGCTGACGCTCACCGCCCGAGAGCTGCGCCGGGAGGTTGCCCGCCCGATGCTCCATTCCGAGGTCCTCCAGCAGCCGGTCGGCGCGCTCGCGGGCGCGACGCCGGTCGCGTCGGCCCAACTCGTCGACCACCAGCATGTTCTCCCGGGCCGTGAGGTA
>JBIQJW010000155.1:0-5455 GCA_044507145.1 Actinomycetota bacterium
ACCCCGGCCACGGTGACCGTGACCACCACGGTGCCCGCCGACCCCACCGCCGATCCCACGACCGACGCGGCGCCGGCCGACCCGCCGGTCGCCGGCACCACCGACGCGCCGGCCACGCCGGCCACCCCGGCCGTGCCCTCCGGCGGCGACCCGGAGGCCGAGGCCATGGAGGCCGCCATCGCGTTCTATAAGGATTCGCTGGGATTCACCGACGGCGAGGCGCGCTGCGTCCTGGACAAGGCGATGAAGCTGGGTGAGGTCGGCGACATGAGCGACATGAGCTCGATCATGGGCGGGGAGATCATGTCCATCTTCAGCGACTGCGGCATCGACATGGCCACGCTGATGGACCGGATGTCGCGCGCCGGCTGACCGGACCGGCGCGGCCGGGTCCCGTCACCGCCGCGGTGACGGGACCCGGGCCACGGGGTGGGCACGAGCATCGCCGCGTCACTAAACTGGACCGCTGATATGGCGAGCGATTACTACGAGCTGCTGGGCGTCGAGCGCGACGCCGACGAGGCGCAGATCAAGAAGGCCTTCCGCCGGCGGGCGCGCGAGCTGCACCCCGATGTGAACCCGGATCCGGACGCGGAGGCGCAGTTCAAGCAGCTGGCCACCGCGTACGAGACGCTGTCGGATCCGCAGCGCCGGTCCGTGTACGACCGCTACGGCGAGGAGGGCCTGCGCGGCCAGGGTGGCCCTGGGCCGGACTTCAGCGGCTTCGCCTCATTCCAGGACCTGTTCGACTCGCTGCTGGGCAACGCCGGATTCGGCGGCTTCGGGCAGCGCGGGCCCGCCCAGGGCGACGACATCGGCATCGCGGTGGAGATCAGCTTCGCCGAATCCGCGGCCGGCGTGTCGCGGACGCTCGAGTTCGAGGCCATCGGGGCGTGCGACACCTGTGAGGGCACCGGCGCCGCGCCGGGGGCGACGGTGGAGAGCTGTGACACCTGTGGCGGCGCCGGCGAGGTTCGCCAGGTCACCCGCGGACCGTTCGGCCAGTTCGTGCGCGCCACCGTGTGCCCGCGGTGTGACGGCGCCGGTGACATCCCCAGCGAGCCGTGCCGCGACTGCCGCGGCGCCGGCCGCCGGCGCACCCGGCGCAGCGTCGACATCGACATCCCCGCCGGCATCGACCACGGGCAGCGCATCCGCGTGACCGGCCGCGGTGCCGCCGGGCCGCGGGGCTCCGAGCCCGGCGACCTGTACGTGCAGGTCGCGGTGGCCGACGACCCCCGCTTCCAACGCGACGGCCTGGACATCGTCACCCGCGTGGCCGTGCCGGTGACCGACGCGATGCTGGGCGCCACCGTGACGGTGCCCACCGTCGACGGCGAGGCCGAGGTGGAACTGCGCGCCGGCACCCAGCCGGGCGACGAGTTCGTGCTGCGCGGGCGCGGCTTCCCCGCCATCCGCGGTCGCGGCAAGGGCGACCAGCGCGTGGTGGTGGAGGTGCGCATCCCGAAGGTGACCGCCGAGGAGCCGCGGCGCGCCGTGGAGGAGCTCGCCGAGCGCCTTGACGCGCGCAGCTATCGCGAGGACGAGGGTTTCTTCGACAGGCTCAAGCACGCCTTCCGCTGACGCCGGCGCCGGGGCGCTCGCGCGCCTGACGGTCCGTGTCGCGGGGGATCAGGCGGAGTGGGCCGCCGCCGAGGCATGTGCGCTGCTGGGCGCCGGGTGCCGGGAGCGGTCCGACGGCGACCGCGTGCTGCTCGAGTTCTGGGTTCCGGCCGCCGGTGTCGATCCCGACGCCGTGGCGGAGCGCCTGCGTGCCGCCGGCATCGGTGCCGAGGTGTGGGCCGAGCCCCAGGACGACGACTGGCGCACCGCGATGCGCGCGTTCCACCGGCCGGTGGCCGTTGCGGACACCCTGGTGGTGCGCCCCCCGTGGACCGAACCGCACCCCGGTCTGCTGGACGTGCAGATCGACCCCGGCATGGCCTTCGGGACGGCGCAGCACGGCACCACCCGGGCCTGCCTGTCGATGCTGGTGGCGCTCGCCCGCGACGCGCGTGGGTCGCTGCTGGATGCCGGCTGCGGCACGGGCGTCCTGGCCATCGCGGCCCGGCGTCTGGGCTTCGACCCGGTGTGGGCGATCGACGCCGACCCGCTGGCCGTGGATGCCACCCTTGCCAACGCCCGCGTCAACGGCGTGGGACTGGCGGTGGGGCGGCGCATGATCGGGTGCGACCGCCTGCCCGCGGCCGATGTGGTGATGGCGAACCTCACCATCACGGTGCTGCGGATCCTGGCCGATTCGCTGCCCGATCCCGCGCCCAGGCACATGGTCCTCTCCGGACTGCGGCCCCACGAGGCCGACGAGGCCGCCGGACTGTTCGCGCCCATCGGGTTGCGTGAGGCCGAGCGCGTGGAGGACGACGGGTGGACCACCGTGCGCCTGGGCCGTCCGTGAGGCATACCTTCCGCTATCTGGCCCCCGGCGAACCGCGCCCCGGCGACCGTCTGCACCTGGGCGACGACGACGCCCACCACTGCCGCCGCGTGGTGCGGCGGGCCGTGGGCGACGCGGTGGAACTGATCGACGGCGCCGGTGGGCTCTGGGCCGCGACGGTGGTGGCATGCGATCCCGACGCCGTGGTGGTGCAGGTGGGCGATCCCCGCCCCGCGCCGGCGCCCGCGCCGGTGCGCCTGGCGGTGGGGCTGCTGGACTCGGGCGGGCTGGACCTGGTGGTCCAGAAGGGCGCCGAGCTTGGCGTGTCGGATTTGGCGGTGGTCCACACCGCGCGCGTGCGCCGCGCGCCGGACCCCGCGGCATGGGTGCGCCGGAAGGAGCGCCTCGAGCGCGTCGCGGCGGCCGCCGCACGCCAGTGCGGCCGGGCGCAGCTCATGCGCGTGCACGGGTTGGTACCGTTCGCGGCGATCGTGGCCGACACACCCGCCGCCATGGGCATCCTCATCGATCCCGCCGGGGAGGAACCCCTCGGGCGGCGGCTCGCGCGGGTCCGCCCCGGTGACGGGCCGCTCACGATCCTGGTGGGGCCCGAGGCGGGGTTCGACCGCGCCGAGGTGGACGGGGCCGCCGACGCCGGGTGGACGGTGTGCGGCATGGGGGACGCCGTGCTGCGCGCCGAGACCGCGGCGATCGCGGCGGCCACCCTGGCCTGCGCGGCCGCCGGTGCGCTGGGGGGTGCCTGATGGCGCGCTTCAGCGTGCGCTTCCTGGGGTGCAAGGTCAGCCAGGCCGACGCATCGCTGATCCGTGACGCGCTGATCGACGCCGGCCACGTGGAGACCACCGCCGACGCCGCCGAGGTGCACGTGGTGAACACCTGTGCCCTTACCGTGGAGGCGGAGAAGAAGAGCCGGCGCCAGGCGAACCGGGGGGCTCGCGCCGGCCGGGTGTTCGTGTCCGGGTGCGCTGTGAACCTGAACTCCCAGCAGTTCGCGGGCCCGTCCGTGACCACCCTGCCGGGCTCCGCCGACCGGGCCGCCGCCGAGATCGTGGAGCACCTGGGCGGTGGCCGCGATGTCGCCTGCGCCGACGACGCGCCGCCGGCGCGCGGGCGCACGCGGGCGTTCCTGAAGGTGCAGAACGGCTGCGACCACCGCTGCGCCTTCTGCATCATCCCCACCACCCGCGGCGGGGCGGAGAGCCGACCGCTCGCGCGCATCCTCGCCGACGGCCGCCGGCGGCTCGATGAGGGCCACCCGGAGTTGGTGCTCACCGGCATCAACATCGGCACCTACCGCGACCCGGCCTCGGGGGCGACGCTGGCGGAGCTGGTGCGCGTGCTCGGACGCCTGCAGGGCCTGGTGCGCCTGCGGATCTCGTCGATCGAACCGGGCGACGTCACCGACGACCTGTTGGCGGCCATGGCCACCACCCCCACGGTGGGCACCCACATGCACATCCCGCTGCAGTCGGGCGACCCCGGCGTGCTCGCGGCGATGCGCCGCTCGTACACGGTGGAGGAGTACCGCGACGCCTGCGGACGCGCGCGGGCGACCATTCCGGGGCTCAACCTCACCACCGACGTGATCGTGGGGTTCCCCGGGGAGGACGAGGACGCCTTCCTCGCCACCGCGGGGCTGGTGCAGGAGCTGGGGATGAGCAAGGTGCACGTGTTCCCGTACTCGCCGCGCCCCGGCACCCCGGCGGCGGAGATGGACGGCCATCTCGACCCCGCGGTGCTGCGCGAGCGCGGGGCCCGGCTGCGCGACATCTCCGACCGCCTGGGATTCGCCCACCGCCGCTCGCGCGTGGGCACCGATGACGTCGTGCTCCTCGAGACGCGGCACGACGACGGAACCATCACCGGGTACGGCCACGACTACACCCGCATCGTCGTGGACGACGGGGTGGGGGAACCCGGCGAGGCGGTCCCCGTGCGCATCGCGGCGATGGCCGGCCAGCACCTTCAGGGGAGGATCCAGTGAGCACCGATTCGTCGTGCCTGTTCTGCCGTCTGGTGGCCGGGGAGATCCCGGCGACCATCGAGGCCCGCGGCGACGGTTTCGTCGCGTTCCGTGACATCGCGCCCAAGGCGCCGGTGCACGTCCTCGTGATCCCCGAGCGGCATGTCGCGTCCCTCGCCGGCGTCGCCGGCCTGAGCGACGACGAGCGGGCGCGGATGACGCCGTTCATCGCGAAGGTGGCGCACGACCTCGGCCTGGACGGATCCGGCTACCGTGTCACCACGAACCACGGAGAGGACGCCCGTCAGAGCGTCTTCCACCTGCACTGGCACATCCTGGGCGGAGAACGGCTATCCGAGAACATGTGAGCGAGATCGATCCCTCCGAGCGCGTCTCGCGCTCCTTGGAGGTGCACGACGCCGTCTCGGTGGAACTGGCCGGCGAACACGACCAGGTGCTGCACGCGCTGCAGGAGCGGCTGGGCGTGGATGTCGGCCTGCGCGGCAACCGCGTGACCCTGTCGGGCGCCGCCGACGCCGTGGAGGTGGCCGTGGGCGTGGTGGAACAGCTCGAGGCTCTGGTGGCGGGCGGGCGGACCCTGGCCCCGGCCACCGTGGAGGCCGTGGCGGATGCCGTGGAGGTGTCCACGCCGGCCGGCGCGATCCTGGACGACGTGGTGTGGCGTAGCCGCAACGGGTCGGTGACCCCGCGCACGATGGGGCAGAAGCGCTACGTCGACGCCATCCGCGAGCACACCATCACCTTCGGCGTCGGCCCGGCCGGCACCGGCAAGACCTACCTGGCGGTGGCCCTCGCCACCGCCGCGCTGGTGCGCCGCGAGGTGGGGCGCATCATCCTCACCCGTCCGGCGGTGGAGGCCGGCGAGCGCCTGGGCTTCCTGCCCGGGGATCTCGCCGCGAAGGTCGACCCGTACCTGAGGCCCCTGTTCGACGCGCTCTACGACATGCTCGAGGCCGAGCGGGTCGAGGCGCTGTTCGAGCGCGGGCAGATCGAGGTGGCGCCCCTGGCGTTCATGCGCGGGCGCACCCTCAACGACAGCTTCATCATCCTGGACG
>JBIQJW010000004.1:0-36674 GCA_044507145.1 Actinomycetota bacterium
TCCACACCATCGCCGCGCGGACGCGCCCCGCGCTCCGCCCTCATCCTCGCCGGGTTGGTCGCCGGCGGCCTCGTGGTCCCCGCCGCGGCCCAGGCCGCGCTGCGCGCCACCGACATCGATCTGCGGGCGCGCCCGGCCTCCGAGCGCGTCGTGATCGCCTTCGCCGGCGGCACGCTCAGCGGATTGGAGCGCCAGGTCGACTCGCCCGACCCCTCGCCGGGCGACGGACGCGCCAGCGTGCGGGTGAACGGCGCCGGCATCACGTCGGTCGCCGCGCCGACGACCCGCGCCGGCGTGACGGTGCGGATCGTGCGCCGCCCCGGCTCGATCCTGGCGGTGGCGCAGGCCCCCGCCGGACGGTTCAAGTTCGTCTCGTACCGCGTCTCGGGCGACCGGCGTCATCTCGTGGTGGACCTGTGGCGGGCCACCACGGCGTCGGCGGCGACGATCCGCGATGACGGGTGCCTGCGCCTCACCACATGGCGCGGCGGGGCGTCGCCGCGGGTGCGGGGCCTGGAGCTGCGGCCGCTGTTCGAGCACACGGTCGTGACGTCCCTGCGCGCCGCGGACGCGGGTGAGAACACGATCTCGCTGCGCCCGCGCACCGCCGTGGGTGCCGTGTTCGGGCCGGATTTCTCGGGACTGTCGCGCCCCGGCCGCTGGGGCGGCCCACTGCCGCACTCGGTCCCGGCGCCGCAGCGCGTGATGCTGGAGGCATGGTCCGCGTCGGCGAAGGACGGCGCGCTGGAGTGCCTGGTGCAGGTCCCCGTCGTCATCCGGCCCTGAGCACCTCGACGAGCCGCCGGGGCGGTCCGTCAGCGGGCCGGGCGCCCCGCGGCGAGCAGGTCGCCCATCCCGGCCGGCTCGAGTCCGCGCGCCCGCAGCCCGGAGATGATCTGCGGCAGCGCCGACGCGGACGACGGGATGGCGTGCATCAGCACGATCGATCCGGCGCGGGCGTTCCCCAGCACGCTGGAGACGGTGCGCGACGCGTTGCGGTGCTGCCAGTCGTTGGTGTCGACGTCCCACAGCAGGACGTTGCGGTAGCCCAGTTCGCCGGCGGCGGCGAGGATGCCGGGGCCGACGGCGCCGTAGGGCGGACGGTAGAAGGGGATGCTGCTCTGCCCCACCAGCCGGTCCCATCCCACGTTCCCCGTGAGGTCGGCCCGCGCGGATGCCCGGGAGGTGCCGGCCCCGGTCTCGTGCGAGTAGCCGTGGTTGCAGGCCTCCACCCAGCCGTCGGCGGCGGCGCGGCGTAGCTTCGCCCGCAGCGCGGTGCCATAGGTGCCCACCACCCGGCCGTTGATGCAGAACATCAGGGGCGCCCGCATCCGCACGGCGGTGTCCACCATCGACGACATCGCCGAGGCGTCGTACCCGTCGTCGATGGTGAGGGCCACCAGGCGCGCGCGCGTGGTGACGCGCGTCATCGTGCGCGGCGCTCCGACGGGCCCGGGCAGCGCCACCATGGTCCGCGCCGGCGCGCCGGTGTTGCCCGCGGAGTCACGGCTGCGCACCGTCACGCGCACCGGCCCGGATCTGGCCGACCGGAGCACCTTGGCCGGCAGGTCCACGGATGCCGCGGCGTCCTGCCACGCGCCGGCGCCGAGCGTCCGGCCCGCCCGCGTGCTGACGATCAGGCGCACCTGCACCGGTCCGCCGCGCACCCAGTCGCGGTCGCGCACGGTCAGTCGCACCGCCGGCGTGCGCCGGTCCGGGATCATCGGCTCGGGCGCCGATGCCCGGACCCTCGGCCCGTGTCGGTCCACCAGCACCTCGGAGGGGCTGGCGGGGAGGCGCCGGGCACCCGCGGCCTCCACCCCCAGCACGTAGCGCCCGTCCGGCACGAACGCACCCCCGGCACCGACGCCGCGTCGCCCGTTCCAGGTGAGCGTCACCGGGCCGGCCCCGCCGACCCGGGTGACCGGTCCCAGTGCCACCGTGGTGCCCCGCGGCAGGCTGACGCGCAACCGGACGGCGCGGACACCGTCCGGCACGTCGGATGACACCTCCACGATCCGGCGCTGCGGATTCACCGGGCCGATGGCGTCGGCCGCGGTCTGCGCCGGGGCTGCGGGGGCCGATCCCGTAAGGCCGAGCGCCGCGAAGGCTGCGCTGGCCAGGACCGCCCCCGTCCCGATCATGGTGCGGTCAGCTCCCCGAGAGGTCCGCGAACCGGGCGTCGGTGAAGTTGTCGAGCGCCGCGATGCGCTGGGCCACCGATCGCCCGACGGGCGAATCGACCGTGACCGCCATCACAGCGTTGCCGTCGACGCCCGAACGCGAGACCGCCGCCGAGGCGATGTTCACGTTCTCCTCGCCCAGGATCGTGCCGACCCGCCCGATCTGGCCCGGGACATCGCGGTAGCGCAGGATGCCGATGTTGGACGCCAGCTCGATGTCGATCTCCTGATCGAACGCCAGCACCAGCCGCGGGCGGGCTGACGTGCCCACCGTGGTGCCACCCACGCTCACATCCCCGCTGCGCAGCGTCAGCCGGTTGGTGTAGTCGCGCGCCTGGGGCGTCGTGGTCTCGGTCCACTGGATGCCCCGCTCGGCGGCGAGGGACCCGGCGTTCACGATGTTCACCGCGTCGTCCACCCGCCCGGCCAGGACGCCGGCCAGCACCGAGGAGGTGAGCAGGCGCGTGTCCAGGTTGGCCAACTGCCCCTCATAGGAGATCTCGATCGGCGACTCGAGGTCGTCGGAGAGCACCACCAGCAGGCGGGCGAGCTGTCCGGCCAGCGGCAGGAACGGACCCAACACCTCCAGGGCCTCGGGACCGACGGCCGGGATGTTCACCGCCGAAGTGACCACCCCGCCGGTGAGGGCGGCGGCCACCTGCTCGGCCACGACCACGCCGGCGCGGTCCTGCGCCTCGGAGGTCGACGCCCCGAGGTGGGGGGTGACGACCACGCCCGGTAGCCCGAACAGCGGGCTGGCGGTGGTCGGCTCCTGGGGGAACACGTCGATGCCGGCGCCGCCGAGGTGGCCGCTCTCGATGGCGGCGACCAGCGCGTCGGTGTCGACGATGTCACCGCGGGCGGCGTTGATGAGCCGTGCGCCGGGCTTCATCTTCGCGAAGACGTCCGCGCCGATGGAGCCGCGCGTCTCCGGGGTGGAGGCCAGGTGCAGCGTGACGAAGTCGGCCACCGCGTAAAGGTCGTCAGGAGTGGCCGCGTGGTCGACGCCGAGCTCCCGGTAGCGCCCCTCGGTGACGAACGGGTCGTAGGCGATCACATGCATGCCGAGGCCCTTGGCCCGCTCGGCGACCATCTGACCGATGCGGCCGAAGCCGAGCACGCCGAGGGTCTTGCCCGTGATCTCGATGCCGCCGTACTTGGAGCGGTCCCACCGGCCGGCGACCAGCGCCTGGTGCGCCGGCGCGATGTTGCGCGCCTGCGCGAGCATGAGCGCGATCGCGTGCTCGGCCGCCGACAGGGAGTTCGACCCCGCCGCGTTGCACACGATGATGCCGCGCCGCGTGGCGGCCTCGACGTCGACGTTGTCCACGCCGGTGCCGGCGCGACCGACCACCTTCAGGCGGTCGCCGGCGCCGATGAGATCGGCGGTCACCTGCGTGGCGCTGCGCACCACGATGGCGTCGTAGTCCCCGATGATGCGGGCCAGCGCATCCGGGTCCTGCCCGAGCTTCACATCCACGTCGAACCGTTCGGAGAGGTAGTCCACCCCGCCCGGGGCGATCTTCTCCGCCACGAGCACCCGCAGGTCCGAGCTCATGCCGTCGCCCCCATCGCCTCGGCCATCACCCGCTGCGCCGCACCGACTCCCGCGCCGAGCTCCACCGGGTGGCCCAGATCCGTGAGGACCAGCTCGAGCGCACCCAGGGCGGTGATGATGTCGCGGTAGTCGTAGTAGCCGCAGTGGCCGAAGCGGCAAATCTGGCCCGACAGCTTGCCCTGCCCGCCGGCGATCGTGATGCCGAACCGGTCGCGCATGCCGGTGGGGATGGCCTTGCCGCCGACACCCTCCGGGACGCGGAACGCCGTCACGACATTCGCCTCCGGGTTCTCGGGGCCCAGCAGTTCCAGGCCCAGGGCGCTGACCCCGGCCCGGCACATGCGCCCCAGCACGCGGTGGCGCTCGAACACATTCTGGAGCCCCTCGTCCTCGATGTTCGCCAGCGCGGCCTGCAGCTGTGCCACCAGCGTGACCGGCGGCGTGAACGCCGTCCGCGGCGGGGTCGCGTTCTGCCCCTTACGGGTGCGCTCCCAGTCGAGGTAGAAGCCGCCCGGACCGAGCGCGGCGGACCGGTCGAGGGCCCGATCGTTCGCGGCCACGAAGGCCAGGCCGGGCGGGGTCATCAGCCCCTTCTGCGAGCCCGAGACGACCACGTCGATGCCCCAGCGGTCCTTGGGCAGGTCCACGACGCCCAGCCCCGAGACGGCGTCGACCACGAGGATCCGGTCGCCCACCGCCTCACGCAGCGCCGGCAGGTCCGAGACCGCGCCGGTCGACGTCTCACTGTGGGTGGTGAAGACCACCTCGATCCCCGGCTCGGCGGCCAGGGCATCGGCGACGGCCTGGGGGTCCACCGGCCGACCCCACTCCCCCTCGACGTGCGCCACATCGAGGCCGTGGTCCTTCGCGATGGAGGCCCAGCGATTGCCGAAGTGGCCGCACGACGCCACGAGCACCCGCTCGCCCGGCGCGGCCAGGTTCGCCACGGCGGACGACATCGCGCCCGTCCCCGACGCGGCGTAGATGAGGACCTCACCCTCGGTCTGGAACACGCGCGCCAGCCGGGCCGCCATGTCCTCCCAGATCGCGACGAACTCGCCGCTGCGGGCGTAGATGATCGGACGCGACCCCGCCGCCTGCACGCTGGGCGGCAGGGGCGTGGGTCCCGGCACCATGAGGGTGCTCTTCAGGGCGCCGACGCTCACCGGAGCGGTGGCGGCCTGCGTGCTGGGTGTCGTCTCGGGGCTCAGGGTCTCGACTCCGTTCCGCGTGGCCGTGCCGTGGTCTGTCGTGGGACTAGAAGTCCTCGCTGTCGTCGATCCAGCTCATCATCCCGCGCAGGCGCTTGCCGACCTCCTCGATCTTGTGCTCGCCCTGGCGGCGCGCGATCGCGTTGAAGGTGGGCCGGCCGACCTGGTTCTCCAGGAGCCACTCCTTGGCGAATTCGCCGTTCTGGATCTCGGCGAGGACCTTCTTCATCTCCGCGCGGGTCTCGTCGGTGATGATTCGCCGGCCGCGGGAGAGGTCGCCGTATTCGGCCGTGTTCGAGATGGAGTACCGCATGCCCGCGATGCCCTTCTCGTAGATCAGGTCCACGATGAGCTTGAGCTCGTGCAGGCACTCGAAGTAGGCGAGGTCGGGGTTGTACCCGGCCTCCACCAGCGTGTCGAACCCGGCGCGGACAAGCTCGGAGAGGCCGCCGCACAGCACGACCTGCTCGCCGAAGAGGTCGGTCTCGGTCTCCTCGGCGAAGGTGGTCTCGATGACCCCGGCGCGAGTGCAGCCGCTGCCCTTGGCGTACGCGAGGGCCAGGCCCTTGGCGTCGCCGGTCGCGTCCTGGGCGACGGCAACGAGACCGGGCGTGCCGGCGCCCTCGGTGTACGTGCGCCGGACCAGGTGACCCGGGCCCTTGGGGGCACACATGATCACGTCGACGCCGGCGGGCGCCACGACCTGGCCGAAGTGGATCGCGAACCCATGGGCGAACAGCAGCGCGTTGCCGGCGACCAGCCCGGGCTCGATGTCCTCGCGGTAGATCTTCGCCTGGAGTTCATCCGGGGTGAGGATCATCACGAGATCGCCCTTGGCGGCGGCGTCGCGCGGCGAGAGCACCTCGAGGTTCTCCTGGCGGGCCTTCTCGGCGGACGCCGAACCGGGACGCAGACCCACCACCACCTGCACCCCCGAGTCGCGGAGGTTGAGGGCGTGGGCGTGGCCCTGGCTGCCGTAGCCGATCACGGCCACGGTCTTCCCGGACAGCAGGCCGAGGTCGGCGTCGTCGTCGTAGAACATCTCGCGCTCCGTTTCGGGTCTTGCGCTACTCGTCGTCGGGGCACGACCGGACGGTCGTGCGTACGTGTGGGGGCTCGGCGGCTAGGTCGTGGACGCGCCGCGCCCGAGGGCGACGACGCCGGTCTTGACCAGCTCGATGACACCGAACGGCTGCACGAGCTGCTCGAAGTTCACGAGCTCGTCCGACTCCCCCGCGATCTGGACCGTGAGCGAATCGGTGGTGACATCGATGATCTGGCCGCCGAAGATCTCGACCAGCTGGATGACGTCGCCCCGGTTCGTCGCGTCGGCGCGCACCTTGATGAGTGCGAGCTCGCGCGAGACGGCCAGGTTCGGGTCGAGATCGCGGATCTTGATCACATTGATCAGCTTGTCGACCTGCTTGGCGATCTGTTCCACGGGGAACTGACTCGCATCGACCGTGACCGTCATCCGGGACCTCAGGGGGTCCTCGGTGGGGCTCACTGCAAGTGAGTCGATGTTGAATCCGCGTCGGGTGAACAGTCCCGCCACTCGGGAGAGGACTCCCGGCTTGTTCTCGACCAGAACCGAAAGGGTGTGCTTCACGACGCGGGAGCATACCCGACCGGCCCCGTCGCGGGGCACAATCGGACCATGAGCGAGCGGGCGGACACGCTGGTGGTCGGCGCGGGACTCATCGGGAGCGCCGTGGCGATGCACCTGGCCCGGATGGGCGAGGACGGCGTGGTCTGCATCGACCCGGATCTCGCCGGGGTGCATTCGTCGTCCGAGCTCAACGCCGGCGGGGTGCGCGCCACCTGGTGGCAACCGGTGAACATCGACCTGTGCGCCCGCACGATCGCGTACTTCGCCGACCACGCCTCCGAGCTGCATTTTCGGCCCCGCGGGTACCTGTGGCTCTACGACCCCGGCCTGTGGCGCGGGGCCCTCGCCCACGTCGCCCTCCAGAATCGCTTCGGGCGCGAGGTCGAGAAACTGACCCCCGCGCAGGTGGCCCGGCGCTGGAGCTTCATCGACCGCCTGGAGGGCATGGCGGGTGCGACGTTCTCGCCGCATGACGGCCTCGTCGATCCCCACGCGGTCCGTGAGCACTACCGCGGGCATGCGCGTTGCGCCGGCGCGCGGTTCCTGGACCGGCACCGCCTGGTGGGCCTGTCGGGATCGCCTCCGGCGATGCGCGCCCGGGTGGTGGTGGACGCCGACGCGCCCGCCGGCCGACGCGCCCTCACCGGCGGCGCACAGACCGGGGAGCCGCGCATCATCACCTGCCGGCGCGTGGTGAACGCGGCCGGGCCATGGGCCGCGGAGGTGGCGCGGGCGCTCGGCTACGAGGTGCCGTGCCGCGCCGTGCGCCGGCAACTGTGCGTCGCGGCCTACCGCGATATCGATCTGAGCGGCTGCGGCATGGTGGTGGACACCTCCGGTTGCTACTTCCACCCGGAGGGCGACGGGCTCGTGCTTACAGGATTCTCACCGGTGGACGAGCCCGCCGGGTACCGCTTCCACTACGATGGCGCGGCCTTTTTCGAGGCGGAGGTGTGGCCACGCCTGGCCGCGCGTTGCAGCGCGATGGATCGACTCACGCACCTCCGGGGGTGGGCGGGGCTCTATGAGCTCTCCCCCGACAACTCCGCGCTGCTCGGCGCGGTGCCCGACCGGCCCGGTGTCTACGAGATCCACTCGTTTTCCGGCCGAGGCGTGATGCAGAGCCACGCCGCGGCCCGCGCCCTGGCGGAGCTGATGCTCACGGGGGCGTTCCAGACCGCGGACGCATCGGCCCTCACGGGTCGTCGCTTCCGCACCGGGGAACTCCAGATGGAGGAGCTGCACATTTGAGGCGACGTCAGACGGGGATCGCGGGGGCGCTCATCGCCGCCGCCGTGGGGATCACCTTCGCGCACACCGGACCCGCCGCCGGCGCGGCGCAACCCCCGCCTCCCGACCGGGCCCCCGTCGGAGCCGTCGCCGCCCAGAGCGCGGCGCCCGGCAACCCCCTGAGCGTCCGGCCGCTGTACGTCGACCCCGCCAGCCGGCCCAAGGCGCAGGCTGACCGGTGGCGCACCTCCCGGCCGGAGGATGCCGCGAAGCTGGACCGGATCGCCCGCGAGCCGCAGGTGATGTGGCTGGGCAGCTGGTACTCGGATATCCGGGCCACGGTCGCCGGCACCGTGAAGAACGCGCGCAGGGCGCGTCAGATGCCGGTGTTCGCGGCGTACAACATCCCCAATCGCGACTGCTTCGGCATCGACAGCGGCGGGGCCCGCACCGCCAAGGCGTACCGGACCTGGATCGCCCAGGTGGCCCGGGGGATCGGTTCGTCCCACGCCGCCGTGATCCTGGAGCCGGATGCCCTGGCGGCGGTGACGTGCCTGCGTCCGGCCGCGCAGCGGGAACGGATCTCCCTGCTGCGTTGGGCGACGGCCCGTCTGGCGCGCCAGCCGAACACGTCCGTGTACATCGACGCCGGGCACGCGAAGTGGGTGCCCGCGTCCGAGATGGCCGCGCGCCTGCGCCGCGCCGGTGTGGACAAGGCCCGCGGGTTCTCGCTGAACGTCGCGAACTTCCACACCACCGCCGTCAACCGCGCCTACGGGCGGGCCGTGTCGCGGATGACCGGCGGCGCCCACTTCGTGGTCGACACCGGCCGTAACGGCGCCGGGCCGCGCGAGGGCGACTGGTGCAACCCGCCCGGTCGCGCCCTGGGTTCGGCGCCCACCACGGCGACGGGCGATCCCCTCATGGACGCCGCGCTGTGGGTGAAGGCACCAGGTGAGTCCGACGGCACCTGCAACGGCGGTCCCGGAGGGGGCGCCTTCTGGCCGTCGTACGCGCTCGGCCTGGTCAAGCGCGCCGACGGCTGACGCCACCGTGGGCCGCCGGCGCGTCGCGCGACGCGTACCGGCGGCCCGTTGCGGGTATCGGACGGTGACGATGCACGCGACCACGGGGTGTGACGATGGACACCGTGACGGCACGAAGGACGATCGAGATGGAGCGCCGCGCCGCACACGATGAGCTGCGCCGCCGGCGCGCGGAACTACGGGCGGCTCCAGGGGAACTGGCCTCCGTCGACCAGCATCAGGCGGACGACGCGTCCGAGATGTACGACCGTGAGGTGCTCGTCGGCACGATCGCCGATCTGGAGGAGCACCTGCGGGCGCTGGACCGGGCCGAGCGGCGCATCGCCGACGGCACGTACGGGCGCAGCGTCCTCAGCGGCGAGCCGATCGACGACGAGCGGCTCGCCTCCCTGCCCACCGCGGAGCTCACCGCACAGGAGGCAGAGGCCCACGCCGAGGCGGCCGTCGTGGCCGCCGGGGCGGACGCATCGGATGAGACGCCGCTGGACCGCCCGGAGGGGCCGCCCGGCGACCTCGCCGACATCCCGATGGGAAACGGGAGCCCGGAGGTCGACCCCCAGGAGGCCTCGGATCGCGTGGATCTGCCGATCGGCGGCGGGGCCTACGAGGGCGAATCCGGGGCACCCCGCGTGGGACGCGCGGACCCCGACGACCCGGCCCTGCGGCGCGACTACCGGCCGGAGCGCTGACACGGCGGTGAGGGACCCGTCCTCGACCAGGCCGACGGCGCGGCAGCTTGAGGGGCGCCGGGCCGCCGCAGCGTCCGTTCCGTGCGCCCCGCACGGGGCCGGCGCGCCGACATGACGCCACAACGACGAGGGCCCCGCGGTGCGGGGCCCTCGTGTCGATGGAGGATACCGGGATCGAACCGGTGACCTCTACGCTGCCAGCGTAGCGCTCTCCCAGCTGAGCTAATCCCCCCGGGTGCCGCGGAAGTATACGAGAACCGGGCGCCGTTCTAAAGGCCCGGAGCGCGTCACGCCGTGCCGGCGAACTCCCTGCGCGGCGCCTCGTGCCACAGGCGGTCCAGGCGGTAGAAGTCACGCGCCTGGGGCGTGAACACGTGGACCACCACGTCGATGAAATCGAGCAGGATCCACTCGCCCTCGCGGTCGCCCTCGACCTTGCGGGCCGGGACGCCGTGGTCGTGCTTCATCCGCAGCCGGATCTCCTCGGCCACCGCCTTCGTCTGACGGGGCGTCTGCCCGGTGCACACCACCATGTGGTCGGTGTACGCCACCAGCGACCGCATGTCGAGGATGACGATGTCGCGGGCGTTCTTCGACTCGGCCGCCGCGGCGGCGGCGAGAGCCATCTCATGCGTGTCCGAGGGGAGTCCTTCCGTCAGTCCGACAACCGGATCGAGGGTAACAGACCATCGTCGGCCAACGCGCGCGCCACGCCCGCCGGCATGAGATGGCGCACCGGGAGCCCCCGGGCGATGCGCGCGCGGATGAGCGACGAGGAGATGTCGACGCGCGGCGCGTCCACGAGGTCGACGCGCCCGGGCGCCACCCGCGCCCCCAGGGCCACCACATCGTCGGGGCCGTGGCCGCCACGGGGCACGACGCCCAGACGGCAGAGGGCCGTGACCTGGTGCGGACGCTCCCACGCCGGGAGCCGCTCGAGCTGGTCGGATCCCATCAGGAACCACAGGTCCGCATCGGGTTCCCCGGCGGCGATGCCGGCCAGGGTGTCGGCGGTGTAGCTCGGCCCCTCGCGCATCAGTTCGTCGTGGGACACGACCATCCCTGGCCCACCCTCGGCGAGCGCCTGCGCCCAGCGCGCGCGCTGGGCGGGTGTCCCCCCCTCCCGGCCGGGCTTGTGCGGCGGGGTCCGCGCCGGCATCAGCCGCACCTCATCCAGATCGAGGCGCCAGCGCGCCTCGGCGGCGACGATCAGGTGGCCGAGGTGCGGGGGGTCGAAGGTGCCGCCGAGGATCCCCACGCGCCGCCCCGCGCCGGCGCGGCCATCAGCGGATGTGCCCATCCCCCGTCACCACGTACTTGTAGGTGGTGAGCTCGTGGAGGCCGATGGGCCCGCGCGCGTGGAGCTTCTGGGTGGAGTTGCCGATCTCGGCACCCATCCCGAACTCGCCACCGTCGGTGAACCGGGTGGAGGCGTTCACGTACACCACCGCGGCGTCGACGGACGCCTCGAACTCCTGGGCGGCGGCGAGCGACGCGGTGACGATGCCCTCGCTGTGCCCGGACCCGTAGCGGCCGATGTGCTCGACGGCCTCCTCCAGGCTCTCGACCACCCGCACGGCGAGCGTGAGCGCGAGGAACTCCGTGGCGAAGTCGACGTCGGTGACCGCCGGCCACTCGGCCGCCTGGGCACCGATGGCCTCACGCGCGCCCTCATCGACCCGCAGCTCGACGCCCTGTGTGACCAGACGCGACGCGATGGCCGGCAGGACGCGGCCGGCCGCGTCCCGGTGCACCAGGATGGTCTCGACCGCGTTGCAGACCCCGGGGCGCTGCACCTTCGCGTTCACCACGATCCGCGCGGCCTTCTCGGTGTCCGCGTCGGCGTCGACGTAGATGTGGTTGTTGCCGGATGCGGCGTAGATCACGGGGACCCGTGCGTGCTCCTTGAGGAACGCCTTGAGCTCCTCGCCCCCGCGCGGGATGACCAGGTCCACGGCGTCCTCATCGCCGACCAGGCGCCGTAGCTCCTCGCGGTCGGAACCGAGCATCGCGACCGCCCAGCGCGGCGCGTCGGCCTCGATGAGCGCCCCGGCGAGCACCTCGGCCATGATCAGGTTCGAGCGGCGGGCGATGCGGCTGCCGCGCAGGATGATCGCGTTGCCGCTCTTGATGGCGAGCGCCGCGGCATCCACGGTCACGTTCGGGCGGGCCTCATAGACCACCGCGACAACGCCCAGCGGAACGCGCCGGCGGACGATGTCCAGCCCGTTGGGACGGCGGCTGCCGCCGTCGACGGCACCGATCGGATCCGGCAGTGCCGCAACCCGGCGGGCGCTCTCGGCGATGTCGCGCACGCGATCCTCGTCCAAGAGCAGGCGGTCGATGAGCGACGGCGCCACGCGGGCGCGCTTGGCCGCCTCGAGGTCCTGGGCGTTCTCGGCCAGGATCTCGCCGCATCGACGCTCGAGCGCGTCCGCCATCTCATGCAGCACGGCGTCGCGATGCGCGCCGGAGAGGCGCGCCAGCACGCGGCTGGCCTCCCGGACGTCGCGGGTCACACGCTCGAGTTGGTTCAAACCGTCCCCCATCGCCCGGGCGCTCCCCCGCGTCCTGCGTCCTCGCGCCGTGTTGCCCCCACCCGCGTCAGTACGAACTCGTCCCTGTGGATGACCTGGTTCGGTGCGTCGGGGAGCCGTTCCCTCACGCTCTCCGACTTCAGGCCGGCCACTGAGCGGAGCTCATCGGCGGCGAGGCGAACGATACCCTTGCCCACCGGGTCGCGCCCACCGACCTCCACCACGTCCACCGCCTCGCCGGCGCGGAACATCCCGCGCACCTCGACGACGCCGACCGCCAGCAGCGAGGTCCCGCGCTCGCGCAGCGCGCGCGCCGCCCCGGAGTCCACCACCACGGCGCCCGCCGACGGCAGCGCGTGGCGCAGCCAGAGCTTGAAGGCCGGTTCCGGGCGTTCGGCGGCACGGAAGCGCGTCCCCACGTGCCCGCCCGACGCGATCGCCGTGATGACGCCCTCGGCCGAGCCGGAGGCGATGACGCATGTGACGCCGCCGCCGGTGGCCATCGCCGCCGCGGCCACCTTGCTCGCGATTCCCCCCCGTCCCAGGGAGGAACCGTCCATGCGGGCCAGGGGCAGGTCGTGCGGTTCGGTGCCGGACGGGATGTCGCCCAGCAACACCGGCACGCCGGCGTCGTCGATGCCGTAAAGACCGTCGCGCTCGGTGAGCAGCAGCAGCCGGTCGGCCCCCAGGAGCATCGCGACCTGTGCGGCCAGGACGTCGTTGTCGCCGACGGTCAGCTCGTCGGTGGCGGTGGTGTCGTTCTCATTGATGATCGGCACCGCGCCGAGATCCAGCAGCCGCGACAGCGTGGTGCGCGCGTTGAGGTACGACTCCCGCGCGGCGAGGTCACGCGATGTCAGGAGCACCTGCGCCGGCACGACGCCGTGCGGGGCGAACAGTTCCGAGTAGCGCTGGAAGAGCAGCCCCTGCCCCACGGCCGAGGCCGCCTGCAGGTCGGCCAGCGCGGTCGGCCGGGCCGCGAAGCCCAGCCGCCCCATGCCACAGGCCACCGCGCCGCTGGAGACGAGGACCGGGCGCTGTCCCTGCCGCCGGATGCGCACCAGATCCCGCACGCGCGCCTCGAGAATGTCGTCGCGCAGCGCCCCGTCGGGCGCCACCAGGGTGGACGACCCGAGCTTGACGACCGTGATGCTCACGCGGGCCGGTCGGGGTCCCACGCCTGCGCGTCCGTCGCCGACGCGCGCGACAGCAGGCCCAGCAGGTAGCGGCGCAGCTGCGGGATGCCGTCGCCGGCCTCGCTGTCCACCAGGAGCTGCGCGTCCGGCGGAACCTCGTCGGTGCGGTCACCGTGCGTCGCCACCACCACCTGCGCGGCGGAGTCGGACAGGAACGGTGCGATGCCCTCGCGTACCGTTCTCACGTCGGCGGCGAACGGTTCCGGGTCGTCGACGACCGCGCAGATGACCACCACCCGAGCGCGCTCCAACTGGCCCAAACGCGCATCCGGGCGCGGCGTCCCGTCGGCCGCCAGCCCGGGGAGGTCCGCCACCAGGTACAGGTTGCCGGCGTCGTCCTCCAGGGGGCCCAGCGCGGGCTCGCGGGTGGACTGGGGATACGGCGCAACGGTGGCGACCGCACCCGTGAGCGCCACCAGCAGCGCGCTCTTGCCGGCATTCGGCAGACCCACCAGCGCGATGTCCACCGGCAGGCGGAACTCCAGGTTCAGCCAGGTGGCCTCACCTTCGGTGCCGGGCGTGGTGTTGCGGGGCGCCCTGCGCGTGGAGGACGCGAACGCCTTGTTGCCCACGCCGCCGTCGCCGCCACGCGCCACCTGGGCGCGCGCGCCGGGCTCGTCCAATCGCGCGATCACGTGGCCGTCGCGGATCACCCGCGTGCCCACCGGTACCGCGACCTCCAGGTCGGGCCCGGAGCGGCCGTGGCGCAGCTTCCCCTCCCCGTGGCCGCCGGCGGTCGCCTTGTGGTGCACCGCGTGCCGGAACCGCGAAAGGTCGGTGACCTGGACGTCGGCCACCAACACCACGGCGCCGCCGCGCCCACCGTTTCCGCCGTCGGGACCGCCGCGCGGGATCTTCGGTTCGCGGCGGAACGACATGCAGCCGTTGCCGCCGCGGCCGCCCTCGACATGGATCTGCGCGCGGTCGGTGAAGGGCATGCCGGCGCCGCGCGTTGGTCCCGCCGCCGAAGCGGCAGGGGCCTAGACCGCCGCGGTCTCCTGCGGGTGCACGAAGATGCGACGACCCTTGCGGCCGTTGGTGAACTCGACGGTGCCGGTGACCGTGGCGAAGATCGTGTGGTCGCGGCCGATCCCGGTACCGTCGCCCGGGCGGAACCGCGTGCCGCGCTGGCGCACGATGATCGAACCGGCGGGCACGACCTGGCCGGCGAACACCTTCACGCCCAGCATCTTCGGCTTGGAATCGCGACCGTTGCGGCTGGAGCCGCCACCCTTCTTATGAGCCATTTCGCTCTCCCGTCCTTGCCGCGCTCAGGCGGTGATCGACTCGATGCGGACCCGCGACAGGCGCGAGCGGTGCCCACGACGCCGGCGCGAGTTGCGCTTGGGCTTGTACGTGAACACGAGGATCTTCTTGCCGAGCACGTGCTCCTCGACCTTGGCGGTCACAGAGCCGCCGGTCGCGAGCTCCCCGCCCGCGCTGCCGGTGGCCAGGACCTGCGGGGAGATCGTGGCCCCCTCCTCCTGGTCGATCCGGTCGACGAGCAGGTGCTCGCCTTCACGAACTCGATACTGCTTGCCCCCGAGGGCGATAACGGCGTAGTCCGGCACGATTCCTGTCCTGGCCGATGATGAGCGACGCGAGATTGTAGCGACCGGCGCGGCGGTGTGCCACCCGGCCGCCGCGGACCGCCGGCGTTCAGCCGGCCGTCCGGGCGCGGGATGTGACCCTGCGACGCGAGCGCCGCACCGGCGCGGCGGCGTCCGCGCCGTCCGCCGTGCCGTCCTGCCCGGCGCCGTCTGCGGCGCCGGCCGCCGGCACCTCGTCGCCGCCGGGGACGGGAACGGATGGCGCCGCATCCGGGGCCTGCGCGGGCTCCGGCGCCGACGCCTGTGCCACCGCCGCGGGGTCGCCGGCGGGTGCGGGGGGCCCGTCGGCGGTGTCCGAACCGGCGCGCGAGCGCCGGCGACGTCCCCGACGCGGCTCGGACGGGGCCTCCTCGGCGGGCGCGGTGCGCGCTTCGCCGGGGGTCGCCTCGGCCGACGCGGATCGCGGCTGGGCCGAGCCGGCACCGCCGGACGTCCCCTTCACCCGCACGCCGTCGTGGGCCAGCGACCCGTCGCGCTCCAGCCGGATCGCCACGCCGGTGTCCTCCGACAGGTCGGCCAGGCGGTCACCGTCGCCATCCAGGAGCAGGGCGGCGACGCGCGGATGCACCGCCACCGTCGCCTCGCGCCCGCGGTGTGTCGCGAGCTTGCGGCGCAGGCTGCGCTCCACGTTGATGGTGTGCGTCTCGTCGCTCACCACGATGCCGACGCTGGCACACTCCGGGCACGACTCGGTCATCACCTCGCGCGGGCCGTCGGAGATGTTCTGGCGGGTCATCTCCACCAGGCCCAGGGGGGAGATGTCCACCACGAACGTGCGCGTGCGGTCCTTGGCCAGCTCGGCGTCCAGCGCGGCCTTCACCGCCCGACGGTTCTCGACGTCGTCCATGTCGATGAAGTCGATGATCACGATGCCACCGATGTCGCGCAGCCGAAGCTGGCGCACCACCTCGACGGCCGCCTCGAGGTTCGTCTTCGTGACGGTGTCCTCGAGCCGGTTGCCGCCGCGGCCGACATTGCGGCCGCTGTTGACGTCGATGACCGTCATGGCCTCGGTGTCGTCGATCACCAGGTAGCCACCCGACGGGAGCGGCGCGCGGCGCTCGAGCGTGGACCGGATCGCCGCCTCCACGCCGTAGCGCTCCAGCATCGGCTGGTCGCCGACGTAGTGGGTCACCCGCCCAGCCATCTCCGGCGACGTCCGGCGCAGGAAGCCCGTGATGCGCCGGTGCTGCGCCTCGTCGTCCACCAGCACCTCGTCGACATCCGCGTTCAATAGGTCGCGGATGACGCGCAGTGAGATGTCGGCCTCCGAGTACAACAACGTGGGTGCCTTGGCCGCCTGGGCCCGCTCCTGGAGGGCCTTCCACAGGAGCTTGAGGTGAGCGAGGTCTCGCGCCAGGTCCCGCGCCGACACGCCCGACGCCGCGGTGCGGACGATGAGCCCGCCGGTGTCGAGCGGCAACGCGCCGCAGATCGACCGCAGACGGATGCGCTCATCGTCGGACAGGCGCTTGCTCACGCCGATGCCGTCGCCGTAGGGCACGTACACGACGAACCGTCCCGCGAGGGAGAGCTGCATCGTGAGTCGGCAGCCCTTGGTACCCATGGGGTCCTTGGTGGCCTGCACCAGGACCTCGTCGTTGCGCGAGAGCAGGTCGGCGATCTGGCGCTTGCGCTTCGGCACGCCCATCGCCACGACCTCGTCCACGTGCAGGAAGCCGCTCTTCGCCAATCCGACGTCGACGAACGCCGCCTCCATGCCGGCCAGCACGTTCTCGACCTTGCCCTTCCACACGTGACCCACCACCGAGCGCTGTCCCCGGCGCTCGATGTAGCACTCGGCCGTGCGCCCATCCTCCAGGATGGCGACACGGGTCTCGGATCGATCGACCGAGACGAGGATCTGCTTCTTCAGGGCGACTCCTTTGCGTCGCCCCTCAACCGCGCTGCAGGCGGCCGAGGAGGCGATCGAACGTGGGGCGGGCGCGCTCCAAGGGGCCCGCGTCGATCAGGTCGTGGCCGGCGGAGAGGCGCGCGAGCGCAGCCTCACCGATGGCCCTGGTCCCCATGTAGGCGACCGCACCACCGGCGGCCCAGCCCACGGCGGGGACGAAACGCACCGACGAGCGCCCGAGGGCCCGCCAGCCGAAACCGGCACCGAGGATCGCCAGCGCCTCCAGCACACGCTCCGGCCCCAGCGGCCTGTCGTGGGCGGCGGACAGAGCGGCGACCATCCGGACCTGCAGGATCGCGAGCGCGGGGAGGTCCGCGCCGGCCAGCGGGAGCGCGCCGATGAGCGCCGCCCGCCGGGAACTCTCACGCACGATGCGGCGGCCCACGCCCGGGCGCAGCGCCGGGATGTGGCGCGCGGCGCCCGCGGCGTGCTCCCCCAGGCCGCGTGCGACGGCGTCGACCACGGTGCGGCCGCCGGGGCCCTCGAGGGAGGCGACGTGCACCAGATCGGCCACCTCGATGCCGTGGTCCGCCCGCAGGCCGGCCTCCATCCGCCGGCGTTCGGCCGCCCCGCCCACCAGCACGGCGAGGGCGGGCTCGCCCTCGGCCCTGCGGCGCGCCAGGAGCTGTCCCACCTCGTCCAGGTCCCCGCCCGGGGCCGCGACCGCGAGGCGGGCACCGGTGGGCGTGCCGGTCGGCGCCCCCAACAGGATCCGGAGCTGGCGGGTGCGCTCCGGCGCACCGTCCAGGATCGCCAGGTCGCCGTGCGTGGGCGGGCCGTCGGACCCCTCGTTGGCCAGTTCCACGATGGGCGCCGCGATCTTCACGCCCTTCGCGAGGCGCTTGGCGATCTTCACGAGGGGCTATCCATGGATGACTGAGCGACGCCGGTAGATACCAAGCAGCAGACCGATCGCGATGAACGTGGCGAGGGTGTGACTACCGCCGTAGCTCATGAACGGGAGCGGCAGCCCGGTGATCGGCATGATGCCGACCGTCATCCCGATGTTAACGAACACCTGGAAGGCGATCATCGAGACGATGGCGCCGGCGATGAGCATGTCCACCTGGCTGGATGCCCGCGTCATGACGCGTAACCCCCGCCAGAGGATCAGCGCGAACAGCGCGATCACGAGGGCGCCGCCGACGAAGCCGAACATCTCGCCGGTGACCGCGAAGATGAAGTCGTTGTGGTACTCGGGCAGGAATCGGTTGGTGGTCTGCGTGGCACCGTCCAGGCCCTTGCCCACCGGACCGCCGGAACCGATCGCGATCTTGCTCTGGTCGAGCTGATACCCGGCGGCGTTCGTGTCGCGCTCGGCTCCCACGAACGCGGTGAGCCGTTGCGTCTGGTGTTCCTGCAGCACCGTGACGCCGGCGGTGGGCAGGATCCACAGCGCCGACAGGATCAGCATCGCCAGCACCGAGCCGTAGACGGCGAAGTGCGTCCAGGGCACCCCCACCAGGAACAGCACCCCGACGAGGATGGCGCCGTACACCAGCGCGGTGCCGAGGTCGGGCTGGATGAAGATGATGAACGCGGGCACCATCGCCACCCCGGTGAGGAACAGGGTGAACCGCCACGTGCCCACCTCGGGCATGCGCTCCACCGCGATGCCCACCAGCACGATCATCAGGATGATCTTCCCGAACTCGGACGGCTGCAGGCTGAAGGGCCCGATGGTGAACCAACTGCGCGCACCACGGGTGACGCCGCCGATCGCGAACACCACGACCAGCGATGCCAAGAGGCCGCCCCACAGCGGCCATGCCCAGCGGGCCGCGCGCTCCAGGTTCACGCGGCTGGCGATCAGCATCAGCACGATGCCGATGCCCACCCAGGCCAGCTGACGGTCGAGGAAGAAGCGCGGGCTGTCGGCGATCTCCTCCTCGGTGGACTTGGCGATGATGACGAGGCTGATGGCCGTGAGTCCGGCCACCGCGAGCAGCAGCACCCAGTCGACGCGACTGAGGGCCGCGCGGGCGCGGTCGCCGATCGTGTGGCCCGAGGGCCGGGCCGGGGCGATCGTGGCCATCAGTTGGCCGCCGCCGCGGTGCCGCACTCGTCGGCCGGGAAGTCGAGCGCCGCGGACATCGTGGAGCACACCGCCGGGGCGGCCGCGTTCGACCCGGTCCCGGCGTTCTCCACCACCACGGCCACGACGATGGTGGGGTCGTCCGCCGGCGCGTACCCGACGAACCAGGAGTGGTCCGGGTTCGGCTCGTTCTCGGCGGTCCCGGTCTTCCCCGCCACCGGCACCGGCACGCCGCCGAATACGCCCGAGGCGGTTCCCTCGGCGCCCGTCGCGGCCAGCACCAGCCCCTCGCGGATCACCTGCAGCGCGGCGTCGGAGATCTCCAGGCTGCTGCGGCTGCGATCCTGCGACAGGCGCTGCACGATCCGTCCGTTCGACTCCAGCAGGCGCCGGCCCAGCGACGGGCTGATGACCGAGCCACCGTTCGCGATGGCCGCATACGCCGAGGCGAGCTGCAGCGGGGTGACCTCGAGGTAGCCCTGTCCCACGGACATGTTGACGGTGTCGCCCGGCTTCCAACTGCGGTCGAGATCGCTGAAGCCCGAGCCGGCGAAGTGCTTCTTCTTCCACGCGATGGTCGGCACCCGCCCCGCGCTCTCGGCGGGCAGGTCCAGGCCGGTGGGCGAGCCGAATCCGAAGCGTTCCGCCTCGGCCTGCAGGGGCGATCCCTGCCCGTCGTAGAAGATCTTCCCGATCTGGTAGAAGAACGTGTCGCTGGAGACCTCGAGCGCCTGCGGCAGGGTCAGGAGGCCGTGCGACTGGCGCCGGAAGTTCGGGAACGGCGTGTCGTAGATGTCGACCTCGGACGGCGAGTCGAGCTGGGTGCCGGGGCTGATCACACCAGCCCGCAGCGCCGCGCTGGCGGTGACCACCTTGAAGGTCGAGGCGGCCGGGTAGGTGCCCTGCGTGGCCCGGTTGAGCGCCGGCTTCGACTCCGCGTTGTAGATCCGCTCGATCGCCTTCGGGTTGCGGTCCACGAAGACCTGCGGGCGGAACGTGGGGAACGATGCGATCGCCAGCACCTCCCCGGTGCGCGGGTCCAGTGCCACGCCCGCCGCCTTGCCGCTCCCGCTGGCCGAGTACCGCTCCAGCGCGTCCTCGAGCGCACGCTGGACGCGCACGTCGATGGTGGTCTGCAGGTCGTTGCCCGGCAGGGGCTGCTTGGTGCCCACCGGCGCGGTGGCGCGAGGCTCGCCGGACGCATCCACCTCGTACACCGACTCGCCCGGCGTCCCCTTCAGGAAGCGTTCGTACTGCTGTTCCAGGCCGCCGGCGCCCACCATCTCGTTGCCCTGGTAGCCGAGGGCCCGGTACTCCTTGAGCTGTTCCTCGGTGATCTTCCCGGTGGATCCGAGCACATGCGCCGCCATCTCCCCCTGCGGGTAGGTGCGCACCCACGTGTTGTCCAGCGAGACGCCGGGATAATCGCGCCAGCGCTCGGACATGTACCGGATCACCGGGTCCGACACGTTCTCGGCCAGGATCGCCGTGGGCTGCCCCTGCTGCTCGGCCTTCTCCACCCGGGCGATGAGCTGCTTGGCCGTGACCCGGGTGCTCGCGACCTCGGACAGGCGCCGGGCCAGCCGGCCCAGGATCCGCTCGCGCGCATCGCCGCGCAGTTCGCTGGGCCGTGCGACCACATTCTTGCCGGGCTTGTTGGCCACCAGGACCCGCCCGTTGCGGTCGAGGATGTTGCCGCGGGGGGCCTCCACCACGACGGTGCGCAGGTGGTTGCCCTCGGCGCGTGCGGCGTACTCCTCACCGCTGATGATCTGCAGGAACCACAGGCGCACCAGCAGCAGGCCGAGCATCGCGATGACGATGCCCCCGAGCGTGGCGATGCGCACCGCGGCACGCGGCGTGAGGTTGGGTGCCCAGCCGCCCTGGCGGGCCGACTGGCTCAGGCGCCCCGAGGGGGATTCGCGCCGGCTCATCGGCCGCCCAGCGGCTCGACGATGCGCGGCTCGCCCAGCAGGCGACGTCCGGCCAGCAGCACCGGCGGCGAGAGAAGCGCGGTGAGCACCAGCGTCGGCACCAGCACCTCGGCCACGAAGTCGGCCGGCGGCATGCTGTCGCCCAGCATCAGGTGCACCAGCATGTATCCGAGCTGGACCATCCCGGCCGAGAGCACCGACAGCACCAGCGGCGCGGTGAGCGTTGTGGCCTCCTCACGCTCGCAGTAGCGCCCGCACCATGCGCCGACGATGAGGTACAGCAACGCGAAGACGCCCAGTGTGCTGACCGGGGCGGCCATCTCCACCAGCAGACCGGCCGAGAAGCCTGCCACGGCCCCCACCAGCGTGCCGCGCAGCATGGCGACCACCACGATCGTCGGCGCCACGATGTCCGGGATGCCCTGGCTGATGTTGATGTGCGGGAGCACCGCGACCTGCGCCAGCACGGCGACACCCACCATCGCGGCGACCCAACCCAGCCGCGCGCCGCCTTGGGCCGCGGCGCCGGCGCGCGTCACACGGGGGGCGATGCCCCCCGAAGCTCGCTCGGCGCTCACCCGGCCGCCCGCCGCAGGGCCTGCTCACCCTCGGGGATCAGGATCGTGACGTACGTGAGGCTGGACGGCGCCGCCAGCGGGGTCACCTGCACCGAGGCCTGCGCGTCGGCCTGCCGGCCGCCGTGGCTGGTGATCACCCCGACCGGAAGCCCCTTGGGGTAGATGGACGGCAGGCCCCCGCCGCGGGCCACGAAGCCCCCGGTCACGACCATCTGGCCGTCCTCGATCGCCGCCTCACGGGGGATCATGGTGAGGCGCAACTGCCCCGGCACGATCGCCTGCAGCAGCCCCTGGTAGTTCCCCGCCTGCGGCACGCGGGCGCCCACCTCGGTGCTGCCGTCGGTGATGAAGGCGATGTCCGCCGAGCCGCCGCGCGCCTGGGTGACCACGCCGACCAGCGCCATCCCCCGCTCGGTGCCGGCGACCACCGGAGCGTTGCGCACCACCCCGTCGTCACGACCCTTGTTGACGCGTGCGGTCCGGTCCCACGCGCTCACCGACCGCGCGTAGATGGTCGCCCGCAGGGGGCGGTACTCGCTCAGCTCGTCGCCCACGCCGACCTGGCGGCGCAGCTCCGTGAGCTCCTGCTGGTCCACGACGTTCGCGGCCGCCCCGGCCCGCAGCGCGGCGTTCTCACGCTCCAGGCGCTCGGCCCGGTCGCGCGCGTCGCGCCAGCTGGTCATGTAGTTCCATGCCTCGCGGAACGGCTGCACGGCCTTCCCGGCCACCTCCTGGACGGGGGCCATCACGCCGGCCGTGGAGCTCTGCACACCGTGCAGGGGGCCGGTCTCGGCCTCCCGGAAATACCCGGTGAACAGCGCCATGCAGGCGATGACGAGCGTCGCGATGATCGCGCGCCGCACCGTCGCGCGCCGGCGGCCGAAGCCGCTGCTGGGCGGGGGAGCCACCGGTCAGCGCCCCGGGGTGCCGAGCCGCCTCAGTAACGCTTCCTCTGACGACCGTTGGCGGACGCCTTCTGCATCACCTCGAACTCCTCGAGGGAGCGTCCCGAACCGACCGCGACGCACGTGAGGGGCGACTCGGCCACGTGGATCGGCATCTCGGTCTCGCGGCGCAGTCGCTCATCCAGCCCCTGCAGCAGTGAACCGCCGCCGGCCAGCATGATGCCGCGGTCCATGATGTCCGACGCGAGTTCGGGCGGGGTCTTGTCGAGCGTGCTCTTCACGGCGTCGACGATCTGCACCAGCGGCTCCTCCAGGGCGTCACGGACATCCTCAGAGGAAAGCACGACCGTCTTCGGGAGGCCCGTGATCATGTCCCGCCCCCGGATCTCCGCCTGCACCTCCTCGCGCAGCGGGTACGCCGAGCCGATCTCGAGCTTCACCTCCTCGGCCGTCTGGCTGCCGATCATCAGCTTATGCTCGCGCTTCACGTAGGCGATGATCGCCTCGTCCAGCTCGTCGCCGCCCACGCGGATCGACTGGGCCACCACGATCCCGCCCAGGGAGATGACCGCGACCTCGGTGGTTCCGCCGCCGATGTCCACCACCATGTTGCCGGTGGGTTCGGCCACTGGCAGCCCGGCGCCGATCGCCGCCGCCATGGGCTCCTCGATGAGGAACGCGCTTCGGGCGCCGGCCGAGAGGGTCGCCTCCTCCACCGCGCGCTTCTCCACCCCGGTGACGCCCGAGGGCACGCACACCACCACGCGCGGATGCGCCCAGCGGTTCTGGTGCACCTTCTGGATGAAGTGGCGCAGCATCTGCTCGGTGACGTCGAAGTCGGCGATGACGCCGTCCTTGAGCGGACGGATGGCGCTGATGTTGCCCGGGGTGCGCCCGAGCATGCGCTTGGCCTCGATGCCGACGGCGTGCACCTCTCCGCTGCGCTGGTCGATGGCGACCACCGACGGCTCGGACAGCACGATGCCTCGCCCACGCACGTAGACCAGCGTATTGGCGGTGCCGAGATCGACGGCCATATCGCGCCCGCCGAACCCGGTCAGGTAGCTCCAGAACCCGATCGGTCGCCTCCCGTCACCTGGGTTGTCCGCCACAGGGACCCTGCAAAGCGGATGATTCTACTTCAGGGCGTCCCCGCCGACATGCGCGGCACGGCTCCCGGCCGTGCATCACCGTAGCGGCCTCCCGCCCCCAATTCCAGCCCGCCGGCGGCGGCGCGCAAGGCGCGTTGCCGCGGTCCGCTACCCTTCCTCGGATGGCCTCACCACCGCTCTTCGCCGACGACAACAGCGCATACCGTCGCGCCGCCCGCCGGGCGGAGCGTGAGGAACGTGCGCGCGACGAGCGCCGGGCGCAGATCATGGAGACGCTGCGCCGCCTCAAGGAGGAGGCCGGCGACGCTGACCGGGAGGCCGAGCGCGAGCGGGCACGCCGCCACGCCGACCTGCTCGACCGCTACCCGCCGCTGTACTGAGCCGGTGACCGCGCGCGGTGGGCGGCCCATGGGGCCATCCCCAGCGCGTCCAGGGCGCTGACCACCGCGGCGACCGGCAGGCCCACCACATTGGTGTAGTCGCCGTCCACGCGCTCCACCAGGGCGGCGCCCGCGCCCTGGATCGCGTATCCGCCGGCGCGGTCCGACCACTCGCCGGTACCCGTGTACCAATCGAGGATCTCGGGGCCGGCCGTTCGCATGTGCACCCGGGTCGTGGAGACCACCTCCCGGCGCGCGCCCTCGCCGATGAGCACGATGGCGGTGCGCACCTCATGGGCCCGGCCGGCGAGCCGCTCGAGCATGGCCCGCGCGGCGGCCGCGTCGGCCGGCTTGCCCAGCGCCTCTCCGTCCAGGATCACCTCGGTATCGGCGCCCAGCACGGCGCCGCCCGGGGGCACCCCCACGCGCCCCACCACATGCTCGGCCTTGAGCCGGGCGTTCTCCAGCGGGTCCGCGCCCTCATCCACGCCGGCCGGCAGCGCCCGGAACTCGACGCCGATGCCGGTGAGCAGCGCCCGGCGCTGCGGCGAGCGCGACGCGAGGATGATCATGTGCCCTCCCGGCGGGAGGGCACATGCACCGCCGCCGTCTGAGCGCTAGGCCTCGAGGTCGGCGAAGTGGAGACCAAGCTCGCGGGCAGCCGAACCCGGGGCGTCGGAGCCGTGGATGATGTTGCGCCCGACATCCAGGGCGAAGTCGCCACGGATCGTGCCCGGGGCGGCGTTCTTGGGGTCGGTGGCGCCCATCATGGTGCGCAGCACGGCGATCGCGCCCTCGCCCTCAACCGCCATCAGGACCACCGGCCCCGAGGTGATGAAGTCGACCAGCTCGCCGAAGAACGGGCGCTCGTGATGCTCGGCGTAGTGCTCCTCGGCCACGGAGCGCGCCATCACCGTCTTGCGCAGGGCCACGATGTGGAGCCCGCGCCGCTCGATGCGCGTGATGATCTCGCCGGTCAGGCCCGCGGCGACGCCGTCGGGCTTCACCATCACAAACGAACGCTCAGTCATATGAGTCCTGGCTCTGTCGGAATCGGCGCAAACGGGAGCGCCTGCTGGTGTCACCGGCCTCGTAGCCGGCCTCGTCGGCGTCGGTGCCGCCGTTGGACTTCCCGGACGACGGCAGGAGCCCCGCGGGGCCCTGCGAACGGTCGCCCGTCATGCGCAGGCGCAGCTCGAGCTCGGAGAGCCGGCTGTCCAGGTCCTTGATGTCGTCTTGGAGGGCCACTCCGGCCTGACGCAGCGCGCGGTGCATGGCGCCCGCGTCGGCACCGGACGGGATCCCCTCGCGCGCCAGGAGCTTACCCACGATCTCCTGCCCTTCGGCGTCGCCGAGCTCGCCGAGCCGCTGCTCCAGTGCGAGGAGCTCCAGCTCACGCTCGCGGGCCTCGTCGAGGTACTCGGGCGGCCGGATGATCATGTAGATCACCGAGCCGAGGTACGGGATGAAGAGCGACAGCGCCACCGAGAGGGCGATGAACCCCGGCGAGTGGATGCGCCGGCGCGCGTCCTGGAACGTCCAGTAGACGAGGGCCGCCCACAGCGCCACGGCGAACACCCGCAACAGGAGCACGGTGGCATCCCACGCGCCGGACTCGAAGAACCCCGAGATGGATTCGAACGGGTCGCTGCTGCCGCTGCTCGTAGTGGTGGTCGTCTCCACGCCTTACCCGGGCTTTCTGTCGCTGTCGCCGGGCTTCCTCCCGGCAGGCGCGCGCGAGTGTAGCAGGGGTCCGGCGGGCCACCCCGCGCGCATGTCAAGCCGCACGGGCCTCATGAAATGCCCGTTTCGTCCAGCGCGGTCGCCCGCAGATCACCCAGAAGGTAGAGCGATCCCGCCACCACCACCACGCCGGTGGCACCCGCGAGGGCGCGCGCGCGTCGCAGCGCGTGGCCGGGCACCGGCACCGGCGTCGCGTCCGCGCCCACCGAGGCGGCCAGCTCGGCCAGGCGCCCCGCATCGACGGCGCGGGCGTGGTGCGAGCCGGTGGTGATCACCGCGTCCAGGTGCGGGACCAGCGCCTCCAGCATCGCCCGGGCGTCCTTGTCGTCCAGCACCGAGACCACGCCGATCCGCGGGCGCCGCGCGCCCACCAACCCGGGCAGCGCTGCCCCAAGGGCCGCGACGCCGGCCGGGTTGTGCGCACCGTCCAGCAGCACCGGGGGCGTGCCCTCCACCCATTCGACCCGGCCGGGGAGGCGCACCTGCTCCAGCGCGCGGTGGACCACCGCCGCGTCGAGCGGCCCGTCCACGACCAGTTCCGCGGCGGCCACGGCCACGGCCGCGTTCTCGCGCTGGAACCTCCCGGGCATCGCCGCCCGCAGGCCCGGGTAGGTCGCGCGGGGGGTCACCACCTCGAAGCGGTCCCCGCGGTCGACGATGCGCAAGCGGTCGCCGAAGCGCACCGCGCGCAGACCGCGTCGCCTGCAGATGGCGTCGACCGCGAGGGCGGCCGGGGGCGTGAGCGGACCCACCACCAGCCGGCGGTGGCCGTCGGCGCACACCGCCAGCTTCTCGTCGGCGATCCGGGCCTCGGTGTCGCCCAGCAGCGCCGTGTGATCGAGCGAGATGTTGGTGAGCGCCACCACGGACTCCGGGCCCAGCACGTTGGTGGCATCGTGGCGACCGCCCAGGCCGGCCTCGACCACCATCGCGTCCACGCCGGCGCCGCGGAAGGCCCAGAACGCCGCCGCCGTAAGGGCCTCGAACTGGGTGATCGCGTCGTCGGGCGCCAGGTCGAGCGCGTCCGCGGCCTCGCGGACCGCGGTGACCGCCCCGGTGAACCCGGCCTCGGGGATCGGCGCCCCGTCGATCTGCAGGCGCTCGGTCCAGTCGACGATATGCGGCGACAGGTAGGCGCCCACGCGACGCCCGCCGCCGGCGAGGACGGCCGCCCCGAACCGCGTCGTCGACGACTTGCCGTTGGTGCCCACCACGTGCAGCGCCGGCGCATGGCGCTCGGGATGCCCCAGCGTTGCGAGCAGGCGGCCCATGCGCTGCGTGCCGAACCGCATCCCGAAGATGTCGAGCCCGGCGATCCAGGCGCGCGCCTGCGCCGGGGTCACGCTATCCCAGCGCGGCGAGCTGGTCGCGTAGCGCGGCGACCTCGGCGGTGTAGCGCTCCACCTTCCCCCGTTCGGCGGCCACCAGGTCCTCCGGCGCCCGCGAGACGAAGCGTTCGTTGGCCAGCTTGCCCTCGGCGCGCGCGAGCTCTCGCTCGGCCGTGGCCAGCTCCTCCGCCACGCGTCGGCGCTCGGCGGCCGGATCCACGGCGCCCTCGTCGGCCCCCACCGCGATCGACCCGTCGGTGAGCAGCACGGACGTGAGGCCGGCGACCCGCTCCGCCGGGGCCTGTGACACAGGATCCAGCGCCCGGACGTCATCCGCCGGCGCCGGGTGCATCACCAGCTCGGTACGCGGGGGCAGGTTGCGCCGTGAGCGGTATGCGCGCAGCGCCGTGACGACGTCGCGCACCTGCGCCACCTGCGCCTCGGCCTCAGCGTCGCGCGGCCCGGGCGCCACCGGCAGGGCGTGCTCGCCCAGAAGGCCCTCGGCTCCCGGCATGCGCGACCAGCACTCCTCGGTCACGAACGGGATCAGGGGATGGGCCAATGCCAGCACCTGCTCCAGCACGTATCCGGCGAACTCGGCGTCGGCGCGCCCGGCCTTCAGCAGCTCCAGGTACCAGTCGCAGAAGTCGTCGAACACCAGGTGGTAGACCCGGTCTGCCAGGGTGCTGAGCTGGAAGCCGTCGCGCAGGGCGCCCGCCTCCTCCACCACCGCGGCCACCCGCGAGGCGATCCAGCGGTCGGCGAGCGTCCGCGGCGCCGGCGCGGCGACACCGGCGCGACCGCCCCGCTCCACCACCAGGCGCGATGCGTTCCACAGCTTGGTGACGAGCTGGCGGCCCTGGTCGATGCGGTCCTGGCTGAAGCGCACGTCCTGGGTGCTGGACATCATCAGCAGGCCGAAGCGCAGGGCGTCGGCACCGTGCTCCTCGATCAGCTCGACCGGGTCGATGCCGGTGCCCAGCGACTTGCTCATGCGCCGGCCGTCGGGCGCCTGCACCACCGAATGGATGTAGACGTCGCGGAACGGGGGCTCGCCCATGTACTCGATGCCCATCATCACCATGCGGGCGACCCACAGGAAGATGATGTCCCGCGCCGTGGAGAGCACCGCCGTGGGGTAGAAGCGCTCCAGTTCCGGCGTGCGCTCGGGCCACCCCAGGGTGGCGAACGGCCACAGCGCGGAACTGAACCAGGTGTCGAGCACATCCGGGTCGCGCTCCCAGCCGTCCCCCTCGGGGGGCTCCAGGCCCACGTGGATCTCATCGCCGCGGTAGTACACCGGCAACTGGTGGCCCCACCAGAGCTGACGCGACACGCACCAGGGCCGGATCTCGTCCATCCAGCGCAGGTACACCTCGCCCCACTTGGCGGGCGTGAAACGCACATCGCCGTCGCGCACGGCGTCGATCGCCGGCGCGGCCAGGCGCTTCATGTCGCAGAACCACTGCAGCGACACCAGCGGCTCCACTCGGGCGCCGGATCGGTGCGAGAACGGCACCACGTGGGTGTACTCCTCGCGGCCGCGCAGGAGCCCCTGCCCCTCCAGGTCCGCCACCACGCGGACGGCGCACTCGGCCGGGGTGAGTCCGGCGTAGCGGTCGCCGGCCTCGGAGGTCATGCGGCCGTCCTCGCCGATCACCCCGACGGTCTCCAGGTCGTGGCGGCGCCCGATCTCGAAGTCGTCCATGGAGTGTGCCGGGGTGACCTTGAGCGCCCCGGTGCCGAAGTCCGGCTGCACGTGGTCGTCGCCGATGATCGGGATCTCGCGGCCGACCAGCGGCAGCACGCACGTGCGTCCGATCAGCTCGCGGTACCTGGGGTCGTCCGGATTCACCGCGACGGCGGTGTCGCCCAGCATCGTCTCCGGCCGGACCGTCGCCACCACGATCTCGCCCGAGCCGTCGGCCAGCGGGTACGCGATGGAGATCAGCTCGTCGGTGACCTCGCGGTCCTCCACCTCGAGGTCCGAGATCGCCGAGCCGAGGCCCGGGTCCCAGTTGACCATGTAGTGGTCGCGGTAGATGTAGCCCTTGGCGTGGAGGTCCACGAAGACCTTGCCCACCGCGGCGGCGTAGCCCTCGTCCATCGTGAAGCGCTCGCGACCGTAGTCGAGCGTGCAGCCCAGCCGGCGCAGCTGGTCGATGATGCGCCCGCCGTACTCCTCACGCCATTCCCACACGCGGTCCACGAAGGCCTCGCGGCCGAGCTCTTTGCGCGCCACGCCCTGGGCCGCCAGCGACTTTTCCACCACGGCCTGGGTGGCGATGCCGGCGTGGTCGGTGCCGCAGATCCACAGCGTCTCATCGCCGGCCATGCGGCGCGTACGCACCAGCAGATCCTGGATGGTGTTGTTGAGCGCGTGCCCCATATGCAGCACGCCGGTGACGTTGGGCGGCGGGATCGCGATGGAGTACGCCGGCGCATCGCGCGCCGGGTCGGCATGCCCCACCCCGGCCCGCTGCCAGGCGTCGATCCAGCGCGGTTCGACCTCCGAGGGTGTGAAGCGCTCGGCGGCCCTGCGGGTCGTCTCGCCGCTCACGCGGATTCGCCGCCGGCGGCGTCGATCCGGTCGCGGGCCTCGGTGACGAGGGTGGGCGGCAGCCCCTTGTCGATGGTCTCGCGGGTCACCACACATCGGCGCACGTCGTCGCGCGAGGGCAACTCGAACATCACGTCCATCAGCGCGGCCTCCATGATCGAACGCAAGCCGCGGGCGCCGGTCTCGCGCTCCAGCGCCTTGTCGGCGATGGCGGTGAGGGAGTCGTCGGCGAACACCAGGTCCACCTCATCGAACGTGAAGAACCGCTTGTACTGGCGCACCAGTGCGTTGCGCGGCTCGGTGAGGATCGTGACCAGGTCATCGCGCGAGAGCTGGTGCACCGCCGAGATCACCGGCAGCCGGCCGATGAACTCCGGGATGAGCCCGTAGTTCATGAGGTCCTCCGGGAGGACCTGCTCGAAGCTCTGATGCGGGTCGTGGTCGTGGCGGCTCTTGACGTCGGCCGCGAAGCCCACCCCCTTGTGCCCCACGCGTCGCTCGATGATCTGCTCCAGGTTCGCGAACGCCCCGCCGCAGATGAACAGCACGTTGGTGGTGTCGATGGTGAGGAACTCCTGGTGCGGGTGCTTGCGCCCGCCCTGGGGCGGCACCGATGCCACCGTCCCCTCCAGGATCTTCAGCAGCGCCTGTTGCACGCCCTCACCCGACACGTCCCGCGTGATCGACGGGTTGTCCGCCTTGCGCGCGATCTTGTCGACCTCGTCGATGTAGATGATCCCGGTCTCGGCCTTCTTCACATCGAAGTCCGCGGCCTGGATGAGCTTGAGGAGGATGTTCTCGACGTCCTCGCCCACGTACCCCGCCTCGGTGAGCGCCGTGGCGTCGGCGATGGCGAACGGCACGTTGAGGATGCGCGCGAGCGTCTGGGCCAGCAGGGTCTTGCCGCACCCGGTGGGTCCCAGCAGCAGGATGTTGCTCTTCTGCAGCTCGATGTCGGCATCCCCCGCCGACATCATGTTCACGCGCTTGTAGTGGTTGTAGACGGCGACGGCCAGCGTGCGCTTGGCCTCCTCCTGCCCCACCACGTAGTCGTTCAGGACGTCGTAGATCTCACGCGGCCGCGGTAGCGAGTCCGCGTCGAAGGTCACCGGGGTGGTGAGCTCCTCGTCGATGATCTCGTTGCAGAGGTCGATGCACTCGTCACAGATGTACACGCCGGGGCCGGCGATGAGCTTCTTGACCTGCCGCTGCGACTTCCCGCAGAAGCTGCACAGCAGCTGCTCGTTCGGATCGTGTGATTTGGCCATGGATGCGGGCGCGGGGCCTCAGTGGCTCTCGATCACCCGGTCGACGATCCCGTACTCCGCCGCCTCGGCCGCGGTCATGAAGAAGTCGCGGTCGGTGTCCTTGGAGACCTTCTCCAGAGGCTGGCCGCTGTGGTCGGCGATGATCTTGTCCAGCCGCTCGCGCAGATCGATGATCTCGCGCGCGTGGATCTCGATGTCGGTGGCCTGCCCGGAGAATCCGCTGGAGACCTGATGGATGAGGATCTTCGAGTTGGGCAGCGCCATGCGCTTGCCCTTCGCCCCACCGGCCAAGAGCAGCGCGCCCATGCTCATCGCGATACCCACGCAGATCGTCTGCACGTCGGGCTTGATGAACTGCATGGTGTCGTAGATCGCCAACCCCGCGTACACCGACCCGCCGGGCGAGTTGATGTACAGCGAGATGTCCTTATCGGGGTCCTCGCTCTCCAGGTGAAGGAGCTGGGCCACCACCAGGTTGGCGATCTGGTCGTCCACGGGCGTGCCGAGGAAGACGATGCGCTCGTTGAGCAGGCGCGAGTAGATGTCGAACGAGCGCTCGCCGCGCGACGTCTGCTCCACCACCATCGGGATCAACGGACTCATCCGCTCTCCTTACCGCCTCGGATCCGGGCTACCGGGCATCCCCGGGCGTCCACAGCTTCCCCGCCGGCTCGCCGGTCCCTGCCCCGGCGCGCTCGCTCTCGGGCGTCCACAGCTTCTCGCGGGCCTCGGCCTGCTCCATCGGGATGGCCTTCGCCGTGCCGGTGAGGACCTCCACCGCACCCTTGAGCCGCAGGTCGGACCGCAGGGTCTCCCAACCGCCGTGGTGCTTGAGATCGTGCAGCAGGCGCTCGGGGGCGCGGCCGGTCGCCTCCGCGTCCGAACGCACCTGCGCCTCGATGTCCTCGTCGGAGATCTCGATGGCCTCGGCCTCGGCGATCGCCTCCACCACCAGCTCGCGCCGGATCGCCATCTCGGCGTCGGGACGCAGCTCCTCGATGATGCCGTCGATCGTCTGACCGGTGCTCTCCAGGTACTGCTCGAACGAGACGCCCTGCGGAAGCTGCTGGGCCGTCTGGTTCAGGATGGCACCGACGCGGCGGTCCACCATCACCTGCGGGATGTCGACGGTGGCGTTGGCCACCGCGGCGTCGATGGCCATCCGGCGGAACAACTCGTCCACCTGGGCCTCGGCCGCCTCGTCGATGCGCCGCTGAATGTCGGCCTTCAGCTCGTCGAGCGTCTCGAACTCGGAGTTGGCCAGGGCGAAGTCGTCGTCGAGCTCCGGCAGCACCTTCTCCTGCACGGCCTTGACGGTGACCGTGTAGTCGACGGTGCGCCCGCTGAGCTCGCCGCGCTGGTCCCCGGCCTCGTAGGTCACCTGGAAGGTGAGCACGTCGCCGGCCGAGGCCCCCGTGAGGTGCTCGTCGAACTCGGCGACCAGGCGGCCCGCTCCCAGCTCTGCGACGTAGTCGCGGGCCCCCGCGGTGCGCAGCTTCTTGCCGTTGACGTGACCCTCGAAGTCGATGACCGTGAAGTCACCGGCCTGGGCGGGGCGGTCCACCGGGGTGAGGCGTGCCGCGCGGCCGCGCAGGTTCTCGAGCTGCTCCTCCAGGGCCCCCTCGGGCGCCTCGGGCTCCGCCCGGCCGACCTCCAGCCCCTTGTACTCGCCCAGCGTGGCCTTGGGCCGCACCTGCACGGTGGCCGTAAAGGCGAGGTCGCCCTCCTCCGGGACCGAGTCGAGATCCAGGTCCGGGTCGTCGATCGGCGACAGCCCGGCATCACTGACGGCGTTCGAGTACCACTCGCCGAGCGCGGTGCGCAGCATCTCCTCGACGACGGCGTCGCGGCCCACCCGCTGGAGGATCACCTGCGGCGGCACCTTGCCGGCCCGGAACCCGGGGATGCGGACATCCTTCGCGAGCTTCTTCACCGCGAGGTCCATCTGCCTGCGGACCTCGTCCTGTGGGACCGACACGTCCAGCCGGACGCGGTTTTCTTCGAGGGTCGTGACCTCGGCCGTCAACGCCATGCCTTCTCCCGAGGAGCAAAGGTGATCTGGGATGCGGGTGAGAGGACTCGAACCTCCACGGGTTGCCCCACTAGGACCTAAACCTAGCGCGTCTACCGGTTCCGCCACACCCGCCTGGGAACCGGCGCCCGCGAAGGGTGAACGATGGGACTCGAACCCACGACCGCCTGGACCACAACCAGGAGCTCTACCAACTGAGCTACGTTCACCATCGGACGGGCACGCCGGCCCGCGCCGCGGGAGCATAGCGGAGGCGGGCGGATGCGTGGGGACCGCCGCGGGCCGTCCGGTGTCTACGATTGCGCCCGGCGCGCCGCTCGGATCCCCGCGGGCGGACGCCGATGCGAACGTCAGTGACCGCCCGATCCCGCATGCGCCGCAGCCTCGCGCTCTGCGCCCCCGTCAGCCTCGCGGCAGCGGCCGTGGTCGTCGCCGTGGCGCCGGCCAGGGCGTCGCACCTCGCCGGCGCAAGCGTGCAGGTGCTCGCCGACCTCGTCGCGCTCACCGCCTGCACCGCCGTGGCGCTGCACACCCGCGGGTCGGCACGGGTCGCGTGGAGCCTGGTGGCCGTGGCGCTCGCGTGCTGGCTGGTCGGGGACGCGGGCCTCCTCGCCACGGTGGTGGTCGACGACCCGCTGCCCGACGTCAGCGGCGCCGACATCCCGTGGGCGACCTTCAATCTCCTCACCCTCGTCGCCGTGGGACTGATGTTCGCGCGCCTGCGCGCCGAGCACGGGTGGCAGGGGATCCTGGACAGCGCGGCGATGGCGCTGGCGCTGGGCGTGCTGGGGTGGACCGTGGCCCTGCGGCCCCTGATCGCCGATGAGGCCGGGACCGCGGAGTCGGTGCTGGACGTGTTCTACCCGGCCACCGCACTGGCCGGCCTGGCCGCGGTGGGCTGGCTGGTGTTGAGGTCCAGCGGCGGACCGGCGTGGCTGCGGTGGATCCTCGTCGCCTTCGCCGCGCAGTTCATCGGGGAGACGGTGTTCGTCGCCCTCACGCTCGACCCCTCACAGAGCGCCGGCCAGGGCCTGAGCGCCGTCGCGTTCGCGGCGTGCGCGTGGGCGTGGGCCTTCGCCGCCCTGGAGCGGCTCGAATGGCCGCAGGAACTGTGGGCGCGTCGCGACCGCAGCGATCCGCCGGCCTGGAGCCACGCGATCCCCGCGGCCAGCACACTGGTGGCCGTGGGCGTGCTGGCGTGGGGTCACGGCGCCCTCGGCATCGCCGCCCTGGCCGCCGCCGCGATCGCCGCGGCGAGGTACTCGTGGGCGATCATCAGCAACGAGCGCCTGCTGTCCGAACGCGCCGCCGAGGCCCACACCGATCCGCTCACCGGGGTGCCGAACCGCCGTCACCTTGCGCGGGACCTGGGGCGCTTCACCGCCCGGGCGCGCGGCGACGGTCGGCACCTCACCGCCCTGGCCCTCGACCTCGACGGTTTCAAGGCGGTGAACGACACGCTGGGCCATGCCGCCGGCGACCGGCTGCTCGTCGGCGTGGCGGCGGCCGTGGAGGCGGCGCTGAGACCCGGCGACCGGCTGTACCGCACCGGTGGCGACGAGTTCATCGTGCTGCTCCCCGACACCGGCGCCGGCGCCGCGGCGGCGATCGCCGAGCGGCTGCGGTCCGCCGTGGCCGACGCACAGCCCGGCCCCGGCCCGGTCGTGACCGCCTCGATCGGCGTCGCCGAGGGACCCCTGCGGCGCACATCGCCCCCGGAGGCCCTGTTGGATGCGGCGGATGCGGCCCTCTACCGGGCGAAGGCCGAGGGGCGCGACCGGGTGGTCGCGACGGCGGGCCCGCGCCCGAGCGATCCCGGCGCCGTGGAGTCCCCCCTGCGCTGACCTGGCGGGCCGTCAGCCCGCCGAGATCTCCTCCACCCTGGCCACCTCGCCCGCGGCCAGCGCCCGCACCCGGTCGCCCTCGCGGATGCGAAGGCGCCCGAGTTCATCCAGCCCCTCATACGCACCGGCGATGAAGGAGTCGCCCGAGGCGACCACCAGTCGCAGCCCGCGCAGGGCGTCCCGTGCGGCGAACGCCGCCAGGATGCCCTGCGGCCCCTCGTCCAGCCACTCCCGGTAGCGGCGCCCCAGCGAGGTCAGCACCGAGGCGATCACGTCGGTGCGCGACCCCGTCAGCCCCGCCTCCGCGAGCGACCCGGCGCGCCAGCGCGCGTCGCCCAACACGGGGGCCCCGCGCACATTGATGCCGATCCCCACCACCGCCCAGGCCACGTGCTCCTGGTCGGCCGACATCTCGCACAGGATCCCGGAGACCTTGCGCCGGTCGATGAGGATGTCGTTGGGCCACACGATCCGCGCGGCCTCCCCCAGTCCCTCCGCCACCCCGACCGCCGCCACGATCGGCAGCAGACCGGCATCCACCGGCGCCACCCGGGGGCGCAGCAGCACAGACATCAGGACGGCATCGTGCGGTGCCGCGACCCAGACGCGACCGCGCCGGCCGCGCCCGGCCCCCTGGTGGTCCGCGCCGATCACCAGCCCCTCGGGGGCGCCGGCCCGCGCCCGGGCGGTGACGTCGTCGTTGGTGGATCCGGTGTCGGCCAGCCACTCGACCGGGCCCGAGATCGGCCCGTCGAGGCGCTCGGCCACCCGGATCGGCACCACCGGGTCGACGTCCGCCGCCAATCGGTACCCGCCGTGCGCGCCCTCCACCGCGATCCCGGCGCGGCGCAACGCCTCAACGTGGCGGTGGACGGCCGCCCGCGAACACCCGAGCCGGCCGGCGAGGGTCTCCCCCGAGACCCCGGCCTCCCCCGCCTCCACCAGCGCCTCGAGCACACGTTCGCGCCGTTCCGGCGCATCACCGGCCAAGGAGGACCTCCCGTAGCTGGGGTTCACGACCGGACTCCAGGATGACCAGCAGTTGGTCGCCGGGCAGGATGACGGTGCTGTCCACCGATAAGTGGGCGGCGCCGTCGCGCACAACGCAGATGAGGCGCGTCCCGGCGGGCATGTCCAGCGCCCCGGCCGGGCGTCCCACCGCCGGCGCACGCGGATCCACCTCGATCTCCACGATGGCGAGCCGTTCGGATCGCAGGTCGAGCAACTGCACCAGGTCGTGCTCGGGGACCTCGTGCTCGATCAGCGACATGATGCGGCTGGCCGGGCACACGGTGGGCGTGATCCCCAGCAGGTCGAACAGTTCCTGGTTGCGCGGATCGTTCACCCGGGCGATCACCTTCGGTACGCCGAAGCGCTCGCGGGCCATCTGGCAGATGATGAGGTTGTCCTCATCGTCGCCCGTCACGGCCACGACGATCTGCGGCGGGCGGCCGATGCCGGCGCGTTCCAGCACGTAGAGCTCGGTGCCGTCGCCGCTCATCACCCTGCTGCCCAGATCGGCCGCCAGCGCCGCGGCCTTCGCGGGATCGATCTCCACCAGCACCGCCTCCGAGCCGCGCGCCGTGAGGGCGCTCAGCAGGTTGGCGCCCACCTTGCCGCCGCCCACGATGATCGTGAACATCTAGCGCTCCCCCCGGTCGCCGTCCGCATCCGGCACCGTCGCGGCGTCGCGGGCGCCCAGCGCCCACCCCGCAAGGCCGTCGATGGCCATCCGCGTGGGCGAGATCACCTCGAACCCGTGGCCGGAGTAGGCATCGGCACGGGCCGGGTCCTGGATGCGGGCGGCGACGTGCGGCACCCCGTACTTGCGCACGGCGACCTGGGCGATGACCAGGTTGGTGTTGTCGCCGTCGGTCGCCGCGATGACGCAGCGCGCACCGGCGATCCCGGCCTCCTCCAGCACCCGCGTGTCCATCCCATGGCCCAGGACGATCGGCTGACGCCAGTCCTCGCCCAGCCGGCCCAGCGCCTCCTCCCCGCGCTCCACCACCACCACACGCCACCCCTCGCCGGACAGGCGCTGCGCCAGCGCCGAGCCGACCCTGCCGCAGCCGACGATCACCGCGTGCATGCCGTCGGCATCCGTGGCTTCCGGCGCATCCGTCATTCCCCGCCCTCCTCGACGACGCCCTCGGGATACGACACCACCA
>JBIQJW010000156.1:0-5396 GCA_044507145.1 Actinomycetota bacterium
ATCTGCGCGACGCCCTCATCGACGATCTCGACATCCAGATCACCGTGTGGTCGCTCATGGGTGGATCGGACATCATCGTGCCCACCGGCGTGAACGTCGACCTGGGCGGCCTCGCGCTGCTCGGCGGGAACGACCTGCGTGCCGACGGCCCGCCGCCGCCGCGGGGGGCGCCGACGATCCGGGTGCGCGCCTACTCGCTCATGGGTGGTACCGACGTGATGGTGCGTTCGCCGGGCCGAGACGACGAGGGCCCGCTCGATGAGCGGGCCCTCGTGGAGCGGGAGTGACGGGACTCGAACCCGCGGCCTCCGGATTGACAGTCCGGTGCTCTAACCAAGCTGAGCTACACCCCCCGGTGTGCGTCGACGTGTCTGGGCGAGTGGGCGGTGGCAGATTTGAACTGCCGGCCCCCTGCGTGTAAGGCAGGTGCTCTAACCGCTGAGCTAACCGCCCGTACCGCGTCGGCGACGCAGAACGATACCAGTCCGGACGCCCCCGCAAGGCGTCTCGGCACAAATTCCGCCGTCCCCGGCCGCGGGTAGATTCTCCCGGACAATCATCGAGCCCACGGCAGGAGATCACACGATGTGGCTCAGGTTCACCACGGGGGGCGACGACGCCGAGGCGGTCCAGGCGACCGGTGAGCGCTTCGTCATCGGACGGGACGACGGCTGCGATCTGGTGATCGCCGACGAACGCGTGTCGCGCCGGCATGCCTACCTCAAGGTCCACGACGACGGGCGCGCCGAGCTGCACGACCTCGACTCGGCCAACGGCACCTACGTCAACGGGCACAAGCTCACCGGTCCGGTGATGCTCTCCGGCGGCGAGCAGTTGCAGTTCGGGAACACGACGCTGAGCGCGTCGAAGGACGATCCCGCCGGCGCCGACGCGGGCACGGCCACCACGGTCGGGGTCACCCCGGCCGGACTGGCGGGGCCATCCAGCGCCGCCCAGGCGGCGGAGAGCGCCGGCACGCCCACGCCGTCCACCATCGAGCGGATCAAGCTGCGCCGCTCGGTGCGGGGAGCCGTGATCCTGGCCGCGGCGGCGGTGGTCGCCGCGATCGTGGTGGTGGTGCTCGTGGTCACCGGTGTGTTCGGCGGTGACGATGCACCCGACACACCGAACATCCCCGAGATCATCGCCGGGGCCAAGCCGTCGACGGTGGTGGTGATGTCGAAGGTGAACGGCGAGGCTGCCGGCAGCGGCACGGGCTGGGCGTATGACGCCGACGCGGGCCTGATCGTGACGAACTGGCACGTGATCAACGGCGGCCAGACCCACGCCGTGCTGGTGGACGGGCAGGAGCGGGCGGCCACCGTGGTGGGCGCGGCCACCTGCGACGACCTGGCGCTGTTGCACGTGGAGGACAACGCGGGCCTGGTGACGCTGCCGCTGGGCAGTCAGGGTGACCTGTCGCAGGGCGATCGCGTCGTGGCCGTGGGCTACCCGGGCACCGCCGCCGAGTCCCCCACGCTGACCGCGACCGAGGGCATCGTGTCGGTCACGCGTACCAGCTTCGACCTCGAAGGCGTGGACGTCCCGAAGTACCCGAACGTGATCCAGACCGACGCGGCCATCAACCCCGGCAACTCCGGCGGTCCGCTGGTGAACACCAAGGGTGAGCTGGTGGGCGTGAACTCCGCCGGCATCACGCTGCTGGGCGGACGCACCATCCAGGGCCAGGGCTACGCCGTCGGGGTCGACCGTGTGAAGGAGGTCATCCCGCAGCTTCGCGCCGGCACGTCTTGGGGCTGGAACGGGATGGGTTTCATCAACATCGTGGACCCGAACGAGGAGGCCGCGAACCTCCAGGGCGCCGGCCTGCCGCTGGCGGCGGGTCTCGCGGTGACGCGCGTGACCGAGAACACGCCGGCCGCCGAGGCGGGCTTCGGCCAGGGCCCGGTGCTGATCACCCAGGTGAACGGCCAGGATCTGAACGGCACGATCCCGAGCTACTGCGCCGCGCTGGGCGACCCCGAGTCGGCTCGCGACGCCAGGTTCACGGTGTGGCAGGGCGGCGCGTCCCAGCCGCAGGAGGTCACGGTCAGGTTCCCGTAGACCGCCGATCGCGGTCGACAGTCATCGGCCCTGCGCGGCGCCGGGCCCTTCCCGTCGCCGCGCAACCTGTGACACTGGGAGGAACGGCCAGCGGAGCCGCCCGCTCCTGATCCGCCCGCCCGGGCACGGAGGTTCTCGATGACGCAGATCGGACATGTCGCCCTCGGATCGTGGAGCGGCGGGCGCTTCATGCACTTCGGCGAGGAGATCGACGAGGGGCGCCTGGAGGCGCTGTTGCGCCCGGGATCGGACATCTCGACGGTGGTGACCGCCGACGCATACGGGGCCGGCGCGGCCGACGCGCTGGTGGGCCGGGCGCTGCGCGGCCTCCCGCGCGACGCGTACGCGCTGGTGGGCGCGGTGGGGCACGACTTCTACGAGGGGACCCGCGCGGGCTCGAAGGGGTACCCGCGGTTCACCGACCCCTCGCTGCGCGGCCCGGACGGCTACCGCGACTACCTGCGGCGCGCGACCGAGGCCAGCCTCGAACGGTGCGGCGTCGACCATTTCGATCTGCTCATGCTGCACAACCCGGACCGCACCGGGTACACGTCAGAGGTGGTGTGGCGCGCACTCGCCGACCTGCGCGACGAGGGCTTGACCACGCAGCTGGGTGTGGCGCCGGGTCCCGCCAACGGCTTCACCCTGGACGTCATCTCGTGCATCGAGCGCTTCGGCTCCGAGATCGACTGGGCCATGCTCATCCTCAGCCCGTTCGAGCCGTGGCCGGCCCGCCTGGCGCTGCCGGCCTGCGTGGACAATGAGGTGAGGGTGCTGGCACGCGTCGTCGACCACGGTGGCGTGTTCCACGGCGATGTGCCCGATGAGGACCGGTTCGGCCCGACCGACCACCGCAGCTTCCGGCCGGCCGGCTGGGTGCAGCACGGGCGCGAGCGGCTGGAGCGGTTGCGGCCCTTCGCGGAACGCCACGGCCTCACCACCCTGCAGCTCGCCGCCCAGTGGACGCTGGCGCAGCCGGCGGTGTCCTGCGTGGTGCCCACCCTCATCCAGGAGCCGGGCCCCGGCGCGCGCGATGTGGAGGAGAAGCGCGCCGACCTCGCGGCCGTCCCGCGGGAGGTCGTGCTGAGCGCCGATGAACTCGCGCAGATCGAGGCCATCGGCGAGAACGCCGGGTGCATGTCGCTGAAGGGGGGCCAGCCGGCCCATGAGGGCGACGAGCGCGCCGACTCCTGGCCACTCAGCGATGACCTGCGCGCCGTCGCGAAGCGCTGGCGCATCACACCGGAGACCGACCTGGTGCTGCAGCACGGCTGAGAACCCCGTGCGCAACGGCGGTCCACGGCCGCGCGCCCGCGCCGTCGTGGAGGCGACCGTGCCGGTGGGCGGCGCGGTCGTGATGGGCACCGGCATCACGTCGATCGCCCTGGAGTACCTCGGCCACCACGCGGTGTCGCTGGCGGCGCTCTGGCTCGGGCTTGCGGTGTGGATCGCGCTGGCGGCCCTCGCCGTCTGGCGGGCCGCGACCGATCCGGCCCGCTTCGGCGCCGACATCCGCACCCCTGCGGTGCTGACCACGATCGCCGGAGTGGCGGTGCTGGGCGAGCGCGCGACGCTGCAGGGCTGGGACGCCGCGGGCGTCGTCGCGCTGGTGGTGGGGGCCGCCCTGTGGCTCGCCCTCATGCCGCCGGTGGTGAGGGCGCTGCAGCGACGGCTCACCGGGTCGGGATTGCTGCCGGTGGTGGCGACCCAGGCGCTCGCGGTGCTCGCCGGGACGCTGGCGGCCGCCCGCGGGTCGGCGGCGCTGCTGGTGCTGGCCCTGGCACTCGGACTGCTGGGGCTCCTGGCGTATCCGCTGCTGCTGGCACGCATTCACCCCGGCGAGATCCGCGACGGCGGCGGCGACCAGTGGATCGCCGGTGGCGCCCTGGCGCTGTGCGCGCTGTGCGCACAGGTGCTCGCCGAGGCGGTGGAGCGCACCGGCACCGCCACCGCGCTGCACGGGCCGCTCGAGACCGGCGCGGTGGTGCTGCTGGTGCTCGCGGGCCTCTGGTTCCCGGTACTCCTGCTGGGCGAGATGCTGTGGCCCCGGCTGCGGTTCACGCCGCTGCGCTGGACCACCGTGTTCCCGGTGGGGATGTATTCGACGGCGTGCTTCACCATCGGCGCGGCGCATGACAGCGGTGCCCTGCAGGACGCCGGGCGGGCCGCCGGGTGGGTGACGCTCACGCTGTGGGCCGCGATGGCGGCGGGCACCCTGGCCGCCATGTGGGAGACCGGCGAGCACCGGCCCTCGGTGCCGCCTACCGGCTGATCGCGACCTCGACGGCGACCTCGCGCTCGGGTCGCGTCTGCCCGGGCGGCGTCTGGACGAACTCGATGCGCGCGGAGGGGGCCTCCTGCGCCGCGAAGCGCCAGACCTGGGTGCCGCCCGAGCCGGTGAGCTGGGGCTCGTCGGGCACATATTCGGACGAGACCTCCCGCACGGCCGCCGCGGGATCGACGCGGTAGGACCACGTGTAACCGGTGGTCGGGTTGCTGGCCACCTCGACGGTGAACTCGTCGCCCACCGCGGTCTCGATGGTGCGGGAGGTGTCCTGTGCCTGGATCGTGACGACCGCATCGGCATGGTCATCGGACGAGCAGGCGGTGAGCCCGGCGGCACCACAGAGCGCGGCAAGGCACGCCAGCACGAGCGCGAGTGGTCGCATGCGCATTCGTCCGCCCCCTAGACGCCGGGTTTGCCGACCATGATGAAGACGACCGCGATCAGTAGCACCAGCTCGATGCGCCCGATGAGGAAGATCCGGCGCAGGCGCCGCTGCACCGCGGGGTCGTCGGGCCCGGTGGCCGCGATCAGAACCTTGAGCCGGCCGGATTCGGGGCCCATGAACCCCGCGCCCACGATGGCCGAGAGCAGCCACACCGTGAAACCCGCGCTGATCCAGCCCTGGCTGAACTCCCACGGCCCCTCCAGGACCGCCCACACGCCGGCGGCGATCACCAGCATGGCGGCCGGCATGAGCACCCGCGTGCCGTTCCACTCCATGTCCGACGCCGCCCGGGCCATCGCATCGGGCTCGGTCGCGCGCTGGGCACGGAGTGCCTGCACCTGCAGCATCACCGCTCCACCCACCCACACCGCCGCGCCCAGGATGTGGAACGCCACCAGCCACTCGTAGAGCGACGACACAAGGACCTCTCGCATCGGGTGCGGGAACGGCGGCAGCCTACCCTCCGGGGCCGGCCGTCCACCACCGCGACGTGCGGATCGGCGCAGAGAAAAGCCCCGCGGGACGCAGGGCTTGGTGATGCGATACCCCCAACGGGATTCGAACCCGTGCTACCGCCTTGAAAGGGCGGCGTCCTAGGCC
>JBIQJW010000157.1:0-5344 GCA_044507145.1 Actinomycetota bacterium
TTACGTGCTGCGGGCCGACTGAGGATCCCGTCGGGGCGGCTGACGCTGCGCCAGCGCCTCGCGGTGGCGGCGGCGGTCGCCGTGGCGCTCAGCGTCGCGGTGGCGTCCATCGTCGCCTACGTGGCGGTGGAGTCGCGTCTGCGGGCCGACATCGACGACTCGCTGCGCGACCGTGCGGCGCTGGTGGCGGGACGCCTGAGCGATCCGTTCATCCCGCGCGATCCGGGGCGCCTCTTCGGGATCGTGCGCGACGGCGCGGGCCCTCTGGTGCGTCAGCAACTGGTGGATTCGACCGGCGCGACCCGCCGGCCGCCCGACGAGCCGGCCCTGCCGGTGGACCGTCGTGCCCTGGCCGTGGCAGCCGGCACCGAGCCGGCCCATGTGACCGACCGGACGGTGGACGGGGTGCGCCTGCGGATGATCACCGCGCCGGTGGTCCCGGGGGTGGCCATCCAGGTGGCGCGCCCGCTGGACGACGCGGACGCGCTGCTGTCGCAGCTGCGCGCCGTCCTGATCGCGGTGACGCTGGCCGGGGTGGTGGTCGCCGCGATCCTGGGATGGGTGATCTCCGGACGCGCGCTGCGCCCGGTGCGGCGCTTCACCGAGCGCACCGAGGCGATCGCCGCCGCCGGCGACCCGGGCGGGCGTCTGGCGGAGGGCGGCGACGACGAACTGGGGCGCCTGGCGCGCACGTTCAACGCGACGCTCGACCGGCTGGAGCGGTCGGTCGAGACACAGCGCCAACTGGTGGCCGACGCATCGCACGAGCTGCGCACGCCGCTGGCCAGCCTGCGCACGAACGTGGAGGTGCTCCAGCGCGGGGCGGAGCTCTCCGAGGCCGAGCGCCGGGAGATCCTCCGCGACGTCGTCGAGCAGACCGACGAGCTCACGAACATCGTGGCGGATGTGGTCGACGCCGCGCGCCGCGGCGAGCCCGCCGAGCCGCAGGAGGTGCGCGCCGACCACATCGTCGCCGCCATGGTCGAGCGCACGCGCCGGATCGCGCCGCGCCTGCGCGTGGAGGCCGACCTCGAGCCGTGGGTGGTCATGGGCGTGCCGGACCGCCTGTCGCGCCTCGTCGCCAATCTGCTCGACAACGCCGCGAAGTGGAGTCCCGCCGACGGCACGGTGGAGGTGCGCCTGGCCGGCGGCGTGCTGCGCGTGCGCGACCACGGCCCGGGCATCCCCCGGGAGGACCTGCCGCACGTCTTCGACCGCTTCTACCGCGCCACGCGTGCTCGGAGCCTGCCGGGATCGGGTCTGGGCCTGGCGATCGTCGCGCAGGTGGCCCAGGCCCACGGTGGGCGTGCCACGGCGGCCAACGCCCCGGACGGCGGTGCCGTCCTGGAGGTGACGCTGCCGGGCGCACCACCGGACGGACCCGGCGCGGCGGTCGGGCGACCGCCGTCCGGGCCCGCGGGTGACGCCGCCGGCTAGATCAGCCCGAGCGCCAGCATGGCGTCGGCGACCTGCTTGAAGCCGGCGATGTTGGCTCCGGCCACATAGTTGCCCGGCGAGCCGTACTCCTCTGCCGTCTCCGCGCAGCGCCGGTGGATGGCCCGCATGATCTCGCCGAGCTTCTCCTCCGACTGTGCGAACGTCCACGAGTCCCGGGATGCGTTCTGCTGCATCTCCAGGGCCGAGGTGGCCACACCGCCGGCGTTGGCCGCCTTTCCGGGGGCGAACAGCACGCCGGCCTCCAGGAACACGCGCACGGCGTCGGGGGTGGTGGGCATGTTCGCGCCCTCCGCCACCACGGTGCAGCCGTTCTTCGACAGCGCCAGTGCGTCGGCCCGGTTGAGCTCGTTCTGCGTGGCGCACGGCAGCGCGACGTCACAGGGCACGTCCCAGATGCGTCCGTGCTCCACATGACGCGCCGACGAACGCTTCGTCGCGTATTCGGTGAGGCGGTCACGGTCGACCTCCTTGACCTGCTTGAGCAGGTTCAGGTCGATGCCGGCCTCGTCCACGATGACGCCGTCCGAGTCCGAGCAGGCCACGCACACGGCGCCCAGTTGGGTCGCCTTCTCGATGGCGTAGATGGCGACGTTGCCCGAGCCGGACACCACCACGCGCCGGCCCTCCAGCGACTGGCCGGTGGCCTTGAGCATCTCCTCGACGAAGTAGACCGTGCCGTAGCCGGTGGCCTCACGGCGCACGCGGGCACCGCCGATGCCGAGTCCCTTGCCGGTGAGCACGCCCGACTCATACGAGTTGGTGATGCGCTTGTACTGGCCGAACATGTAGCCGATCTCGCGCTCGCCCACGCCGGTGTCGCCGGCGGGGACGTCGGTGTACTCACCGACATGACGGTGGAGCTCGGTCATGAACGACTGGCAGAACCGCATCACCTCGGCGTCGGAGCGACCGCGCGGGTTGAAGTCGGAGCCGCCCTTGCCACCGCCGATGGGCATCCCGGAGAGCGCGTTCTTGAAGATCTGCTCGAACCCGAGGAACTTGATGATCCCGAGGTAGACCGACGGGTGGAAGCGGATGCCGCCCTTGAACGGGCCCAGTGCACTGTTGAACTGCACGCGGAATCCGCGGTTGATCCGCACCTGGCCGGAGTCGTCGGTCCACGGCACGCGGAAGATGATCTGGCGCTCGGGCTCGCACAGGCGCTCGATGATCGCCGCGTCCGCATACTCGGGATGCTTCGCCACCACCGGACCGAGGCTCTCCAACACCTCACGGACCGCCTGATGGAACTCGAGCTCACCGGGGTTGCGGGCGAGCACCTCCTGGAAGACCGGCTCGAGTGTCTCGTCGAGCACCGAGTGGTGGCCGGTCGCCGTCGCGGGGGCGCTCACGGGATCGCCTGACCCTTCAGACCGCCGATGCGGCGGCGTGAGAGAACGACCGGAGGTCGATCAAACGACGGGCAGCAGGACATCTCCCTGCCGGGTTCGTGGGGGCGCATAGTCGTGCTCCTGATTCGGGATGCGCCCGGAAGCCTATTTCCCCGGCGCATCCCGTGTCGGATCGAGTGCCCTCAGTGTGTGATCGGCGCCCTGCCCGAGCGTCGGCGCCGGCGGCGCGCGACCCCACCGCGGGCGTCCGCAGAGCTGCGCAGACGGGCCAGCGACGAGCGGATCAGACGCGACACATGCATCTGCGAGATCCCGATGCGCTGGGCGATCTCGCTCTGGGTCAGGTCCTCCTCGAAGCGCAGATGGAGGATCACGCGCTCGCGCGCGGGCAGCCCCCGCAACCCGGACATCAGGTCGGCCCGCGCCTCGGCGGCGGCGTAGCCGGCCTCCAGCTCTCCGGGAATCGCCGGGGCGGGCGTGTCGCCGTCGTCGATGGCCTGCGAGAGCGACGCCGGCGCCCGGGCAACCCCCGCATCGAACGCATCGCGGGTATCGGCCTCCGAGAGACCCGCCTCGGCCGCGATCTCCGACACCGAGGGCGTGTGGCCCTCCTGGGTGGCCAGGTCGTCGGCGGTGCGCATCACCCGGGCCCGGTTCTCGCTGACCCCGCGCGGAACGTGAAGCGCCCACGTGGTGTCGCGGAAGTGGCGGCGGATCTCGCCCAGGATCGCCGGAGTGGCGAATCCGGCCAGTTCCGTCCCGCGCGCCGGGTCGAAGCGGTCCACGGCCTTGACCAAACCGACCGAGCCGGCCTGGATGAGGTCGTCGAGTGGTTCGCCCCGGTTGGCGTAGCGACGCGCCAGTGCGCGTACCAGCGGGAGGTGGTCCATGACGAGACGTTCGCGTTCAGCGGTCGTCAGCATGTTTCGACCCTCTTTCTTGCACGCCGGCGGCTGCCAGACCAACGCGTGGACGCCGGCCACGCATCCCGTGGACGGCGGCGCCCGACCTGCGATTTCACGTCGGCGCCGTGCGGCGTGGAACAGGTGTACGCCCTCCCGCGGCGAGAAGCGATCCCTCGGCCGGGGCCTTACGTACTTCAAACATTTCGCACACATTCTTGGACGAGCTCGTCCAGCCCCACGTGCACCGATACCGCTCCGGCGCCGAGCAGCTCGTCGCGCCCGAAGCCGCCGGTCAGGACGCAGCGGGTCGGAATGCCGGCGCGCGTCGCGGCCACGACATCCCACGTCGCGTCCCCGACCATCAGCGCCGGCGCACCGCCCCCCTTCGCACAGGCGGTCTGCACGAGGTCCGGATCCGGCTTGGTGGCATCGACGTCGGCCGATGAGGTCCACCCGGTCACGACGTCGCCGATCTCCAGCAGGTCGATGTAGTGCTCGGCCTCATCGGCGCGCGCCGAAGAGGCGAGGACGACGCCGCGGGTCGCCGCGGCGAACGCCCGCACGGCGTCGTGCGCGCCCGGAAGGGGCGCCACCTCGTCGATCACCGACGCGAAGATCCGGCCCTGCGTCTCGCGGACCTCGTCCCCGACGCGGCGCTCCACGTCGTCGCCCGCCAGCTCGGCGACGATCTTGTCGCCACCCATCCCGATGGAACGGTGGATCCGCCAGACCGGGACCGTGACGCCCACATCCCGCAGCGCGCGGTGCCACGCCAGGGCGTGGTGGTAGTTCGAGTCGACGAGCGTTCCGTCGATGTCGAGGATCACGAGCGTTTCGCGGGATGCTGAGTCGGCCATCGCTCCACCGGTCGGGGTGACGCATCCTCAATGTCCGTTCGCTCCGTTCCCGAACCATCCGAGAACACTTCGAAACGGAACTGTTTGCACGGGCCCGCGCTCGGGTAGCCGCACGACATGACGGCACCGAGCCAAGGAACCGCCGGCCGATGAAGATCCTCGGGATCAACGCCGTCTTCCACGATCCGGCGGCGGCGCTGGTGGTGGACGGGGTGACGGTGGCCGCGGCGGAGGAGGAGCGGTTCACCCGGCGCAAGCACGGCAAGTCACCGGTGCCGTTCTCCACCTGGGAGCTGCCGACCATGTCCGCGCGTTGGTGCCTGCGGCATGCCGGCATCGAGCCGTCCGACCTGGACGCCGTCGCGTACTCGTACGACCCCCGCCTTGCCCCGCTCGTCGACGGCGATGTCACCGCGGACGGTTGGGAGGGGCTGCGTACGCTCTATGCGTCGCGCGCGCCCCGGTTCCTCGCCACCGCGCTGCCCGGCCTGGATCCGGGGTGCGTGCGGTTCGTCCCCCACCACGTTGCGCACGCCGCCTCGGCATATCTGGCGGCCGGTTTCGGCTCATGCGCTGTGCTGGTGCTCGACGGTCGGGGTGAGCGCGCATCGCACCTGGCGGCGCACGTCGCCGACGGACACCTGCGACCGCTGGCGGCCCAAGAGCTCCCCCACTCGCTCGGGCTGTTCTACGAGGAGTTGACCGAGCGCCTGGGGTTCCACCGCTCCAGCGACGAGTACAAGGTGATGGCGCTCGCCGCGTACGGGAGCCC
>JBIQJW010000158.1:0-5294 GCA_044507145.1 Actinomycetota bacterium
GCGGGCGGCCTGGGCGCCCAGCGCCCGGGCCCGGGCCTGGTCGCCCTCGGCGGCGAACCAGCGCGCGCACTCGGCCGCCAGCCGGGGCTGCCACCAGTCCACGGCCGCCGCGAGCTCCGGCGCGCCGTAGCCCTCCAGCACGGCGGCCAGCGCCGCGGCGGGCAGGTCGTCCATCGCCGCCAGGTAGGCGAGTTCCTCGGCGGGGTCGCCGGCGCGGCGGTACTCCCAGTCCACCAGGACCGGGCGTGCGCCGTCCCACACCACGTTGCCGCTCCAGAGATCACCGTGCAGGTACCGGAAGGGCGACCGCTCCGCGGACACGGGCGCCGGCGGGGCGGGGATGTCCGCCCCGGGGCCGATGTCGGTGGCCCGCCGGCGCCGGTAGGCCGCAAGGTCGTCCTCGGGGCCGTCCCAGCCGTCGTACTCCCCACCGGCGGGGTGCTCGATGTCGTGCACCCGGCGCACCAGTGCACCCAGCGCGCGCGCCGCGTCCGTCGGGAGGTCGGCCGCCGGCCGGGGTTCGCCCGGCAGCCGCACGGTCACCAGCACCCCCGGTCCCTGTGCCAGCAACGCCGGCGCCAGGCCGGTGCCGGCCAGGCGGCGCAGGGCGGCCGCTTCGCGCGCCACGGCGGCCTCCGGTGCCAGCTTCACCACCACGCCGGCGCCGTCGCCCGGCGCGGGCAGGGCCCACACCTGCGACCGGGCGCCGCCGGTGAGGCGGCGCGCCGGTCCGGTGTGGTCAGCGGCCGAGAAAGCGCCCCGCGAGGTCCTTCAGGTCGCCCAGGTCGGGGATCTGCCCGTCGGGGGTCACCTTGTCGATCAAGCCCGGCAGGAGCCCCGCCAGGCCGTCGGCGGCCTCGTTGTCGCTCACGCCGGCCTCCTTCGCGACGCGGTGCACCTCGTCGTCGCCCAGGGCGTTGCGCACCTCGTCGGGGGAGATGGCCTTGTTGTCGCCCCCGCCGATCCACGACTTGGCCAGGTCACCCAGGCCCGCAGAGTCCAGCTTCGAGACGAGACCCTGCAGGCCCTCCTTGCCCCCGATCACACCCATGGCGGCGCCCAGCAGCTTGTCCGGCCCGCCGCCGCCACCCTTGTCGCCACCCAGGAGGTCGCCGACCTGATCGAGCAGTCCCATCTGAGGTCTCCTTGCTAGGCCCCGCCGCCGCCCCAGGTGGCGGCGCGGTTGCCCACCAGCACGTCGGCATCGCCGCGCAGGCGGTTCCACACCTTCTCCGGGTCGAGGTCGAGGCGTTCGATGAGCTCCGGCAGGCGGAGCACGAGGCGCGGCTCATCGAGGCGCAGTCCCACCACGGTGCCGTCCCCGCGCACCAGGGTCACGCCCTCCTCCACCGTCTCGGTGGACATGTCGGCGAAGGGCTGGACGTACGCGAGGCTGAAGTAGATGGCCGGCATCGTGCGGTTACTCCTGATCGACATGGGGTGCGAGCGCCTTCGCGAGTCGCTTGGCGCGAATGTTCCCGTCGAGCCGCTCCACCGGCTGACCGCCGGCGAAGAGGATCAGCGTGGGGACCCCCAAGATGGCATACCGGCCCGCGAGCCGTGGCTGATCATCCACGTTCACCGAAACGGCGGTCAACCGTCCGCGGTGCTCGGCGGCCACCTGCTCCACCAAGGCGGTGACGCCGGCGCAGGGGACGCACCACGGGGCCCAGAAGTCGGCGAGCACCGGCACCGGCGACGAGAGGACCACCTCGTCCCAATCGCCGTCGGTGACGGCGCGCAGGCTCACGGGCGGATCGACACCTTCATGCCCAGGGTCACCAGCTCGTAGAGCTCCTCGACATCCGGGATGTGCATGCGCATGCATCCGTGGCTGGCGGCGGTGCCGATCGACGAATCGGCGTAGGTGCCGTGGATGCCGATGGCCGGCGCGGAGGTGCCGATCCACCGGGTGCCCAGCGGGTTGCCGGGGCCGGGCGGGATCGGTCCCAGGCCGGCGGCCCACGGGGAGCTGGGCGGGAACCAGGTGGGGTCCACCTGCTTCTGGATGATCTCGTAGTCGCCGGTCGGGGTGGCGTACCCGGGGGCGCCGATGGCGATGCGGTAGGTCTTCACGACCTTGCCGTCCTGGATCAGCCGCAGCTTGCGCTGACTCAGGTTCACCACGATGCGCCCGACCATGGCGTCCAGCATCTTGGCGTTCACCGAGCCGGTGGGACGCAGGTCGCGCGAGCGCTGGTAGCGACGGACCGCGGCGATGGTGCGCGCGTCGTACACACCGCTGGGCTTCGCCTTCTTGGGGTAGTGGCCGGAGGCCTTCAGCCGCTCCTGCAGCTGGGTGACGTCGGCACCCTTGGCGCCCTTGGTCATCGCGTGGGCGCCGAACTCCTCGGTGGTGTCGACGTTGATGACGCGGGTGACGCGGGAGGTGTTGCCGGCCTTGTCGGCCACGATCACGGTCACGCGGTTGCGGCCCTGGGCCAGCGTGCCGATGGCCAGGGCGAACTTGCGCCCGTCGATCTGCAGCGGGCCGGTCTCGGTGGCGCCCACCTCGGTGTAGCCGTCCTCTGTGCTGATGGCGGTGGGGGCGCTGGCGCCCTTCGCGGTCACCACCGTCTCGCCGTTGACGGCGGCGGAGATGGTGAGGGTGCGCGGGTCGTCGGAGGGGACGGTGCCGTAGACGAGCGGCTCGTCGGTGGTGGTGATGCGCTCGCCGCCGGCGGGGGCGCTCACCTTGAGGGTGGGCGCGGTGGTGTCCACGCGGGCCACGCGCCGGCGCTCGGTGCGGTTGCCCGCCGCGTCGGCGGCGGTGACGGTGGCGGCGGTGGCGCCCTCGGGCAGCTTCACCAGGGTGGTCCAGCCGCCCCTGGGTCCGGCGGTGGCCTCGGTGGTGCGGTCGGCGGCGGCGATGGTGATCGCGGCACCCGGCTCGCTCGTGCCGGTGAAGCGCACGGTGCGCTTCGCGTCGATGCCACCCACGGTGGGCGCGGTGATCTTCAGCGGCGGCGCCTTGGTGTCGACCGTGAAGCCCCAGCTGCGGTCGACGTCGCGTGCGAAGACGTTGCCACTGCCGAAGGACACCTCGACGGTGTGGGGGCCGTCGGGGAGGCGGCCGGGGGTGACCTCCACGCGGCCGTCGATGGCGCGTGCACGGTCGGTGACGTCGCGTCCGTCGATCAGCACGGCCAGGTCGGACATGCGGGCGTCGCCGTCCACCCCGAAGGAGATGACCGGTGCGGCGCTGTTCACGGCGGCGTCGGGCGCGGGCGTGAGCTGCGCGACGCGGGGGCGCTCCACGAACTGGAACACGAGGAACGTGGCCGCGGCGACCAGCGCGGCGGCGACGAGGATGAGCGTGAGCAGTCCGCCCCGCCGAGATCCTAGGACCTGCACCACCAACCCCCGAGCGCCGTGGAAGACCCGCGCAAACTAGCAACGGATACGGATGTCACCCAACTCCCGATGTGGTCCCATCGGCAGGATGGGCCGGCGAATGTCGGGTGAGGTGACATTCCTCGCGGCATGGGGGTTCTCCTGCCCGGCGAATGCCGGGACGTTCGTCAGTCCCGGGGCGGTGTGGCGCCGGCGAGGAAGCGCAGCGCGTCCACCACGCCGGCGGGGCCGTCGACGCGATGGTCCGCGTCGGCGTGGGCCTCGGAGGGGACCTCGGCGCTGATGACCGCCACGCCCACCGTGTGGGTGAGGACGCCCTCGGTGCGCAGCTCGCGCAGGGCCCGCCAGGCGTCGGCGTCGGTCCAGTCGTCGCCGAAGTACACGGCGCGCCGCGCGCCGGTGCGGGCCAGGAGCCCGCGGACGGCGGTGCCCTTGTCGATGCGCACCGAGGGGCGGATCTCCAGTACCTCGCGGCCGGGACGCGGGTTCAGGCCGGCGGCGCGTGCGTCGTCCGCCACGGTGTCGAGGAGCCGCTGGGCGGCCGCGGGGTCCGCGGCGCCGCGGGCGTGGAAGCTGAGGGTGGCGCCCTTGTCCTCCAGGCGCACGCCGGCGGGCTCCAGGCGGGCCGGGGGCCAGGCGGCGGCGAAGGCGGCGACGGCGGGGAGGTGCCGGGCGACACCGGAGGCCAGCCCCGGTTCGCCGCCGCGGTGGCGGATCTCCATGCCGTGGTTGCCGGCGTAGGCGACGTCGGTGAGGCCCACCAGGCGCTGCGCGTCGGCCAGGCCGCGCCCGCTCACGAAGCCGAGGAGCAGCACGTGGTCGCGCACGGCCAGGAGTGCGTCGTGGGCCCCGTCGACCAACTTGGCGGCGTCGGGCGTCGCGACGATCGGCGCCAAGGTACCGTCCACGTCGCAGAGCACCGCGGTGGTCTCCGGCGTGTCACGCAGGGGGGCGAGTGCGGTGGACAGTCCGGGATGGAGGGTGGTCACGTCGTCCGAGCCTAGCAACGGGGTCATCGACACACGGCGTCACATGATGGTGCTGGCGGCCGTGGGTCTGGTGGCGGGCCTGTTCGGCGCCATGTTCGGTGTGGGCGGGGGCATCGTGATGGTGCCGCTGCTGATCGCCTTCCTTGGCTACGACGCGAAGATCGCGACGGCCACGTCGCTGGCGGCCATCATCTTCACCGCCGTCTGGGGCACCGCCGCCCATGGCCTGCTGGGCAACGTGGACTGGGCCAAGGCCCTGCTGGTGGGCATCCCGGCGATGCTCGGCGTCACGCTGGGCATCTGGGTGAAGGGCCGGGTGACGTCCACGAACCTCACGTACGCCTTCGCGGCGTTCTTGGTGCTGGTGGCGGTGCGGCTGGTGATGGAGTGAGCCCGGTGGAGATCATGGAGATCGCGGCGCTGGGCATCCTGGCCGGCGTGATCGCGGGGCTCTTCGGTGTGGGCGGCGGGACGGTGTTCGTGCCCACGCTGACCCTGGTGGTGGGAATGGGGCAGCTGGAGGCGGAGGCGACGTCGCTCTTGGCGATCATCCCGGTGGCGATCCTGGGATCGTGGCGCCAGACCAAGAGCGGAGAGGTGCGCTGGCGCGACGCGACGATCATGGGTGTGGCGTCGGTGATCACGGCGATCATCGGGGCCCTGATCGCGGACGCGGCCCCCGAGCGAGCCCTGCGGACCGGCTTCGCACTCCTCTTGGTGGCGACGGCGATCCAGATGACCCTGCGAGCGCGAAAGGCAGAACGAGCCCGCCGAGCGGCGGAGCAGGAGCAGGAGCCGGCGACCTAAGCCGACACGACTCTCCGAGACGTGGCCGCTCTGAGGCCGGAGGCCGAGCGCAGCGACCCCACCCACCGGAATACGGTGCAGCTCCGGGCCCGTGGAGATGACCGGCCGGGGACAGCCCTACGGGCTGACACCCAACCGTTGGAC
>JBIQJW010000159.1:0-5288 GCA_044507145.1 Actinomycetota bacterium
CACGTCGGTGACGTTGGACGAGGCCGTGAACATCTCGGTGCCGAACGACCGGGCGTCGATCCCCAGCAGTTCCTCCAGGTACGCCACCACGTCGTGGTCACGCTCGGTGGTGGTGGGGGAGGACAGGATCACGGTGTCCGAGAGCACCGCGGCCAGGAGCAGCGTGGCCGTCGAGCGCTGAGGCTCGCGCCCCGACGCGCGGAAGCGCTCCACCACCAGCGATGCCGTGCTGCCGATCGGGTCGAACGTGGCGGCCACCGGGAAGCGGGTCTCGATGGAGCCGATGTGGTGGTGGTCGAGGATCTCCACGATGTGGGCGTGCTCGATCCCCGGCACGCTCTGCGCCTGCTCGGCGTGATCCACCAGCATGACCTCGCGCGGGGTGGGGTTCACCAGGTCCTCGGGGGTCACCATGCCCACCGGCCGGCGCTCCTCATCCACCACGATCGCGGCGGAGTAGTGCACGTCCTTGATCTTCTCGCCGATGTCGTCGGCCAGATCGTCGGGGTCGATGGTGAGCACGTCGTCCTGGCTCATCACCTCACGCGCCTGCACCGACAGCGAGATCATGCGGCCGGTCACATAGGAGTCCAGCGGCGACACCACGATGCCCACGCCGGCGGCCTTCGCCAGCGCCACGATCTCCTCGCTGGGCGGGTCGTAGGTGGCCACCAACAGCGCCACCCCGATCTCGATGGCCCGGCGCTGCGCGTTGGGCCGGGCGCCGATCACCACGATGTCGTTGGGGCCCATGGTGCGGCCCATGGTGGTGGAATCGGTGGTGACGGCCCACAGGCGGCCGTTGGCGGTCCGCTCGGGGCGCAGCACCAGTTCGCCGCCCAGGACCTCCACGATCGAGTCGACCGAGACGGGACGCGACGCGAAGCTCGAGGGCTCGCTGGACTCACGGATGTAGCGCCGGGCCAGGTCGCGCTCGGTCACCACGCCGCACAGGTGACCCTCGTCGTCCACGATCGGGATCACGTCGGACTCGGCCTTCGCCATCGCGATGCCCACGTCGCGCAGCGGGGCGCGGTGGCTCGCGGCGGGAAACTCCTCGCGCATCACGTCGAGGGCCCGCAACCGGATGTGCTCCAGGTACTCCGGAGCCTGCGCACCGGCCTGCTCCAGCACCCAGGCCGACTGGGCGTTCACCTCACCCAGGCGCACCGGCACGTAGCGGGTGCCCGGGTCCAGACGCTGCTTCAGCTCCGCGTAGCCCACGGCCGCGGCGATGGAGTCGGTGTCCGGGTTGCGGTGGCCGGTCACGTAGATGGTCCGCGCGTCGTCCTTCACCCTCGGTCACCGCCTCGTTGATGGTCACATCGTCGGTCGCGCCCGTGCGCGACAGCGCCCGCACGGAATGCGCGCGGGCGCGGCGCGCTTTATAGCGCATGTGAGCCGCGTCTATCCGCGGGAGCGGATGAACGCAGTCAGGCCGTAGGCCGTCACCGGCATCATCCCCAGGCGCCGGTAGAAGCCCTCCGCACCCCGCTCGGCGATCAGCACCTGGTGGTGGAAGGTGTCCATCGGGTAATGGTCCAGGATCGCCTCGGCAAGGCGGCGGCCGATGCCCTGACGCTGCCGGTCGGGCGCCACCAGGATGTCGGCGATATAGACCGCGAAGGCCTCGTCGGACATGGCGCGCGCGAATCCCACGATGCGCCGCCCCTCCACGGCCACCACGCAGAACGACGAGGCGTGCAGCGCGGTGCGCAGGCGCTCGGGGTGGCGGGCGTGGGTCCAGTCGTGCGCCGCGTACAGCGCGATGATGTCGTCGAAGTCGGCGTCGGGCCGGGCCGTCCGGATCGTCACCGCGGGGCGTGTGGTGGTCATTGGATCGTGGTCCTCCGCCGGGTCCGGGAGCGGCGCACGTGCCCGGGAGGCGACGCCCGCCGTATGAGATACTCGCCGACGTTGTCCGAATCCGCGCGCATCCTGCCCGAACGCTACGACCCCGGGCCCATCGAGTCCAAGTGGCAGGCGATCTGGGAACGTGAAGACGCGTTCCGCGCCGAGCCCGTCTCGCGCGACGGCGCCGCGCCGTCGATCCCGGATCAGCCCAAGGCGTACGTGCTGGAGATGCTCCCGTACCCCTCCGGCGAGATCCACATGGGGCACGTCAAGAACTACACGATGGGCGACGTCATCGCGCACCACCGGCGCCGTTCCGGGGCGGCCGTGTTCCACCCGATGGGGTACGACGCGTTCGGACTGCCCGCCGAGAACGCCGCGATCCGCACCGGTGAGCCGCCGGCCACGGTCACGGCCCGCAACATCGCCCGCATCCGCGAGCAGCTTCAGCGCCTGGGCTTCGCCATCGACTGGCACACCGAGATCGCCACCTGCGAGCCCGAGTACTACCGCTGGACGCAGTGGCTCTTTCTACGTTTCCTCGAGCGCGGCCTGGCCGAGCGCCGCGAGGCGGCCGTGAACTGGTGCCCGAAGGACCAGACGGTGCTGGCCAACGAGCAGGTGCAGGACGGCCGCTGCGAGCGCTGCGGCACCCAGGTGGAACTGCGCCAGCTCACCCAGTGGTTCCTTCGCATCACCGACTACGCGCAGGCCCTGCTGGACGACATGGACGAGCTGGTCGACTGGCCCGAGCGCGTGCTCACCATGCAGCGCAACTGGATCGGCCGCTCCGAGGGCGCCCGCGTCACCTTCCGCACCGACGACGGCGCGCACGAGATCGCGGTGTTCACCACCCGGCCCGACACGCTCTTCGGCGCCACGTTCTTCATCCTGGCGCCCGAGCACCCGCTGGTGGGCCGCCTGGTGGAGGGCCGGCCGGAGGCGAAGGCGGTGCTGGACTACGCCCGCTCCGCGGCGCGCCGCTCGGCCGCCGAGCGCGGCGACGCCGACCGCGAGAAGACCGGCGTGTTCACCGGCCGCCACGTCATCAACCCGGTGAACGGCGAGCCCATCCCGGTGTGGGTGGCCGACTACGTGCTGATGGACTACGGCACCGGCGCCATCATGGCCGTGCCGGCGCACGACGAGCGCGACTTCGCTTTCGCGAAGACCTTCGGGCTGGACATCCGCCGGGTGATCGCCGGCGAGGGCGACGACGCCGCCACCCCGCTGGAGGAGGCCTACACCGGCGACGGGCGGCTGGTTGCCTCCGGATTCCTGGACGGCCTGGATGTGGACGAGGCCAAGGGCCGGGCGGCCCGATGGCTGACAGAGCAGGGGCTGGGCGAGGCGACGGTGGGCTACCGGCTGCGCGACTGGCTGGTGTCGCGCCAGCGCTACTGGGGCGCGCCGATCCCGGTGGTGCACTGCGAGGCGTGCGGCACCGTGCCGGTGCCCGACGACCAGCTGCCGGTGGTGCTGCCGGAGGTGGACGACTACGCCCCGAAGGGCAGCAGCCCGCTGGCGGCCGCCACGGATTGGGTGAACACCGAGTGTCCGTCGTGCGGCGGTCCCGGGCGGCGCGAGACCGACACGATGGACACGTTCGTGGACTCGTCGTGGTACTTCCTGCGCTACACCGCGCCGCACCTGTCCACCGCACCCTTCGAGCGCGAGGTGGTGGACTACTGGTTCCCGGTGGACCAGTACATCGGCGGGGTGGAGCACGCGGTGCTGCACCTGCTGTACGCCCGCTTCTTCACCAAGGTGCTCAACGACGCCGGCCTCATCGGCGTGCGCGAGCCCTTCGCGCGCCTGTTCACGCAGGGGATGATCCACCGCGACGGCGCCAAGATGAGCAAGAGCAAGGGCAACGTGGTGTCGCCCGACGAGATCATCGACCGCTACGGCGCCGACACGCTGCGGCTCTACGTGCTGTTCATGGGCCCTGCGGCCGAGGACATCGAGTGGAGCGACCGCGGGGTGGAGGGGCAGCGGCGCTTCCTGGACCGGCTGTGGCGTCTGGTGGGCGGCCTGCCCGGCGGAGCCCTGGCGCAGCGTCCGGCCCGCGCCGACCTGGACGGCGACCGCGCCGCCCTGGAGCTGGTGCGCAAGTGCGAGGAGACCATCGCCAAGGTCACCGGTGATCTCGGCGAGCGGTTCTCGTTCCACACGGCGATCTCCGCGGTGCAGGAGCTGGTGAACATGGCCACCAAGGGTGCCGGCGACGGCTCCCTCACCTCGGATGTGGGCGCGACGTCGCTGCGTTACGCCGCCCAGACCGCCGTGTCGCTGCTGTTCCCGTTCGCACCGCACGCCGCCTGCGAGATGTGGGAGGCATTGGGCGGGGAGGGGCTGTGGCGCGTGGAGTGGCCCCGCCCGGACGCCGATCTGATGGCCCGCGACCTGGTCACCATCGTGGTGCAGGTGAACGGGAAGCTGCGCGACCGGGTGGAGGTGGAGCCCGGGGCGTCGCAGGAGACGCTGCTGGAGCGCGCCCGCGCGCTGCCCAAGGTGGCGTCGGCCATCGACGGCAAGACCGTGGTGCGCGAGGTTGTGGTCCCCGACCGGCTGGTGAATCTCGTCGTGAAGTGATGCGGGCCGGTGCGCGTTCCGACACGGAGCGCGCACCGGCCGTGGCACCGGTCGCCGTAGCGTCGGGGCATGGACGCATTGCTCCCCTGGCTCCGGCGATCCGGCTGGGCCTACCTCGGTGTCGCCCTCGTGCTGGCGCTGGTCGCCTGGCGCATGGTCGCAGGCGCGGAGGGTGGGCAGCCGGGGGCGGACGGGGCGGGTGCGCCGGCGGTCGCCACCGCACCGGCGGCACTGGTTGACGCCCCCGCCGCCGGTGGACCGGTGGTGCATGTGGCCGGCGAGGTGCGCCGTCCCGGTGTGTACGTCATGCGTCCCGGCGCGCGGGTGGAGCGCGCGGTGGCCCGGGCCGGCGGCGCGACGCGCCGGGCGGACCTGGCCGCCCTGAACCTGGCCGCAACCCTGCAGGACGGCCAGCAGGTGGTGGTACCGCGGCGCGTGCCCCCCGGGGCGTTCGGCGGTGCCGGTGGCGGTGCGGGCGCGGCGCCGGGCGCGCCGATCAGCCTGTCGCGCGCCACCGCGCAGGAACTGGAGACCCTGGACGGCATCGGGCCGGCGCTGGCGGCGCGCATCATCGAGTGGCGGACCGCGCACGGCGGCTTCGCGTCGGTGGACCAGCTGATGGAGGTGTCGGGCATCGGCCCGGCGCGCATGGAGGCGCTGCGGGCCCGCGTGGTCCCGTGACCCCGGCGGGCGTCGCGTGGGGAGTGGTCTATCCTCACGAGGGTGAGGCGACATCCGGATCGCCGCGACGAGTCGGGGGAGGGCCGGCTTGAGCAAGTTCCTCAAGAGTGCGGCGTTCCCGATTTTGATTGTTGTGTTGTTGGTGTTTGTGGCGCAGC
>JBIQJW010000160.1:0-5216 GCA_044507145.1 Actinomycetota bacterium
CTTCCGAGTGAGTAGGTCGGCTTCATGCCACCGAGTGTAGGCGCTTCCCCGGTGGTCGGGCCGTGGATCGCGCGGGCGGGACCGCCCGCGCGGTCAGCGCTCGGCGGGCCCCGTGTGGCCGGCGTCCTGCCACGGATCCGCGAGCTCCAAGAGCGCGGCGCAGGCCCGGCTCACGGGCACCGCCACTCCGAGCCGTTCGCCCTCGCGCGCCACCGTGCCGATCAGCGCCTCGCGCTCCAGCCGCCGGCCGGCCTCGAGGTCGAAGAGTGTGGAGGAGCCGCCCCCGGGCGGGAGCCGGCGTCGCGCGTCGGCCACGTAGTGGCGGCCGGCCAGCGGGTCCAGGTGCACGCCGGACGCGGCGGCGACCGCCACGACCTCCTGGCCGATGCGCTCCATCAGTTCGGCCGCCCGCTCATGGGCGAACAGTGCGCCGATGCGCACGCGGCCCAGCGCCGTCACCGTGTTGAGCGCGGCGTTGCCCACGAGCTTCCCCCACAGGGCGGGCGCCGCATCGTCCAGGGCGCGCACGGGCACCTGCAGCGCGGCGCCGACCTGCTCCAGGCTTCGTCCGAGGATGCCGGGTCCGCCGCCGGCCAGCATGTCGCGCAGGGCGCCGGTGTCCGGGTCGATGCTCGGTCGCCGGACCACCGCCGCCGGGCCGGTGCGCTGGCAGCCCAGGTACACCGCCACGCCGCCCACCCGGGTGCGCGGCAGGTGGTGTGCCAGGACGGCCGGGTTGTCCACGCCGTTCTGGAACGAGAGCACGGCGGCGCCGTCGGGCACCACCCCGGCCAGGGCGGCCGCGGCCTCGGCCGTGTCGTACGACTTCACGGCCACGATCACCAGCTCCGGCGCGTGCGCCTGCGCGGGGTGCGCCACCACGTCCACCGGCACCTCGTGCACGGTGCCGGCGTCGGTGAGGTGCAGCGGTCCGGCGCGCAGCGCATCGAGCGTCGCCCCGCGGGCGACGAGGGTGACCGGCCAGCCGGCGGCGACGAGGCGGCCCGCCACCCACGCGCCGATGGCGCCGGCACCCATCACCAGGGTGCGCGGCGCGGCGGGATCAGAGGTTGAAGCCGAGCTGCTCATCGGTGTGGGCTTCGCGCGCCGGGGCGATGGGCGCCGGTCCGTCGCCGGGCTGGGCCAGCGCGGCGGCCTCCTGCGCCAGGCGATCGGCGCGCTCGTTGGCCTCGTGGCCGGCGTGCCCCTTCACCAGCACGGGGCGCACACGCGCGTGGCGGGCAAGCTCGCCGATCATGCGCTCCCACAGGTCGCGGTTGGCCACGGGCTGCTTTGCGGCCGTGCGCCAGCCCTTGCGCTGCCACCCGCCCAACCAGTCCTTCAGGATCGCGTTGGCGACGTAGGTGGAGTCGGTGACGAGATCCACCACGGAGCCGGCGGGGACCTCGCGCAGGCCCTCCAGGGCGGCGGTGAGCTCCATGCGGTTGTTGGTGGTGGGCATCTCGCCGCCGGTCAGGACGGTCTCGTGGCCGTCGGGCGCGGTGACGATGGCGGCCCAGCCGCCGCGGGCCGCATCGGTCCCGTTGCCGGAGCATGCGCCGTCGGTGACGAGCGTGTACGTGTGCGAGGTCATCGCCACAGCCTACGCGGCCGGGCGCGCACCATTCCGTATGTCATCGGGCTAAAGCGCGCGTCGGGGTGAGCGATATACGGGGTGGCTGCGCGGACCCCCGGAGGGGCGCCCGCGACGACAATTCGCAAGGAGAGCACATGATCGAGCGCCTTCGGCGCCGCCGGGGCCAGGAGGGCTTCACCCTCATCGAGCTGCTGGTGGTTGTCATCATCATCGGACTGCTGGCGGCCATCGCCATCCCGGCGTTCCTCGGTCAGCGGGACAAGGCGAACGACGCTGCGGCCAAGTCAGCCGTTCGCAACGCGGCCACCGCGGTCGAGGCGGCATACACCGAAGACCAGGCGTACCCCACGGCTGATGCCACCGGTGCGGATGTCCTCGGGAGGATCGAACCGAACATCACCTGGCTTACCAGCGGTACCGCAGAGGCCTCCGACAACGAGGTGCTCTACGCGATCCAGACGGGCGGCTACGTCCTCACCTCGCGGAGTGAGAGCGGTAAGACCTGCACGTACGCCAAGCCCGTCCCGACGAACGGGAATCCCGACTGCAGCTGATCGTGCGACCGGAGTGCGCCGGGATCGCGGCGTACTCCGGCGTCCTCCCGGCGCAATCGCGCCACTGGATGCGCGCGATTCAGAGCTAGCGTCGTTCACGTGACCCAGACCCTCATGCAGACACAGTGGTCCATCCTCGCCGGCATCCTCGGCCTGGTCTTCGGCTCCTTCGCCGCCGTGGTCGTCGACCGCTGGCCGCGCGGCGAGTCGGTGGTACGTCCGCCCTCGCGCTGCGACGGCTGCCGGCGCCGGCTGGCGCCCTGGGAGCTGGTGCCGGTGCTCTCGTGGATGCTGCTGCGCGGCCGCTGCCACACGTGCCACGCCCGCATTCCGGCGAGCGCTTTGGCCATCGAGCTGGCGTGCGGCGCACTGGCCGCCGGTGCGGTGCTGGCGCTCGGCCCGGGCTGGGACGCCGTGTCGGCCGCGGTGCTGCTGGTGGTGCTGGTGCCGGTGGTGCTCATCGACCTGCGCCACCACCTCATCCCCGACATCCTGGTGCTGCCAGCGACCGCCGTGGTCCTCGCCGCATCGATCCTGGCCGACCCCGCCTACTGGTGGGTTCCCGTGGCCGGCGCGGCGGGTGCCGGCGGATTCCTGCTGCTGCTCTGGCTGGCGTATCCGGCGGGCATGGGGCTGGGCGACGTGAAGCTGGCGGCGCTGATCGGCGCGGCCTTGGGCGCCTCGGCCATCCCGGCGCTCGCCATCGCCTTCGGTGCCGGGGCCGTGGTGGGCCTGGCGCTCATCGCGCGGCTGGGCGTGCGCGCACGGCGTATGGCCATCCCGTTCGGCCCGTTCCTGGCGGCCGGCGCGCTGGCGGCGCTGTGGGTGGGACCCGCCGTCATCGACTGGTACTCGGGCACGCTGGGGTGAGCATCCTGTCGCTCGACATCGGGTCGTCGACCCTGGCCGGCGTGGAGTTGCGCGTGGCGGGTGGGCGCACCCGCGTCGCCCGGACCTCCGTGGCGCCGCTGCCGGACGGGCTGGTGCGCGACGGCGAGATCGCCGACGCCGAGGCGCTGGCCGGCGAACTGCGTCGCTTCTGGCGCGCCGGCCGGTTCCGTGGCAACCGGGTGCGACTGGGCGTGGCGAACCGCCGCGTGCTGGTGCGCATGGTGGATCTGCCGGTGACCGACGACGACGAGGCGCGCCGTTCCATCGCGGCCGCCGCGGTGGCCGAGCACATGCCCATCAGCGCCGGCGAGGCGGTGGTGGACAGCCAGCCGGTGCTGCGGTACTGGGCCGGAAACCAGGCGCGCGAGCGGGCGATGGTGGTGGTGGCCCAGCGCTCGATGATCGACGACCTGGTCACCACCGTGCGCTCGGCGGGGCTGCGCCCCGTGGGCATCGACCTGCAGGCGTTCGCGCTGCTGCGCGCTCTGCTTCCTGCGCCGATGGTGATCGACGAGGGTTCCGCAGACGCGCCCGCGCAGGTGGTGGTGCAGGTGGGCCGCGACCTCACCCAGGTGGTGGTGGCCGTGGACCGGCGCTGCCACTTCACCCGCACGCTCGACGAGGGCGCCGGGGCCGACCTCACCCGCGCCGTCGCCGACCGCACCGAGCGGTCGCTGCCCGAGGCCGAGGCGGCCAAGCGGGCCTGCGGCTTCCTGGGCCCGGTGCCCGACGGCTGGGATGCGGATGATGTGGCGCGCGTGCGCCACGCCCTGGCCGTGGGCGCGCGGCCGCTGCTGCGAGAGATCGAGCGCTGCCTGGATTACTACCGCGCTCAGGACGGTGCGCGCGCCATCGAACGTGTGGTGCTGTGCGGCGGCGGCGCCCATGCCGCGGGGTTCGACCGCTACCTCTGGCAGGGGCTGGGCGTGCCCGTGGCGGTGGGCGATCCGCGGGCACAGGTGGACGAACCCGCCGGCGTGGACGATCACGACGCGCTGGATCTTGCCGTGGCAGTGGGGCTCGCCCTCGACACGCCCGAGGCGGCATGAGGGCCGTCAACCTCCTTCCCGACGCACCGCGGCGCGCCCAGCGGCGCCCGGTGGCCGACCGGCCGGCGCGTGCGCTGGTGCCGGTGGCCGCCGCCGCGGGCCTGTTGCTGATCGCCGGCCTCACGTACTGGGGCATCTCCGAGCGTTCACAGGCCGCCGACCGCGCCGACCGCGTGGCGCAGGCGGGCCAGACGCGCGACCGGCTGCGCCTGGAGCTGGCCGACTTCCGCACCCTGGCCGAGGATGACGGGCGCCGGTTGGCGCGCCGCGGGGCCGTGGTGAGCCTGGCCACCGGTCGCACCGACTGGGAGCGCCTCATCCGCGACGTGGCCACGGTGCTGCCCGCGGGGGTGTGGCTCACCGAGGTCGACGGGACGTCGGCTCCGGCCGAGCCCACCCCGGCCACCGCCGGCGCGGCGGCGCCGGCGCCCACGACGGGCGGCGCGACCCTGCGTCTGGACGGCGTGGCACGCAATCAGGTGGGCGTGGCCACCACCATGGCGCGCGTGGGATCCGTGGCCGGGCTGGGCGAGCCGCGCCTCATCTCCAGCGCGCGCGACGACATCGGCCGCCGGTCGCTTGTGCGGTTCAGTATCGAGATGACCGTCGACCGGCGGGCCCAGAGCCGCACCGTCGTGATGCCGGTGGCGCAGGAGACGACGCCGTGACCGGACGCCTCTCCCACCGCGATCTCACCATCCTGGGCGCCGTGCTGATCGTGGGGATCGCCGCCGCCCTGTGGTGGCTACTGGTGGCGCCGGCCCGGTCCGACTCCGCCGAACAGGGGGCCAGGCTGGCCGCGGTGGAACGCGAGATCAACGGCCTGAACGACAGCCTGGGCCGCCTGCGCGACGCGGAGCCCGGCGCGGCGCGACGCACCGCCGAGCGCCTTCGTCTGGCCAAGGCCGTGCCGGCCGGCGCGCAGGTGCCGGCCGCACTGGTCCAGCTGCAGCGCACCGCCGACCGCGCGGGCGTGGAGTTCACGTCCGTGACGGCCGGCGCGGTGACCCCGCTGGGCACGCTCACCGGCCGCGACTTCGAGCTGGTCGTGACCGGTCGCTTCCACGATGTGGACGACTTCCTCTACCGCCTCCACGCCCTGGTGACCGTGAGCCGCGCCGGTGC
>JBIQJW010000161.1:0-1923 GCA_044507145.1 Actinomycetota bacterium
ACGCGCGCGTATCGCGGCATCCGGACGGCACCGGTGTGCAGGCTCGCACGCGGATCGGCCCGGCGCAACGGCCGGCGGCCCGCCCCCGGTCACACCCGCGGGGAGGTTTCGCGCAGGCGCAGGTCGGTGCGGGTCGTGATGCGAGCGACCCCGCGGACCTTCATGTCGATCTCCCACCGCAGGGGAAGGTGCAGCGCGGTCGACCACCACACCAGGTCGACCCGACGCCCGGGATGGACCCCGCCGGTGTCGCCGACGGTGCGGATGACCAGAGCCGGGAGATCGCGGTCGCCCACCCGGACCGTCTCCGAGCGCAGCACCTCGCTGCGGGAAGTCACCGGCAGGTCGCCCGCGCGGTACCGGGCCGACCAGGTGCTGCCCACCGCGAGCCCGGCCGGGCGGTCCACCGGCGCCGGCACCAGGTCGCGCCGGTCATCCCGGCCCACGCCGACGAAGGTGATGTCCGTGCGCCGCCACACGGCCCGGCGGCCGCCGCCGGCGAACGGCGCGAACCGCACCGCCTCGACGTGCTCGGCCGCCAGCGAGAGCTCCTCCTCGTAACCATCGGCCGTCGCGGTGATGACATAGCGGGCCTCGCCCGGCAGGTCGCGGGAGATCGATGCCGGCCCGAGGGCGCCCTCCTCCCTGCCCCGCTGCAGATAGGTGTAGACACCCGGTGCAGGGCCGCGCGCGTTCGCCGGCGCCCCATCCCGGTCGCGGAAGTCCTCCAGTGCCGCCCGTTCGCTCACCTCGGTGCTGTGGCGCCCCACATTCCAGGCCCACACCCCCACCGCCGCGGCGGCGAGGACGACCACGGCGAGCGGGATGAGGATGAAACGCACGAGGCGCCGCCGGGACATGCCCGCCAGCGTAACCACAACGCCCATTGCAGGGACGGCGCCCGGACGCTGCTAGCGTCGCCGTGATGGCGATCGACGACGACCACCAGCACGGGCACACCCCGAGCCTGCCGGGCCACCGCGGCCGGCGCCGGGCGTTGAACTGCTGCCCCGCGTGCGCTGCGTCGGCCGGCGTGCGCGCCCGGGCGCGGCGCCCGCGGGCCGCGTGGGCGTGGGTGGCGATGCTCGCCGGCGTCGCCGCCATGGTCCCCCTGGCCGCGCAGGGCGGCGACCCCGAGCAGCCCGCCACGGCCCACGCCGCGCCGGCGGTGGCACAGGCCCCCGCGGCGACGCCCCCGGCCCTGTTGCGCGCCGTGCCGAAGGCGGCGGTGGAGGAGGCCGACGGCACGCCGGCGGTCTCGTGGCGCGCCAGCACCGCGCACGGAACGCCCAACGGGGGGAGCCTCACCGGCGGCGTGCAGCTCCCGGCACGCGGCACGGGCTTCTACACCTACAACCCGGCCACGCAACGACCGCCCGGGGGCAGCGACCGGCGCTGGGGCACGGCCACATTGGTCCGTCAGATCCTGGACGTCTCGCATTGGTGGGCCGCGACCCATCCCAACGAGCCGCGGCTGGGCATCGGCGACCTCTCACGACCCGACGGGGGCCACTTCCCCGGCCCCGTGGTGGGTCACGCGTCGCACCAGAACGGGCTGGACGTGGACATCCGCCTCCCGCGGCGCGACGGCGTCGAGGGACCGGCCACCGAGCAGAACTACGACCGGGAGCTCACCCAGGCGCTGGTGGACCGCCTGGTCGACCAGGGCGCCGAGCTGGTGCTGATCGGCGACGCGCTGGATCTGCACGGCCCGGCCGGGGTGGTCATGCCCTGGCCCGCGCACAACGACCACCTGCACGTCCGCTTCCCCAACCCGGGCTGACCGCGGCGCCGGCGCCCCCCGCCGGTATCCTGGCGCCCGATGGGATTCCTGGCGCGCATCTTCGGGCGGGGGCGACCCGATCGGGAGGCACGGGGCGCGAGCGCCGCGGCCCACATGGACGCCCTGGCCGGGCTGGAACC
>JBIQJW010000161.1:2023-5198 GCA_044507145.1 Actinomycetota bacterium
GACGCCTGGTGCCTCGCCGACGTGGAGATGCAGGATGAGGGCGGCCGGCACATGAGCGCCCCGCTCGTGAGCGAGCGCTACGTCGACCTCTCCCCCGAGCTGCTGCTGCGCGAGCGGTACGCCCGCGAGGAGATCACGCTGGACGAATTCGAGGCGCAGATGGCTCGCGTCTTGGGGAGCGACCCGACCTACTGACGCCGGCGGTGCCCTGCGCCGGCCGGTGCGCCCGCCACCACCGGACGCGCGCCGCAACGACGAGGGGCCGGCGGATGCCGGCCCCTCGCGTCACGCTGATGCGGGTCACCCCGCCATCGACTCAGAGGTCGATGTCGTCCTGCGGCTCCTCGTCCAGCTCGGGCCCGAACGAGAACGTCCCGCCCTCATCGACCACCACCAGGGCATCGTCATCGTCGGCCTCCGAGAAGGGCTCGTCGATGTCGAACTCCAGCAGCGCCGGCGAACGCCGGACGGCCTCGATCTCCAGCTGCCGGTACCGCTTCAGGCCCGTGGCGGCGGGGATCAGCTTGCCGATGATCACGTTCTCCTTCAGACCGCGCAGGCGGTCGACCTTGCCCTCCAGCGCCGCATCCGTGAGCACCTTGGTGGTCTCCTGGAAGGAGGCCGCCGAGAGGAACGACTCGGTCGCCAGCGAGGCCTTGGTGATACCGAGGATGAGCGGCTCGAAGCTCGCCTGCACCCCGTCGACGGCGCGCTCGATCTCGGCGTCGTCTCCGGTGAACTCCCCGCTGGCGCGCTTCTCCTCCAGCGCCGTGCGCATCCGCTCGGCCGCGCGGGCGTTCTCGCGGTAGAGCACGGGCTTGTCGACCAGCTGGCCGTGGAGGAAGTGGGTCGCACCCGGGTCCTCCACCCGCACCTTGCGGAGCATCTGACGCACGATCAGCTCGATGTGCTTGTCATTGATGTCCACGCCCTGCGAGAGGTAGACCTCCTGCACGCCGCGCACCAGGTACAGCTCGGTCTTGGTGGAGCGGTCGCGGCCCGCCTCGGCGCTGTGGAAGCGCTGACCGGGCTGGACGAACTCGCCCACCTCGATCGCGGGAGCCGGGCGGTCGGCGGGAAGACGCAGGTGCCGCGGCGAGATCCCCGCCTCGGTCTCCACGTCCACCCGCAGCCACATGCCACCGCGGCCGTCGGAGCCCTGGTTCTCGACGGCCCGCACCGTGCCCTGCACGCCCAGCGCGACGCCCGACCGCGAGGCCAGGATGTCGCCGGGGAAGGCGGAGCCCACCGTCAGCAGGTCACCGGCCTCCACCCACTGGCCGTCCTCCACGAGGATGTGGGTGCGGCGCTGGTCGTTGTAGGGGTGCTCGCGCGCCGGCGCACGGTCGGCACCGGTGCCCGCGTCCTCCATGGGCACGTACTCCGGCTCCACGAGCACGAGGCTCGCGAGACCGGGCCGGGTCTCGTCATCGACGATCCGCACCCACCCGTCGACCGGCGCCACCAGGGCGAGGGCCTTCGGCTTGCGCGACTCGAACAGCTCGACGACACGCGGCAGACCGTGGGTGATGTCGGCGCCGGCCACACCGCCGGTGTGGAAGGTCCGCATGGTGAGCTGCGTACCGGGCTCGCCGATGGACTGCGCGGCGATGATGCCGACCGCGTCGCCGGGCTCGGTGAGCTTGCCGGACGCGGGGTTGCGGCCGTAGCACCGGGCGCAGATCCCCACCTCGCTGCGGCACTTGAGCGGGGAACGCACCTTGGCGACGGCGTCGCGTGCCTCGCCGTCGGCGTCGCGTGCCGCGGCGTCGATGGCGCGGCCGTCGGCCGTGCTGATCAGGTATCCGCGGTGCGCGTCCACCTGCGCCGCGTCCTCGGGGTCGGTGATCTCGGGACGCAGGTCGGCGATGACCTCGCCGCTGAGACGGTCGACGATCGGGCCCATCAGCACCCGCCCGGGCAGGCTCGGGTTGAGGCTCCCGAAGCGGTACACGGGGGTCTCGATGCCGTCGTCGGTGCCGCAGTCCAGCTCACGGACGATGACGTCCTGCGACACGTCCACCAGACGCCGGGTGAGGTACCCGGAGTCGGCGGTCTTCAGGGCGGTGTCGGCCAGCCCCTTGCGCGCGCCGTGCGTGGAGATGAAGTACTCCAGCACCGACAGCCCCTCCATGAAGTTGCTGCGGATGGGCCGCTCGAAGGTGTCGCCCTTCGGGGTGGCCATGCAGCCACGCATGCCGGCGAGCTGGCGGATCTGCTTGAACGAGCCACGCGCACCGCTGTTGGCCATCATGAAGATGGGGTTCATGCGGTACAGGTGCTTGACCATGGCGTCGGCCACGTGGTCGGTGGCCCGCTCCCACAGCTGGATCACCTGCTCGTGGCGCTCCTCGGCGGTCATCTCGCCGAAGGCGAAGGACTCCTCGATGCCCTCCAGCTCCTGGTCGTACTCGGCCAGGATCTGCCCCTTGGTGGGCGGCACCACCACATCGTTCTTGGAGATGGTGATGCCCGAGAGGCTCGCGTACCGGAAGCCGAGCACCTTGAAGGCGTCCAGCACCATCGACACCGCCGTGGCGCCGTAGAGGTTGACCAGCTCCTCGATGAAGTCGCCGACATCGCGCTTGGTGAACGTCTGGTAGCGCGCCGGGAACGGCAGGGCCGCCAGGTCCTCGTCGCCCACCACGTCGCGCAGCGCGGCCTCGATCTCGTGGTTGAAGATCACCCGGCCGGGCGTCACCACGCGGCGGCCGCCGTCGGCGTCACGCAGCTCGATGACGTCGTTGAGCTTGACGGCGCGCTGGTCCAGCGACACCCGCATGCTCTCCACCGACCGGAAGGCCTGCGGCACCGGGAAGCCGTCGAACGGGTCGGTGCTCCACTCCCCACCCTCCGGACGGGCCTCGGAACCGGCCGGCAGCTCCCAGGCGCGCGTCTCGGCGTTCCAGAGGTCGGTGAGGTCCACGGCCTTGCCCTCGCCCTCGTCGCCCTTCGGGCGCACCATCAGCACGCGGCTGTGGGTGAGGTAGTAGAGGCCCAGCACCATGTCCTGCGACGGCACGGCGATCGGACGCCCGTGCGCCGGCGACAGGATGTTGTTGGCCGACAGCATCAGGATGCGCGCCTCGGCCTGCGCCTCCACCGACAGGGGGAGGTGCACGGCCATCTGGTCGCCGTCGAAGTCGGCGTTGAAGGCGGTGCAGACCAGCGGGTG
>JBIQJW010000162.1:0-1580 GCA_044507145.1 Actinomycetota bacterium
CCGAGCCGCCGTCGAACGTGAAGCGCTCGGGCGCCGCGCGCATCGCGTCCACCATCGGGACGTCGTCGGGCAGGTCGTCCGGATGGAGCAGCCCGCATGCGCACAGCACCGCGACGCGCCCCTCCAGCGCCACGAAACGGGCGATGTCCGCGGTCTGCCCCACCCACCCGGGCCATGTCGCGACGTGCACCTCCTCCCCGTCGGCGTACAGGGCATGGCGCGCCTGCGGCATCCAGTTCTCCCAGCAGTTCAGCCCCCCGACCCGCAGCCCGTCGAGCCGGTGCGTGCGCAGCCCGTGGCCGTCGCCGCGGCCCCACACCATCCGTTCCTGGTGGGTTGGGACCAGCTTCCGGTGGGCGCCGACGACCCCGCGCCGGGGGTCGATGGCGAAGAGCGTGCAGTAGACCGTGCCGCGGCCGCCGGCGCTCGACCGTTCGGACGCACCCAGGTAGACGAAGACCCCGTGCTCGGCCGCCGCGCGGGCCACCGCGGCCACCTCGGGGCCGTCCGCGGCGACCGCCGACTCCAGGTAGCGCGCGTACGCCGCGCGCTGACCGGCATCCTCGAATCCGATGCCCGTCCCGGCGCGGATCCACAGCGGATACCCCGACAGGTACGTCTCGGGGAACGCCAGCAGCCGCACGCCGCGGCCGGCCGCCTCGGCGATGAGGTCGCACGCCCTGCGCGCCGTGGCGGAGGGGTCTCCCCACACCGGGCGGACCTGCGCGGCGGCGACCCTCACGGGCGTGGCGGATGGGGTGCCGTCATCGCGCGAAGCCTATGCGGCGGGCACCGCGCGTGGGCTCCGACCGCCCCGGCATGGATAATCAGGGCTGCCACCGGAGCCGGCGAGACGACGTGACGACCACACTCACCCGACGAGAGCTCAACCGCGCGACCCTCGCCCGCCAGTTCCTGCTGGAGCGGGTGACGATGGATCCCATCGTCGCCGTCGAGCGGCTGACGGGCCTCCAGGCGCAGACCACCCATAGCTGGTACGTCGGCCTCTGGAACCGCCTCGTGCCCATGGACCCCGACGAGGTGGGCCGCATGCTGGCCGAGCGGCAACTGGTGCGCATGGCGCTGATGCGTTCCACCCTGCACCTGGTGAGCGCCGCCGACGCCCTGTGGCTGCGCCCGCTGTTGGAGCCGGCGATCGCCCGTGCGTTGGCCGGACGCGCCGGCGAGCTGCGGGGGCTCGACCTCGGGCTGGTGGCCCGCGCCGCGCGCGCCATGGTGGAGGCGGAGCCCCTCACCGCCACCGCCCTGGGGCGCCGTCTCGCAGAGCGCTGGCCGCGGTACGACCCGGCGGCCCTGGCGCAGGTGGCCCGGGCGCGGCTGGGTCTGGTGCAGGTGCCGCCGCGCGGTATGTGGGGACGCAGCGGCCCGGCGGCGCACACCACGGTGGAGCACTGGCTGGCGAAGCCGCTGGCCGCCGCCCCCTCGCCGGAGGCCCTGGTGCTGCGGTACCTGTCCGCGTTCGGTCCCGCCGGGGTGATGGACGCGCAGGCGTGGAGCGGGCTCACCCGGCTGGGCGACGTGTTCGAGCGGCTGCGCCCCGACCTGCTGCGGTTCGAGGG
>JBIQJW010000162.1:1680-5031 GCA_044507145.1 Actinomycetota bacterium
TCAGGCCGCTGGGGCGCCTGCTGCGCGCCGAACTGGACGCCGTCTCGCAGGAGGCCACGTCCCTGCTGGACCTCGTCGCACCGGGCGGACCCGGCCGCGACGTCGTGATCGTCCGCGACTGACCGTTCGCGCCTCTCAACGCGATTTCGACTCGCGTCCGGGACCGACTCGAGGGCCGTTCGCCCGGCGTTCCTCCGCCTCGTCCTTTAGTCTCGGCCGCACGCACGCCCCTGCCGCGCGACCGACCACGGGTCGCGGCGCACTCGAGAAGACGGTCGCCGACGCCATGCAACATCACCGCACTCCCACGGGGACCACGCCCGCGGTGAGACGACCCCGGGTGACGTGAGGACGCGGGCGACGGCGACATCGACCGACGCCGTGGTGCTGGAGGGCCGCCGACGGGCGCTCCTCGTGCGCCATGCGGCGACGGCCATCGCGGCGGCGGCGTTCGCCGCGGTACTCGTGGGATGGCTCACCGGCGGCGGCTCGATCGACCTCCCCTGGGCGCCCACGCTGGGCATCCGCCTGTCGTTCAGCCTCGACGGCCTGGGTGTGCTCTACAGCCTGCTCGCCACCGGCGTGGGCCTCGCGGTGATCATCTACTCGGGGCGCTATCTGCCGCTGCACCTCGCCCACCAACGGCGGGCCGCCGGCGACGAGGCCCGCTTCCACGCGCTGATCCTGCTGTTCATGGTGTCGATGGTGGGACTGGCGACGGCGCAGGACCTGTTGCTGCTGTTCCTCTTCTGGGATCTCACCGCGGTCGCGTCGTACCTGCTGATCGGGTTCGACCGCCAGCACGAGGATGCGCGCGACTCCGCGCTGATGGCGCTGCTGGTGACCGGGATCAGCGCCATCCTGCTCCTGGTGGCGGCGATGATGCTGGCGCACCACACCGGCAGCTTCTCGATCCCGGACGCGCTCACCGCCGGGGAGGGCACGCTGGTGACCACCGCGGCCGTCCTCATCGCCGTCGCGGGCCTGGCGAAGTGCGCCCAGATGCCGCTGCATTTCTGGCTGCCACGCGCGATGGCCGCACCCACCCCCGTCTCCGCCTACCTGCATTCGGCCGCCATGGTCGCGGCGGGCGTGTTCCTGCTCTCGCGCTTCTCGCCGCTGATCGCCGAGGCGGGGGCACTGGGAGACGTGCTGATCTGGGTGGGACTGGTCTCCGGCGTGATCGGCGGCGTGATCGCCCTGACGCGCGACGACCTGAAGCAACTGCTGGCCTACTCCACGATCGCCCAGTACGGCTACGTGGTGTTCCTGCTGGGCATCGGCGGCGCGACGGGCGCCGGGGCCGCGGCCTTCTACGTGCTGGCGCACGCCCCGGCCAAGAGCGCCCTGTTCCTCGTGGCCGGGACGGTGTCGGAGGCGACCGGAGAGCGCCGGCTCTCGCGTCTGGGCGGACTGTGGCGCTCGATGCCGCGCACCGCCCTGGCCGCCGCGACGGCCGGTGCCGCGTTGGCCGCACTCCCCCTCACGGTGGGTTTCTTCAAGGATGAGCTGCTGTTCGCGGCGGCGCGCGACCACGGGCCGCTGTTCGCCGTGGCCGCGGTGGCACTGGCCACGCTCACCTTCGCCTACGTCTGGCGGTTCTTCTCCGGCGTGTTCCTGGGCACGCTTCGCGCGAGGGCCGTCCGCGTGCCGGCGGCCCTCGTGTGGACGCCGGTGCTCCTGGGTCTGCTGACCGTGGTGACCGGTGTGTGGGTGGCCCCCGTGAACCGGCTGGCCTCGGAGGCCGGTGAGGCGACCGCCGGCGTGGCGGTGGATGTGGCGGCCGCCTACCACCTGACCTCGCCCGAGACCTTCATGGCGCTTGGCGCGTACGCCGCCGGCGTGCTGGTGATCCTGACGCGCCGCCACTGGATCGGGTTCGCGAACGGCGTGGCGCGCGCCGGCCGCACGCTGGGTCCGGCCCGCTGGTACCGGGGGTCGCTCGCATTGCTCACCCGCGTCTCCACCGATATCCACGACATCGAACAGCGCGATCTGCGCGGCCGCGTGGCCTCGGTGCTGATCCCGTCCGGTCTTCTCACGCTGGCGGGCCTGCTGGCCACGCCGCTCAGCGGCACCTACCGCGTGGGTTCGATCGCGGACGACGACTTCTGGCTCATCCTGGCGCTGCTGGCCGCGTCCGCGGCCGCCGTCACCACCACCCTGCCGCGCCACCACCTCACCCTGGTGCTGATCCTCTCCACGGTCGGCCTGAACCTGGCGCTGGCGTACGCATTCTTCGGCGCCGCCGACGTGGCCCTGGTCGCGGTGCTGGTGGAGATCACGGTGACCGTGCTGTTCCTCGGGGTGCTGGCGCTGCTGCCCAAACGGCTGCTGCGGCGCGAGTCGAGCCTGCCCACCCCACGCACCAGGCGCTGGCGTGATCCGCTCATCGGGATCGGCGCCGGGGTGGTGGCCGGACTCGTGGCGTGGGGCGCCCTGTCGCGCCCGACGCCCGAGGGCCGCATCGCCGACGAGCACGTCCGCCTGGCCCCCGAGGCGCACGCGAAGGATGTGGTCACCGCGATCCTGGCCGACTTCCGCGGCCTGGACACGCTGGTGGAGATCAATGTGATCCTGGTGGCCATGATCGGCGTGGCCACGCTCATCCTGTGGCGGAGGACCCGACCGTGATCGATCCCGAGCAGCTCATCGCCCGGCTGCTGCTGGCACCCAGCCTGATGGTTGCCGTGGCGATCCTGGTGAAGGGGTACTCGCAGCCCGGCGACGGTTTCGCGGCCGGCACCGTGGCGGCCCTGGGGCTGCTGGTGCAGTACGTCACCTTCGGGCTGGAGCGCGCCGAGCGGCACCTTTCGGTCCAGACGCTCACCCGCACCGCCATGGGCGGCAGCCTGCTGTGCTTCGTGGTGGCCTTCCTCCCGGTGGCGTGGGGCGACGCGGTGCTGACGCACACGCCGGGCGCCGGTGACGACGCCATCACCTTCGGCGTCGCCGAATTCGGCACGGTGCTGGCCTTCGACCTGGGCGTCGCGCTGCTTGTGGTGGGCGCGATCACCGGGATCCTGCTGATCATCGGGTCGGCCGCCGACACGGAGCGCGACGCATGACGCTGCTCATGTCCATCGTCATCGGCACCCTGTTCGGCTGCGGCGCCTACCTGATCCTGAAGCCCGACCTGATCCGCGTGGTGGTCGGGATGGTCCTGATCTCCAACGCCGCGAACCTCACCCTGATGGCCGCCGGCCTGAGCCGCGGCGAGGACCCCATCCTGCCCATCGCCGAGGGCGCCGAGATCAGCGACCCGCTGGTGCAGGCCATGACCCTCACCGCCATCGTCATCGGCTTCGCGGTGACGGCGCTGCTGCTGGCGCTGGTGTACCGCGTGTACAC
>JBIQJW010000163.1:0-5025 GCA_044507145.1 Actinomycetota bacterium
TGGTGATCACTGCAGCAGCGGCCGCACAGCTCAACTCCCCAGTGAGCACACCCCAACACCGACCCAGCATCGGTGTTGCTCCACCGTAGCGGAGTCGACGGCCGACGGCCAGGCTTTCTGAAGGAATGCTTGCGATACGGGGACGAATGGCTTGCTTCTCACTGATCACGACGACAGGTGCGAGAACGGGCCGCCACGCCGCGGATAGGCTGAGCGCCATGGCGGATCCGGAGGTGCTCGTGCCGCCCGCGGTGCGGCTGACGCTCGCCCGGGCCGCGGTCCAGACGATCGCGGACGACGTCGGCGCGGACCTCCTGCACATCAAGGGGAATGCTGTCGATCCGGCTCTCCGCCCCGAAGAGCGGCCGGGCACCGATGTCGACGTCCTCGTGCGTCCGCGCGACGTCGCGCGCCTGGATGCACGGCTGCGCGTCCTCGGCTGGACCGTGTACAGCACCTTCCGGTACGGCTCGCCGTTCGGTCACGCGCAGACCTACCGGCACGACGTGTGGGGATACCTCGACCTGCACCGGATGTTCCCGGGGATCGAGCTCGACCCTGCGACGGCGTTCGACGCGCTCTGGGCGCAACGCGCCGAGCGCTCCTTCGCCGGCGTCGCCTGCGCGGTGCCGTCGGAGACCGCGCAGGCGCTCATCCTTCTCCTCAACTCGGCACGCTCCCCCAGCGCCGCCGACCTGGAGCTGCTGTGGACGGATGCCGCGGGCGAGCGCCGCGACGACATCACCCGCCTCGCACTGTCGATGCGTGCAGAGGTGGCGCTGGCGGCCGCGACGGGCGAGCTCGAGCGGCTGCGCGGGCGCCGCACCTATCCGCTGTGGCACGTGACCGTCCACGGGGGCACGCGCGCCCAGGAATGGCGCGCCCGGGTGAGGGCGGCTCCGACGCTGCGCGAGGCCGCGACGATCGCGCTGCGAGCCCCGCTGGTGAACGTCGAGGTGCTGTCGCATCGGCTGGGCCGGAGACCTAGCCGCGCCGAGATCGTGCGGGAGTTCTTCGCCCGCCCGCTGGTCGCGCTCCGACGGGGCAGGGGGCGGTCGTGAGGGTCGCGCCCGACGTCGCCTGGGTCATGAGCGATGACGCTGCCTACCTCGCGCGGCTCCCGTCGGGACCGATCGTGGTGCTGGAAGGGCCCGCCGCCCTGATCTGGGAGGAGCTTTCGGCGCCGGCGGACGGCCGGCCGCTCGCCGACCGGGTGCGCGACCGTCTCGCGGATCCGCCGGGGGAACTCGCCGCTCATGTCCAGGACTTCGTCTCCCGGCTCGTGGCGCAGGGGTGGATCGCGGCCTCAGCCGATGCTCGGGCGAGCTGAGCACTCCCCTGCGATACTTGAGCGCGGAGAGACCATGACACGCTCACGCCTGCGCGCAGAACCGCTGCGCCAGCGCCTCGCCGCCTGGTGGGCCGACACCTGGCGCTGGGTGCTGGCCGCGGTCGGCGCCGTGGTGGCCACGCTCCTGCTGCTGCGCACCGGCGGCGACGATCCGCTGCTGGCGACGGCGCTGGCGGCACTGGTCGTGGGCGCGGCCCTGACAGCCTCGGTGCCGATGGCCATCGCGCTGATGAGCGTTCCGGCCCTCTTCGTCGTTGAGCGGATCGGCTGGAGCGGCGTCGATCTGGCCGTGTCCGATGCCGCGCTCGCCGCCGGGTTCGGCACCGCTGTGCTGCTGGCCACACGTCCGTTCAGCCGCGAGCTGCGCCTGCTGCTGCTGTTCAACGGGGTCTATCAGTTCGCGACCCTCATCACCGTCGTCGTGAATCCCTACCAGCAGAACGCCGTCGAATGGTTCCACGCGTGGCTTCTCATCTCCGGAGCACTGGTACTGGGATGGGCGCTGGGCCGGGCGGGGTACGCGCGGCTGGCGTTCCGGCTCCTGGTCGGCGCCGCCTGCGTCATCGCGGTGGGCACGCTCATCGCGGCGGTGATCCAGTACGCGCACGCGGACTTCGGCGCCGTCTACCCGACCTGGCCGTTCGCCATGCACAAGAACTTCGCCGGCTGCGCCATGGCGTTCGCGGCGCTCGTGGTCTACGTGAATCCACCGTGGGCCGCCTTCACCCGCCGCTCGGCGATCCTGCTGCTGGGTCTGCTGGGACTGGCGATCCTCGCGACGCAGTCCCGTCAGGCGCTCGTCGGCCTTCTCGTGGCCGTCATCCTCGTGGTGTCGCGGCGACGGGTGCTCGGTCACTCGCGACTCGCCTTCCTGCTGATCATCCCCACGGCGTGGCTGGTCTACCTGAGCGTCCAGGAGCAGATCGACTCGCAGAACAGGTTCAACTCGTTCTTCCAGCGCCTGGACTGGATCCGTGAGGTCTACGCGTACTGGAAGCACGCGCCGCTGTTCGGACACGGACTGCGATTCTGGTATGTCGACCCGACTGTGCCGTATCAGCCTCCCCAGGCGGAGCTCGAGGTCGCGGCGTCGGCGGGGATCGTCGGGCTCGCTGCGTTCGCCGTCATGTGGATCGGCATCATCCTCGTCCTCTGGCGCATGGACCCCCTCTACGGCACGCTGGCGGTGGCCGCGGTGGCGAGCCGCCTGGTGCAGGCGCAGTTCGACCTGTTCTGGGTGACCGCGCAGGTGTCGATCCCGTTCGTGATCGCGGGAGTCTGCCTGGGCGCGGCGGCGAGAGCCGGGACCGACGCGGCAGGCGCGCCGATCGACGTCGTGCCGGATCACATCCGGCGGAGGACTCCGGCCTCGACGAGCTGATCCACCGCGTCTGCGACCGACGCGGCGGCGTCGACGCCGTGCGGGGCCTCTCCGTGTCCGGACACGACCGCATCGGCGAGCTCTGCGAGCGAGACACCGTCGGCCGATTCCCACAGGCGCGGCCCGATGCCCTCGAGCACGTGCAGGCGCCCTTCGGTCAAGACGGCGAGCGCCTCGCCGGTCCATACGGCGTCGGCGAACTCGGTGCGGACGATCGCGCCGGCAGGGGCATCGTGGCGCACCGGCCCCGGTGCGGCGGGCGTCCACTCCGGCACGGCTCCGGTCGTCGTGAGGACGGCCGGCATGAGAGCGACGAGGTCCGCCCCGTCCGCGTAGCGCAGCCGACGCACGCCGCCGGTCTCCGCCATGATGCCGAGAAGCGTCTGCAGGGGGCGCGGGAGTCGTGCCAGCGAGCTCGTCTGCGAGACCAGCTCGCCGAGCGCCTCTGTCACCGGGACGGGGGTGACACCGCCCTGCAGGGCGTCGGCGTCGCGGTCGAGCAGGACGAGTGCGGCCAGCCGCAGCTCCTCGGGCGCGCGCTTCATGCCGGCATCCTGCGGCGCGACCAGCTGCTTGACGCCCGGGCGCACGCCGATCGAAAGCGGCTTCGGGTAGGGGATCACGCGGCGATCGGCCCGCAGGGCGACGGTCTCGTCGGTCACGTAGCCGAACTGCGAACCGAGGTGCCGGCACGCCGTGGTCTTGCCCCGCCCAGAGGGCCCGACCAGAGCGACCACGTCACCCCGGTCGGTGGCGAGTCCCGCGGCATGGAGCATCAGCGCCTCGCCCGCCAGCGCGTGCAGCCCCGCCAGGGTGAGGGCGGTGGCGAGGCGGTCCGGCGCGGCGTCATCGGGCGCGGAGACGACGGTCACGTCCGCTTCCTCGCCGGTCGCCGCACCGACAGGCGCCAGCAGGAAGCGTGCCGCCGGCGCCGCCCCGTCGGCACCGAGGTCGACACGGAGATGATCCCACTGCTTCTCGACCTCGCTGCGCAGATCCGCGGGCAGCTCGTCGGCGAAGTCGAGCTGCATCACGCTGCCGAGCACGCGCACGAAGAAATGGGATGGCACGAGTCCATGATTCCGGGCCGGCGCCGATCGGCAAAACGAAGAAGTACCGGGCCCGGCGGCCGCCCCTGTCGTACCATGGACTGATCGTTCCGCGCCGAGCAGAGCTCTCAGCGGCCTTGGGGGGACATGGAGCTTCGCGATTACCTGCAGGGACTGCGCCGCTACTGGGCGGCGGTGGTCCTTCTCACGCTGGTCGGTGTGGGCGTCGCCTGGGGCTGGACGCTGACGCAGAGACCCGTGTACGAAGCGTCCTCCTCTGCGTACATCGCGGTCGTCGCAGAGGCGGATTCCGTCATCCCCGGCCAGGGCAACGCCCTGACCCGTTCGTATGTCGCCTCCTTCATGGACCTTGCCGGCTGGCGCTCGGTCGCTGAGACGGCGATCGCGGAACTGGGTCTTGAGACCACTCCGGAGGCGCTGATCACCCAGGTCACCGTCACCAACCCCCCGGACACCACGATCCTGCGGATCCAGGCGCGCGCCGGGTCGGCGCAGGACGCCGCGGACCTCGCCGACGCGTGGATCGTCGGCCTGCAGGCGACCATCGACCAGGTCGACGGCACCGGGGAGCCGGGGTCGGCACCGGTGAACGTCTTCCTCGGCGATCCCGCGGTCGCCCCGTCCAACCCGATCTACCCGGACGTGCCGACGGCGCTCGCCGTGGGCGGCGTGATCGGCTTCGGCTTCGGAATCGCCTTCGCGCTGATCCGGACGGCATCCGATCGTCGCATCCGCTCGAGCGACGCGGTCGACGACAAGCTGGCCCTGCCGGTCGTCGGCACCCTGCCGTTCCTCGACTCCGAGGACTCCCGCCGGAAGGGCCGCGGCAAGGCGGACAAGCACGAGCAGTTCGCGTACGTGGAGGCGCTGCGTGCGCTGCGGACGAACCTGCAGTTCATGGATGTCGACGACCCGCCGCGCACGATCGTGATCACCAGTCCGCTTCCCGGCGACGGCAAGTCCAAGACCGCCTGCGAGCTGGCGAAGGCTCTCGCGGCCTCCGGTTCTCCGGTGATCCTCGTCGACGGCGACCTGCGCCGGTCGAAGGTCGCCAAGAACATGGGGCTGCCCGGCGGCGCGGGCCTGACCGACGTGCTGGCGGGACGCGTCGCCCTGGAGGACGTGCTGCAGTCGGTGGCGGCCTCGCCCAATCTCCTGGTGCTCACCGCGGGGACGACGCCGCCGAACCCCAGCGAGGTGCTCGGCTCGGCCCGGATGCACGC
>JBIQJW010000164.1:0-4986 GCA_044507145.1 Actinomycetota bacterium
CTGGTGGACCCGCCGATGCAGATGGTCCGCACCATCCCGCTGTTCGGGCTCATCCCGCTGTTCATCCTTTGGTTCGGCATCGGCGAGGAGCCGAAGGTGATCCTGATCGCCCTCGGTGTGGTGATCCCGCTGTACCTGAACCTCACCGCCGCCCTGCGCGATGTGGACAACGACCTGCGCGAGGTGGCCACGACCCTCCGCCTGGGGCGCTGGCAGCGGGCCCGGCACCTGGTGATCCCGAGCGTCCTGCCGGGCGCCCTGGTGGGCTTCCGCCAGTCGCTGGGCATCGCGTGGCTCGCGCTGATCGTGGCGGAACAGATCAACGCGGACGCCGGCCTCGGGTTCATGATCAACAACGCCCGCGACTACCTCCAGACCAATGTGGTGGTGGTCGGGTTGCTGGCCTACGCCGCGCTCGGGCTCGCGACCGACCTGATCGTGCGGGTGCTGGAGCGGCGTGCCCTGCGCTGGCGCGACGGTTCGGCGGCGGTATGACGACCACCGAGATCCACCACCGGCCGGTGGTGCGCGTCCGTGACCTCGGGCGTCGCTACGCCGACGCAACCGTCTTGGACGGCATCGATCTGGACATCGCCCCGGGGGAGTTCGTCGCACTCCTCGGGCGATCGGGCTCGGGGAAGACCACCCTCCTGCGCGTGCTCGCCCGGCTCGACCGTGGCGTGACGGGCGATCTCACCACCGGCCACCACCCGGCGGTGGTGTTCCAGGAGCCCCGTCTGTTCCCGTGGCGCAGCGTCGTCGACAACGTCGCGATGGGGCTGCACGGACGGGACCGGCACGCCCGAGCCGTCGCGGCACTGGCCGAGGTGGGGCTGGCCGGCCGCGAGTCGGCGTGGCCCAGGGAGCTCTCGGGCGGGCAGCGCCAGCGGGTGTCCCTGGCTCGCGCCCTGGTGCGCGAACCGGACCTGCTGCTGCTGGACGAGCCGTTCAGCGCGCTCGACGCCCTCACGCGGATCGCCGCGCAGGGCCTGGTGATGACCCTGTGGGAGCGCCACCGTCCCGCCGTCCTCTTGGTCACGCACGACGTGGAGGAGGCGCTGCTGCTCGCCGACCGCGTCCTCGTGATCGAGCACGGGCGCATCACCCACGACGCGTCCGTCGACATCGCCCGTCCGCGGCGCCGCGACGACCCGGCGCTCGTCGCCCGGCGCGGCGAGCTGTTGCGCCACCTCGGCGTGCGCGAACGCGACCACGCCTGACCCGACCCGGCCAAGGAGGCTGAACCGATGACCTCGATCATCCGTAGGACCCTGCTCGTCGTGATGGCCGTGCTGATCGCGGCCGCCGCGGTCGCCTGCTCCGACGACGACGCCGCCGCCGATGGTGCCGCCTCCGGGACGGCGACCACGCCGTCGGCGACCACCGCGGACGGCGCCGCCGATCTCTCCGGCGTGACCCTGCGGGTGGGCGTGCAGAAGGACGGCGTCCGTTCGGTCCTGGAGCGATCCGGCCAGTTGGAGGGCATCCCGTACGACCTCGAGTGGGCGACCTTCCAGTTCGGGCCGCCGATCGTCGAGGCGGTCGGAGCGGACCGGATCGACGTGGGCTGGGTGGGCAGCGTGCCCCCGATCAACGGGGCGGCCGCCGGCTCCGACTTCCGCGTGGTCGCGACCTTCGTCGAACGCGACGCCCAGGAGAACTTCATCCTCGTCCCCGAGGACTCGGACATCCAGGACGTTGCCGATCTCGCGGGTCGCAGCGTTGCGGTGCCCAAGGCCAGTTCCGCCCACGGCCTTCTGCTCGCCGCCCTCGTGCGCAGCGGCGTCGACCCCTCGGATGTGACCATCAACTTCCTGGCCCCGGCCGACGCGCTCGCCGCGTTCCAGTCCGGCCGCGTGGACGCACTGACCGTGTGGGACCCCTTCGCCACCCAGGTGATCCAGTCCACCGGGGCCCGCGAGATCGCCGGCGGCGAGCCGGACGAGCACGGGCAGCAGTTCGAGATCGCATCCGCCTCCGCGCTGGCCGATCCCGCCCGCCGCGCCGCGGTGGCCGACTTCGTGCAGCGGCTCGCCACGGCGTTCGCCTGGGCGCGCGAGAACCCCGACGCCTGGGCCGAGGCCTGGACCGATGAGTCGAAGCTGCCGCTCGAGACCACCTCGATCGTGGTGCGCAACAAGGCGCTGGACGTGCTCCCGGTCGCCGACGAGCACGTGGCGTGGGAGCAGGCCGTCGCGGACCTGCTCTTCGAGCACGGCGTGATCGCGAAGGAGGTCGACTTCCGGTCCATCGTCGATGCCGATGTGTTCACGACCCCGGTCGGGGACACGCCGGCCACGACCGCGCCGACCACCGCGCCCTGAGGAGGACGCCGATGCCCGTGAGACTGCACTGGTTCCTGCCGACCGCGGGCGATTCGCGCGTCAACGTCGGCCTCGGTGGTGCCACCGGGGTCGACGGGCCGCGCGCCGACGAGGACCGCGGCGAGCGTGCACCGACCATCGACTACATCGGGCAGATCGCCCGATCCGCGGAACAGCTCGGTTTCGAGGCCGCGCTGACGCCCACCAGTAGCTGGTGCGAGGACGCGTGGGTCTTCGACGCCGGCCTCACCCAGGTGACCAGGCGCTTCCGTTTCCTGGTGGCGTTCCGGCCCGGCCTGATGTCGCCCACGCTGGCCGCACAGATGGCGGCGACGTTCCAGCGCATCTCCGGCGGGCGCCTGCTGCTGAACGTGGTGGTGGGCGGGGAGGATGTGGAGCAGGCGCGCTTCGGCGACTTCCTGCCCAAAGACCAGCGCTATGCGCGGGCGGACGAGTGGCTCGACGTCGTGCGTCGCCTGTGGACCGGTGACACCGTGGACTTCGCCGGCGAGCATGTGCGGGTGGAGGGCGCGAAGATCGTGGATCCGCCGGCATGGCCGCGCACCTATCTGGGCGGGTCGTCTCCGGGTGCGTTCACCGTGGCCGCCCGCCGGGCCGACGTGTACCTGACGTGGGGCGAGCCGCCCGCGCAGGTCGCCGCGAAGCTCGAGCGCGCCCGCCGTGCCGCGGACCTGGAGGGGCGCGAGCTGGCGTTCGGCATCCGCCTCCATGTCATCGCCCGCGACACGTCCGAGGAGGCCTGGGCGCATGCGGATCGCATGCTCGCCGGGCTCGATCCGGGCCAGGTGGCAGCGGCGCAGGCGCAGATGCGCGCCTCGCAGTCCGAGGGGCAGCGCCGGATGACATCGCTCCATGGCGGCGACCCGTCCCGCCTGCTGGTGGCGCCGAACCTCTGGGCCGGCATCGGGCTGGTGCGGGCCGGTGCGGGCACGGCGCTGGTGGGCTCCCACGAGGAGGTGGCCGACCGCATCGCCGAATACCACGACCTGGGCATCGATGAGTTCATCCTCTCCGGATATCCGCATCTGGAGGAGCTCTACCGCGTGGGCGAGGGGGTGCTGCCGGCGCTCGCGCGACGCGGGCTGTGGAGCGCGCCCGGCGCGCCCGACGATCCCGGTGGCTACCGGGCGGCGTCGTCGGACGCCGGGGTGCTGGTGTCGTCCGGCGCCGGCGCGGGGGCGAGCGCACCGCGGTAGTACGCCCACGCGGCCATCACACGCCGTATCCGTGCCAGCTCGTCGTCGAGGAACTCCTCGCGGTTGCGGCCGTCGCCCAGCGCGACGGCCACGAAGTACATCGACGCGAAGGCGCCGAGCGCCACCGCGACGCGCACCGACGCGGATGTGAGCACCACCTCGCGGCCGCTCACATCCAGCGTCATCAGCACGGTGGGCGCCTGCTCGATCCACTCGGCGGTGAGCTCGCGGTCCAGCACGATCAGTGCCACCGCGAGGAACGCCACCGCGACGGCCGCCCCGACCATCAGCACGCGCAGGGTCAGTGAGAGCACCAGCGCGGCGGCGACGTTGATGCGCTCCAGGCGCGAGAGCGGCGGCACCACCGGCCGCACTCCGCGCATCACCAGGGTGGCGGCGGGGCCGGTCATCGCGTCGTCCTCCAGCCGCTCGCCCGGCTCGGGGCGATACAGCGCGCGACGCTCGCGGGCCAGTCCGAACAGCAGGATCACGCACGCCAGCAGGCCGAACCCGGCGAGCAGTGCGCCGAACCGCCACCCCTCCAACCTGCCGAAGGCCCGCCACGTCTCGGAGGCGAGCGCCAAGAACAGCAGCACGGCGATGAGCGGCGGCAGGGCCCGCACCGCGATGGCGCCCGTGGTGGCGAGCCCCTGGAGGGCCGGCCGCCACTGATGCGCCAGCATCGGGAGCACGCCCAGGCTCGTCAGGCCGTAGAGCACGGCGGCCAGCAGCAGGGAACCGATCGCGATGCCGGCCGTCCTGCGGAGGTCGTCGCCGAGGGCGAGGCTCGCGATCGCCGGTGTGAGGACGAACACGCCGGCTTCGAGGAACCCGACGTCCTCGGGCCGCGCGACGGCGCGCCGGCCGCGCACGATGTTCACCAACATGAGGCCGCCGGCCGCGATGCCGGCGCCGGCGGCCACCGCGAGGGCCCGCTGCCAGTAGTCCCAGTCGGGACGCAGGATGATCGCCAGCCCCACGAGGAGGATCAGGACCAGCGCGGGCCACAGTCGCGTGAGCGTGTCCTCACGCGGGTCATAGTCGATCGCCAGATGCGGCAGGCCGTTGCGGCGGAAGTGCTCCTCGACCGCCTCGATGGCCTGATCCGGATGCGGGCGGCCGGGCACGTTCAGCGCGCGGCCATGACCGGCGGGCGCCCGTGGGTCAGACCGCGCAACGGCTCGCGCAGGACGATGCGCCGCGCCCGCACGCCGGCGGGCGTCACGTCCAGGACCCCCACGGCGGGAACGCGCGCGGCCGCGGGCAGGCGGGAGCGAAAGCGCCGGTACGCCCTGCCGCCCACGGTGGTCCAGTCGAACCACGGGTGCGCCTCGGGGACGAAGACGGCGCCGGGGGAGAAGACCAGGGCCCCGTCCACCATCTGCGCGATGGGCATGTGGACATGGCCCACGATCACGGCGTCCACCGCGCCGAACCGCCGGCGG
>JBIQJW010000165.1:0-4962 GCA_044507145.1 Actinomycetota bacterium
AGCGCACCCACGCCGGTCCGAAGGAGGACCGCCTGCGCCTGACGCGCGCGGTGCAGACGAACCTGTCGCCGGTGTTCGGTCTGTACCCGGACGCGGAGGGCGCCACCTGGGCTGCCGCCGGCATCGACGGCGAGCCGGACGCACAGGTCGCCGACGGCGAGGGCGTGGTGCACCGCTTCTGGCGCATCACCGATCCCGCCGCCCACGCGGCGGTCGCGGCCGCGCTGGCCGAGCGCTGGATCCTGATCGCCGACGGCCACCACCGGTACGAGACCGCCCTGGCCTACCGGGACGAGCGGCGCGCCGCCGATGGTGCCGGCGCCGACCCCGATGCGTCGTACAACCGCGTGCTGATGGGGCTCACGGCCCTGGACGACGACGGTCTGGTGGTGCTGCCGACCCACCGCGTGCTCAAGCGCTGGGTCGACGGCGGCGAGTCAGCGTTCCAAACGCGGCCCATGGCCGACCTGGACCAGCTCATCGCCGAGCTCGATGCGGCCCCCGCGCAGACGCCGACCCTCGGGCTGGTGCGCCCGGACGGGATCACCCTGCTCTCGGGCGGCGCCGGCCCCGACGCGAGCCCCGGCGAGCGGCTGGACGTCGCGGTGCTGGAGCGCGAGGTATTGGTGCCCTACCTGGGCGCCGACCAGGCGAAGCTGGCCCACGACGGCGAGCTCACCTACGTGAAGGACGCCCGTGAGGCCGCCGCACTGGTCGCGTCCGGCGAGGCGGCGGCCGTGTTCATCATGCGTGGGATCCCGAAGAGCGAGATCGCCGCGGTGTCCGACGCGGGCGAGACGATGCCCCAGAAGTCCACGTACTTCTATCCCAAGCTCCTGACCGGCGTGGCATTCCACTCGCTGGTCGATGCCTAGCGAGACCATCTGGCTGGACGCATGCCGCCGGGCGTGTGATCGCATCGCCGATGGGTTGCGGGGGATGCCTCCATCCGAGCGGGCCCGCAGGGTCGGTCCGGGGGCAGGCGGCGACACGACCCTGGCCGTGGACCGGATGGCCGAGGAGATCGTGCACGAGGAGCTCGCCGCCACGGGAGAGGCGTTCCGGCTGGTGAGCGAGGAGGTGGGCGAACTCCTGGTGAATGGGGGCGGCCCCACCGTGGTGGTGCTCGACCCCATCGACGGAAGCCTCAACGCCGGCCGGGGGATGACCCCGTTCGCCACATCGGTGGCGGTGGCCGGCGGGCCGAGGATGGCCGACGTGACGATCGCCTACGTGCGCGATTACGGCACCGGGGAGGAGTTCACCGCCGTGCGCGGCGAGGGGGCCCGGATCGACGGCCGGGCCGTGCCCGTGTTGGACCCGGGGGAACCCGACGGTGCCATCGAGCTGCTGCTGATCGAGAGCGCCCTGCCGCGGCGCGTGCACCACGCCAGCGAGCGTTTCATCGGTCGCGTCGGCCGGCTCCGGGCCGTGGGGTCGCTGGCCCTATCGCTGTGTTACACGGCGGCGGGGAGGGGAGACGCCATGGTGGGGCTCGGGCCGGGCAGGCCGGTGGATGTGGCGGCGGCCCAGCTCTTCGCCCGCGAGGCCGGGCTCCTCGTGGGCATGCCCGACCCTGCGGACCTGCTGGATGTGCCGCTGGACGTGGTGACGCACCGTCATGTCATCGGCGCCCGGGATCCTCAGACGCTCGCGCTGTTGCGCTCGGTGCTGCCGGAGCAGGTGGTCGGGTGATGACGCAGGAGGAACGACGGCCCGACGAGGTGCCGCCCGACCTGGAGGCGATGCGGGACTTCGACGACGTCGCCCGTCTCACCGCGCGAGTCGTCCACTGGGCCAAGTGGGGTCTGGTGGCGGGGCTGCCGATCTGGCTGATCCTGCTGCTGCTGGTCCCCCAGTCCGGATTGGGCGCCATCGGGTCGCTGTCGCTGTCCACTCTGGTCACCGTGCTCGTGGTGATCGGTGCCGAGCGGCTCGGCGCCCGCCTGCGCGGCCGGGACGAGGCCGCCGGTACCGCGCCGGTCGCCCAGGGGCCCGGCGTCCGCAGGCATGGCCGGCGGCCGATGAGCGCTGCCAAGGCCGTGCTCCTGACCCTGGGCGGCGTGGCGCTCTTCGCCTACGCCGTCTTCATCATCGCCATCATCGTGAGAGGGGGCTGACCGTGCTGACCTACGACCAGGCTCGCCAGTTCGGCAAGCTGTACACCGGGGCCATGAACTCAGGGCCCGAGGCCTATGCCGCGCTGTTCGCGCCGGACGCGCAGATCACCGTCCGCGGTCGCCCGGGCACGCTGGCCGATGTGCGCGAGGTCACGCCACCGGAGCGCTCGGGCCACCGGGGCGCGCGCCTGGATCCGCCCGAGATCGTCTTCACCATCCGGGTGCGCGACAAGGCGGCCGCCCGCGTGGACGACATCGAGCACCGCGTCGTTGTGGACGACGACGGGCGCATCACGCGGCTCACCGTCTAGGCTCCGCCCTATGAGCCCACTTATCCCGATGGTGATCGAACAGACCTCGCGTGGCGAGCGGTCGTTCGACATCTACTCGCGTCTCCTCAACGAGCGCATCATCTTCCTCGGTACGCCCGTGGACGACCAGATCGCCAACCTCATCGTGGCGCAGCTCCTGCACCTGGAGAGCGACGACCCCGACAAGGACATCTCCCTCTACATCAACTCGCCCGGTGGGTCGGTGTATGCCGGGCTGGCGATCTACGACACCATGCGGTTCATCAAGCCCGACGTCCAGACGATCTGCGTCGGCATCGCGATGAGCATGGGCGCGTTCCTCCTCGCCGGTGGCCAGAAGGGGAAGCGGATGGCGCTCCCCAACGCGAAGGTGATGATCCACCAGGTGTCGGGTGGGTTCTCGGGGCAGGCCACCGATATCGAGATCCACGCACGCGAGGCGCTGGCGCTGCGCAAGCGCCTGGACGAGATGCTGTCGGAGAACACCGGCCAGCCGCTGGAGCGGGTCGCCAAGGACACCGAGCGCGACTACTTCATGAGCGCGCCCGAGGCGGCCGAGTACGGCATCATCGACCGGGTCATCAGCTCGCACTGACGGGTGTCCCCCGAGGGTGCCGGAGCGGTTGACGGCCCGGCACCCGGGTGCAACTGTGGATGTGGGTCGACTTCGACGGAGCGGTTGGCAGGCCGTCGAAGCGCCCGGTACGGCAGTGTCGGACCGAGGCGGGGATCGTATGGGCCTCCACTCGCAGACCCGAGTCGCTCTGGAAGCGTCAGACAACAGCCGGGCACGGCTGGCGCTGACGACGCCGCATCGGCGCTGGGCGACCCGGTCGTGTGGGTCGGACGGGCTCGCGACCACCGACTCCGGTACCGCCGGCGATGTGGCCGCACGGGCCGCAGGGAGGTGACGCCTCTGGATGCCGCGTTCAGGGGCGACCGCGTCGGAACGCCCTCGGTGACGGGGTCGCCCGCGGTTCGTCAGTAACAGTACCCGTCGTTCCGGCGCCGTCCGTCAGGGGGGCGACCGGTATGAGCGGGGGGACGTGATGCAGGGGCGCCACCGCGGCGGCACAGGGCGGTGGCGCCCCCGGTTGGGTGGAGACCACCCTGTCGCTCACGCGCCGGGTGCGCCGCTCCGGAGCGCGGTGGCCGCCCACAGCGCCACGAGCACCGCGCACACGCCGGCGATGGCGGTGGTGAGGGCGAACGGGATGGTGGCTGAGGCTGCGGCCCCCAGGAGGGGTCCGAGGGCGTAGCCCCCGGCGAAGATGGCCGAGAGCACGGCGCCGCTCACGCCGTGGTTGCCCGCCATCTGTGTCTGGTCCACCGCCTCCACCATCAGCGGGCCGCTGGGCGCCGCCACGCATGCCATCCCGGCGCCCGCCACGGCGAAGGCGACGGCCACGAACCACGCGGGGCCCAGGCCCACACAGCACAGGCCGCAGGCCATGAGGATGCCCCCCGCCATGATCGGCAGACGCCGGCCGCGCCGGTCGGACCAGCGGCCGGCGATGGGCATGGTGGCGTAGTACGCGGCGAGGCCGGCGGCGAACACCACCCCCACCCCGAGCGAGCCGAGACCCAGACGTCGGTCGAGATCCAGCGGAAGCAGCGGCTCCAGCAGCGCCAGGCCCGATGCGAACAGGGCCAGGGCGACACCGGCCACCCGTGCCGCCGGCACGCGCGCGAGGCGCGCCAGCGCGCGCAGCACCGGCGGTGAGGGCGGTGCGTCGGCACGGCGCGTCTCCGGCACCATCAGGGTGGGGACCAGGGCCACGACCGGCAGTGCGGCGGCGATGAGGAATGTCTCCTCCAGCCCCACCGCGGCGATCAGGGCGCCGCCGGCGACCGGGCCGATCAGGCCGGTGGCACCGCCGGCGGTCTCGGCCAGGCCCATCCTCAGGCCGAGCTGGTTGCGCGGGTAGATGTCGGCGATGGCGGCGAGTGCGGATGTCCAGACCAGGCCGGCAGCCACCCCCTGGAGTGCGCGCGCGCCGGCCAGGGCGATGGGCCCGTGGGCGAAGGCGAAGGCCACGGTGGCCAGTGCCAGCAGGGCTACGGCGGCGATCATCACCGGGCGGCGGCCCCAACGTTGCACCAGCCGGGCCGCGGACAGTGCGGAGACGATCTGCGCCACGGGGAACGCGGCGAAGATGAGCGCCGCGGTGGTGTCGCCGAAGTCGTCGCGGTCGGCGAAGTCCGGCAGCGCCGGCACGACCATGGTGAACAGGATCGTGTCGAGCGCGATGAGGCTCGTGACCGTCCAGAAGACGAAGGCCCGCCGCGTGGGCGCGAGCGGGGCGGTGGCGGTCATCCGCCAATCTTGCCCGAAAACGACGGTGGGGCCCCGAGGGGCCCCACCGGTGCTGCGGCGATGCAGCGGTCCCTCCGGAAGGAGGGGAACTACATCATGCCGCCCATGCCACCCATGCCCGCCATGGCGCTCATGTCGGGGCCGGCACCGCCGCCCTCTTCGGGCTTGTCGACGACGACGGCCTCGGTGGTGATCACGTTCTTGGCGATCGACG
>JBIQJW010000166.1:0-4947 GCA_044507145.1 Actinomycetota bacterium
CATGATGAACATCGTGATCTCGGGCGGCGGCATGGTCGGCATGACCCTCGCCCACCTGTTGCGGCGCCGGGGCTTCGAGCCGGTCGTCGTTGAGCGAATGCGCGAGGGGGAGTACGTCCCCCGCGGGTACATGATGGGCTTCCAGGGCTTTCCGCCGCTGGAGGAGATCGGCCTGATGGGCGAGATCCGCGCGGCCGGGTGGGACATCGCCCCGCGCGAAGACGGATCGACGGTGGCCATCGCCGTCAACATCCAGACCGTGCTGCACAGCCTGGCCCGGGACCTGCCGGTGCTCTACGAGCACACGGTGGTGGAGCTGGTCACCGACCACGAAGGGCGTACCGTCGGCGTGGTGGTGGAGGGCCCCGACGGCCGGCGAACGATCGAGTCCGACCTCGTCGTGGCGTGCGACGGCGTGATGTCGCCGGTGCGCAACATGGCCGGGCTGGAGGCGAAGGTCACCGAACTGGCGGACGCGTCGCTCAGCTTCATGAGCCCGTCGCCCGTGTCGGTGTCGTTCCGCATGGAGTACCTGTCCGACGGTGGCCACATCGGCCTCCTCGGCTGGCCCGAGGGGTCCGCCGGCTGGCGCAGCATCGAGAAGATGGGTCAGGAGGCGGCGCTCGCGCCCGGCCTCGACGCCATCAAGAAGATGTGGATCGAACTGATCCCGGAGTCGGAGCCCGGCATCTCGGCGCTCACCTCGCTGGACCAGGTTCGCTACGGCGAGCCGCGCGTCATGAGCTGCCCGGTGTGGTGGAAGCCGGGAGTGGTGATCATCGGCGATTCGGCGCACTTCTTCGGTCCCGAGACCGGCGTGAGTTCGGGCCTGGGTCTCGGCGACGCGCACGCACTCGCCCAGGCGGTGATGCAGAACGCCGACGATCCCGACGCCGCGTGCGCCAGCTACGAGACGTGGCGCGCGCCGGTGATCCGCCCGTACGAGGCCACCGAACCCGGCCTCGCGCGGATGATGGACGGTGCCGAGCGTCAGCCGAAGCCGCACGAGGCCTGGCCTCCGCCGGCGGCCTGACCCGGTTCGACCGGTGGGGAGCTGGGATCTCGTCCCCGCTCCCCACCGGGTCAGTCCGCGTCGGTGATGCCCGCGAAGTTGCGGGCGTCGGCGCGCACCTGTGCCAGGCTCGGAGGGTCGAGCGCCAGCAGTTCCGGCACCGTCACCGGGATGAGGCCCCGCTTGCGCAGCCAGGGCAGCAGCCGGTTCACGGCCTTGAGCGTCTGGCCGCGGTTCTCATGCAGGAGGATGATCGCGCCGGGCTTCGCCCCGGCCTTTGAGCGACGCAGGATCTCCTCCCAATCGGCGCCCTGCGAATCCATCGAGTCGACGTCCCACAGCACCTGCAGCTGACCGGTGCGCCGCAGTTCCGCGTCGATCGCGCGGGTGCGGGCGCCGTAGGGCGGGCGCATGAGGTTCACCGGCTCGCCGCTGGCGCGCGCGATGGCACGCCGGCTCTCGCCGATCTCGCGCACCATCTCGGACCGCGACAGCCCGGGCAGGTACGCGTGGCTCCAGGAGTGGTTGCCCACCGCTGCGAGCTCGGTCTCCGCCTTGGCCAGGTGGCCCCATTCGGCGATGTTCTTGCCGTTGAGGAAGAAGGTGGCGCGGGCGCCGTTGTCGCGCAACGCGGTCATGGCCGTCTCGGTGTAGGGGCCGGGGCCGTCATCGAAGGTGAGCGCGAGCCAGCGGCCCTTGCCACCCGCCCGGTACAGCGGCAGGCCCAGCTCGGCGATCCGGGCGACGGCGGCGCGCTGCTGTGCGGGCGTCGGCATGCCGTCGCCCGGATCCTCGGCCTCCGCGTCGACCCGTCTCGGTGCGTCCGGGGTGGCCGGGGACGTGGCGCCGGACGCGGCCGGCGTCGCCGTGGGCGCGGACCCGTCGTCGCCCTGCCACGGGGCGGCGATCACCACGCCCGCCACCGTCGCGGCGACCGCCAGTGCCAGCGCAGCGCCGATGAGCCGCCGGCGCCGTGTCCGGGTGCGCCGCCGGGCGCGCCGATCGATGCGGTCGTCCTGATCCATCCGGGGGAGCATAGGGCGGGCGGCGGCCGTCGCTCGGGCGTCGTCACGCATCGGTTAGGGTTGCCGTGACGACATCCCCAAGGAGCCCATACATGCTCTCAGCCTCACGCGATGGCACCCTCGTCGACGCCATCGTCCCCCGTCCGTCCGACCGCGCGCTGGCCCTCACCCGCGACGCGGTGCTGGTGGGTGTGGCGGTGGCCCTCATGACGGTGCTGGCGCAGGTCAACATCCCGTGGCACCCGGTCCCGCTCACCGGCGGCACCTTCGGCGCCCTGCTCATCGGTGGCGTGCTCGGTATGCGACGCGGCACCCTCGCACTCGGTATCTACGTCCTCATCGGGGCCCTCGGCCTCGGCGTCTTCTCCGAGTGGAGCGGGGGCTGGGACTACTTCACCGGCGCCACCGGCGGCTACCTGATCGGCTACGTGCTGGCGGCCGCCTTCGTCGGGTTCTGCGTCGACCGCGGCATGGACCGTCAGGTCATGAGCATGATCGGCGTGCTGCTGGTCGGAAACGCCCTGATCTACCTGGTCGGGGTTCCCTGGCTGGCGGCCTGGACGCCGCCGGGTGCCGAGCAGGCCATCGGCTGGGCCGCCGCCTACGAGTCGGGTGTGCAGCCCTTCATCCCCGGGGACATCGTCAAGCTGTTCTTCGCCGCCTGCCTGCTGCCGGGTGGTTGGGCGCTCCTGCGGGTGCTCGGAGCGCGTAAGGAGCGGTAGCCGGTCCGGCCGACGCCGGCGGGCCCTCGCGGACCCGCCGGCGTCCGGCTAGAATTACTCGGAATGGCAACTAATCCTGGAGTTGAGATGGCGCTCGCCGCCGGATTCCCCGCCGCAGACCGGGACCGCTGGCTGGCCGAGGTGGGCCGGGTGCTCTCGCGCGGACGGGGCGAGCTGAGCGCGGACGAGCTCCGGGAGCTGTACGACCGCACGCTGCGCACGCCGACCCACGACGGTCACGTGCTGGAGCCCCTCTACACCGCCGCCGACGCGCCGGAGCCCGGCTCGGAGGGCCTGCCGGGGTTCGCCCCGTACGTGCGCGGCGCGGTGGCGATGAGGCCCGAGCACGGGTGGGACGTCCGCCAGGTCGTCCGGGTCGAGGGCGATGGGACGGCGGCGACCGGTCTCGCGGTCGAGGAGCTCGAGAACGGCGCCGTCTCGGTGCTGGTCGATCTGCGGCGCGCCGGCATGGTCGATATGGCGATGCTCGACCGGGCGCTGGACGGCGTCGACCTCGAGGCTGCGCCGGTGGGGCTGCGTGCGGGCCACCGCGGCCTGCGCGCGTCGCGCGCCCTGATGGCGCTATGGGTCGAGCGGGGCGTCGCCCCCGCGCGGGCTCGGGGCTCGTTCGGGCTGGATCCGGTGGGTGAGCATGCGTCAAGCGGCGGGGCGCATGAGCCGGTGGGCGATGCCCTGGCGGCGGCCGCGGACCTGGCCGCCAACATCGCCGGCGAGTACCCGGGGGTCGCGACGTTCCTGGTCGACGGGGCCCGCTATCACGACGCGGGTGCGTCCGACGCGCAGCAACTGGGGTACGCGCTCGCCACCGGGGTGGCCTACCTGCGGGCCCTGGCCGACGCCGGGCTGGCTCCCGCGGTCGCCGCGCGGCAGATCGAGTTCCGCCTGGCGGCCGGGCCGGAGCAGTTCCCCACCATCGCCGCGTTCCGCGCCTTCCGTCGGCTGTGGGCGCGCGTCACCGAATGCGCGGGCGCCGTCCCGCTCGCCCCGCGTCTGCACGCCGTCTCGTCGCGCGCCATGACCTCGCGCTACGACCCGTGGGTGAACCTTCTGCGCGACACCGTGGCGTGCTTTTCGGCCGGCGTGGCGGGCGCCGAGGTGGTCACGATCGAGCCCTACGACATCAACAGCGCGGCGGGTCCGGGTGCGCTCGGCCGGCGCCTCGCGCGCAACACGCAGTCCCTGCTCATCGATGAGTCGGGGATCGGGCGCGTGGTGGACCCTGCGGGCGGCTCGTGGTTCGTGGAGCGACTCACCGACCAGGTGGCCCAGGCGGCCTGGGCCGTGTTCCAGGAGACCGAGCGGATCGAGGGGATCGTGGCCGCGCTGGACGCGGGTGTCGTGCAGGGGGCCGTGGAGGCCACCTGGCTGCGCCGGCGCGACGACATCGCCCGGCGACGCACCGCGATCACCGGTGTGAGCGAGTTCCCGGACATCGGTGAGCCCGCGCCCGGCGAACCCGCGCCGGTCGCGGTGGCGCCCGGGGTGCCCACGATCGCGCCGCTGATCGCGCGCCGGTACGCCGACCCGTTCGAGGACCAGCGGGCCCGGGCCGACCGCCACACGGCACGCACCGGCACGCGACCGACGGTGTTCCTGGCCTGCCTGGGCACGCCGGCCGACCACACGGCACGTGCCACCTTCGCGGCGAACCTCTTCGCCACGGTGGGGATCGCCGGCGTGGAGGGGATCGACCCCGGCGACGACGCCGGGTTGGCCGCCGCATTCGCCGCGTCCGGGGCCGACCTGGCGTGCATCTGCTCATCGGATGCGGTGTACGCGGAACGGGCGGTGGGCGCCGCCCGCGCGCTGGCCGGCGTGGGGCCGGTGCGGCTGTACGTCGCGGGACGCCCGCGGGCGCTGCTGGACGACCTGCGCGATGCCGGAGTGCACGACTTCGTCGCGGCGGGCGATGATGTGCTGCGGTTGCTCACCGCCGCGCTGGATGCGATGGGGGTGGACGCATGATCCCGGATTTCTCGGACATCCCCCTGGTGGGCCCAGAGCCCACGGGCGACATCGCCGCGTGGCGCCAAGCCGCCGGCGTCGGCGACGGCGCGGCATGGGAGACCCCCGAGGGTATCCGGATCGACCCGCTGTACACGCCCGCCGATCGCGAGGGCCTGGACTTCCTCGACACCTATCCGGGCATCGCCCCGTACCTGCGCGG
>JBIQJW010000005.1:0-7437 GCA_044507145.1 Actinomycetota bacterium
ACGTCGGCGCCGCGCAGGGCCGGGTTGTTCTGGAAGACGAACCAGGTCCGCAGCATCGGCGAGTTCTCGCGCGTCTGGAACTCGGGCGCCTCCTGGTAGGCCAGGAAGAAGCCCTGCGGCACCGCCTCCACCTGCACGTCGGCGAGTTCCTTGCCGTCGGGCAGTGCGTCCTCGAGGGCGTCGCGGGTGACCTCGGGACCGGCGATGTACTCGTGGGTCTCCGGGTCGAGCGCGTAGAAGCTGCGCTGGCCGTTCTCGTTATCGGGAGTGGTCTTGCGCGCCTCCTTGATCGCATGGAGGAGGTCGGGATACCCGTCGGCATCGCCGACGAGATTGCGCGTGAAGTTGATGAAGACCAGTTGCGCCGGCCGGATCAGGTCGTTGACGACCCGCTCCGGATCGTCGGCGCCGGGGAGCGCCACCACGATCTGGTCGTTGCCCTGGGTCTGGATCTCGGGCTCGGCCACACCGAAGGCGTCGACGCGGCTGCGGATGATCTCCACGGAGCGTTCGATCGCCTCCGGGGTCACCTCGGACTCGTCGGTGGGCTGGCCCTGCAGCACCACCTCGACCCCACCCTGCAGGTCGAGGCCGAGCACCGCAGGCTTCATGGCGATCACGGCCACGCTGGCCGCGACCAGCCCGAGGACCAGCGCGAGGAGAAGGAGCGGGCGCCTCACCGGGCGGCTCTAGTCGGCGTCGATCGTGCGATCGCCCGCGGTGCCGAGGTCGCCCTCGACCGGCGTCACGACCCGTGCGATCGACGCCTTGGCGATGCGGATGTCGGTCTCCTCGGCCACCTCGAGGAGGATGGTGTCCCCCTCCTCCACCTCGGTGACGGTGCCGTAGATCCCCGCCACCGTGACGATCTCGGTGCCCGGTTGCAGGCTGTTCATGATCGTCTGGAGTTCCTTCCGGCGCTTCTGCTGGGGACGCACGCCCACCAGGTAGATGAGGCCGATGAAGATGACGATGTAGATCGGCAGGAGAAGGCCGGACATTCGCGGGCGCATCCATCCGTCGCAGGGCGTGACATACCGGGGCCCATCGGCCCACGGCCGGGCGAGATTAGCAGAGGGTCCAGGCTGCTCCGGCGCGCGGATCCGGCCGCCGGAGGTGCTACGGTCACGCGCCGTGACGGTCGCCTCCCGCAGCATCCCGGGCCCAATCGCGCGCGCCTGGGCCGCCCGCTGGCCCATCTGGGCCGAGGTCATGCTGTTCCTCGTCCTGATGGTGCTCTATGAGTGGCTGCGCGCCGTGGTGGCGGTGTCGCCGTCCACTCCCGGCACCCCCATCGCCCACGCGCTGGACATCGTGGAGATCGAGCGGTCGCTGGGGCTCTTCATCGAGCCGGACATCCACCACTGGGTGCAGGGCAACGCGGTGGCGAAGTTCCTGACCACCTGGTTCTACACGCTGGGGTACACCGCCGGGTTCATCGCGATGTTCGTCTGGGTGTGGTTCCGCCGGCGTTCCTGCTTCGCCGCCTTCCGGAACTGGTTCTGGGCGGCGTCGTTCGTGGCGGTGGTGGGGTACTGGATCTACCCGCTGGCGCCGCCGCGGCACACGCCGGACGTGGGGATGAGCGACCCCACCAAGGAGGCGCTGAAGCTGGGCGGGTCGCTCGACTGGTTCCAGCCGTTCCGCAATGAGTTCGCCGCCATGCCCTCGATGCACTGCGGCCTGGCCATCCTCATGGGGCTCACGCTGTTCTGGCTGTTGCGCCCGTCGCCGTGGCGGTGGCTTGCCCTGCTGTGGCCCGCCGCGATGATCTTCACCGTGATGGCCACGGCGAACCACTGGTGGCTGGACGCCGTGGGCGGCGCGATCGCCATCGGCGTGGCACTCGCGATCGTCGCGCCCCTCACGCGCAACATGGACGCGCCCTGGCGCTACCGGGGGCCCGCCGAGTGACCGCCGTGAACGGCAGGCACCCCACGGCCGGCGGGCACGCGCGCCTGCGCATCGCGATGGCCACCGAGTACGCCTACCCCGTGCTGGGCGGCGTCCCCGAGCACGTGCACAACCTCAGCCGCGAACTCGCGGCCCGCGGCCACGACGTGACGGTGCTCACCAGCAAGGCACCGCGGGGCCTGCGCCGGCGGGCACGCGCCATCGACTCGGAGAACCAGCTGCGCCACGGCTATCGCACGGCCCGCATGGGCTGGTCGATGCCGCTGTTCTCGAATGGTTCGATCGCCCGCGTGAGCGTGGGCCTGGGTCTGAAGCGCAAGGTCGCCCGCACGCTGCGCGGGATGGACGTGGTGCACGCCCAGGGAATGGCCCCGCCCACCCTGTGCCTGTTCGCCCTGCGCACATCCCGGGCGCCGGTGAACGTCGGCACGTTCCACACGTACTTCGAGGGCGGCCACTGGGGGTACAAGTACTTCTTCGCGTACGTCCGCAGCACGATGCGGCGCACCGACCGGCTCATCGCCGTGTCGGACGCATGCGTCACGGCACTGCGCCCGTACTTCGACCGGCCGTTCGACATCATCCCCAACGGCGTCGACACCGAGCTCTACCATCCCCTGCCGGACGGCCATGAGCGTCCGCCGGGCCCCCCGCGCATCCTGTTCATGGGGCGCTTCGACCCGCGCAACGGGCTCGACACGCTGCTGGAGGCCACGCGCATCCTCAAGGACGAGGGGCGCGATTTCGTGGTGCAGGTGGTCGGTGACGGACCGCTGCGGCCCAAGTACCACCACCAGGCGCGCCAGCTCGACGTGTGGGACCGGGTGGAGTGGCTGGGGCTGCTCGACAAGGAGCGACCGCGCCTCTACCGGGAGGCCACCGTCTTCGCCGCGCCGTGCGTGCTGGCGTCGTTCGGGGTGGTGCTGCTGGAGGCGATGGCATCGGGCACGCCGGTGGTGTGCGCCGACAACATCGGTTTTCGCCAGGTGATCCGGGGCGACGTGCCCGGGCAGTTCGTGCCGCCGCGCGACCCCGCGGCGCTGGCCGCACAGATCGGGGCCCTGCTGGACGACCCGGACCGTCGCGCCGACTGGGCCGTGCGCGGCCGTGAACATGTTGTGGCCACGTACTCCTGGCCGCGGGTGACCGACCGGATCGAGGCGCTCTACCGCGACGTGCTGGCGTCGGCGCCGGGCGCCGGCCAGTCCACACCGCCGGCCGGGCTGCGGCGCAACCTGCGGCGCAACCCCCTCAAGCTGGTGCGCAACATCCCCTCGGCCCTGCGGGCCGGCTTCCCGGCCGGCGACGCGGGAACCCCGTCCGAGCGCTGAGCTAGGACCCGCGCGCCGGCGGGACCGAGCCGAAGCTCGCCGCGCCGGAGAGGACCCCCACGACGTCGCGCATGTTCACCACGCCGACCACATCGTCACCGTCGCTCACCAGCAGGTGCCGCACCGCCCGGTCGATCATGATGTCGCAGGCGATCGACAGGCCGAGATCCGGCCCCACGGTGGCCGGATCGACGGTCATGTGATCGCCGGCCGGCGCCTGGTCCATGTCGCCGCCCGCGGCGATGGCGTGTAGTACATCACGCTCGGTGATGACCCCCCGCGCCTCGCCGTCCACCAGGGCCAGCCCGGTCCGCGCCTCGCGCAGCGCCACGGCGACATCCCGCAGGGTGTCGCCGGGGTTCACCCGCACCTTCACCGGCGCCATGATCTCGCTGACCTTCATGAGCAGACCATAGGCGCCCGCAGGACCTGACGGCAAGGGAGCCCCGCCGGCCTCAGAAGAGCCCCTGTTGCGACGGCGCGTCCGACGGCGGCTCCACGCCCAGGTGCCGGTAGGCGCGCGGCGTGGCCACCCGCCCCCGCGGCGTGCGCATCAGGAGGCCCTCCTGCAGCAGGTAGGGCTCGTAGACATCCTCGATGGTGTCGGGTGACTCCCCCACGCTGTCGGCGAGCGTGCCCAGCCCCACCGGTCGCCCCTCGAAGGTCTCGACCAGACGGCGCAGGATCTGGCGGTCGAGGTCGTCGAGGCCCAGCGCGTCCACCTCCAGTAGCGCCAATGCGTCCTCGGCGACGGCGGCGTCGACCGTCGCGATCCCGCGCACCTGGGCCACGTCGCGCACACGCCGCAGCATCCGGTTCGCGATCCGCGGGGTGCCCCGCGAGCGCGCCGCCATCGCCGCGGCCCCGTCCTGGTCCACCGCCACGCCCAACAGCCCCGCGGAGCGACGGATGATCGCGGCGAGTTCCTCCGGCCGGTAGTAGTCGAGGCGCTGCAGCACCCCGAACCGCCCGCGCAGGGGCGTGGTGAGCAGGCCCGAACGCGTGGTGGCGCCCACCAGCGTGAAGCGCGGTAGATCGAGCCGCAGAGTGCGCGCCGAAGGCCCCTGCCCCAGGACGACGTCGAGCTGGAAGTCCTCCATCGCCGGGTAGAGCACCTCCTCGACCGCGCGGTTGAGCCGGTGTATCTCGTCGATGAACAGCACATCGCGGGGCTCCAGCGCGGTGAGGACCGCCGCCAGATCGCCCTTGCGTTCCAACACCGGCCCGCTGGTGATGTGGAACCCCACCCCCAGCTCCGCGGCCACGATGCCCGCCAGCGACGTCTTGCCGAGCCCCGGCGGCCCGGCAAGCAGCACATGGTCGAGCGCCTCGCCGCGCTGACGCGCCGCCTCCAGGAAGATGCCGAGCTGCTGCTTGGCCGTCTCCTGCCCCACGAACTCCCCGAGGTTCCGCGGCCGCAGGGAGACGTCGATCTCGTCCTCGGGCCCCAGGTCGGACGGCTCGCCCATACGTTCGCTCATCGCTTGCGCAGCGCCTTGAGGCCGTGGCGCACCAGCTCCTCCGCATCCAGGCCCGCGGGAGCATCGGCCAGCGCCGCGTCGGCCTCCTCGGGACGGAACCCGAGGGCCACCAGGCCGTCGCGGGCGGACAGGAAGACGTCGGCACCGTCGCCCGTGGCCCCGGCGTCCCCGGCGGAGGTGAACGCGCCCAGCCGGTCGCGCAGCTCCAGCACCACCCGCTCGGCGGTGCGCTTCCCCACACCGGGGGCCGCCTGCAGGCGCGCGCTGTCGCCACGGGCCAGCGCGAGGCGCAGATCATCCGGCGGCGCCACACCGCAGATGGCGAGCGCCAGACGGGCGCCCACGCCGCTCACGGACATGAACGCCTCGAAGAGATCCCGTTCGCCGGAGGTGGCGAACCCGTAGAGGTCCAGCGCGTCCTCCCGCACCACCAGGTGCGCGAGCAGCGTCACCTCCTGCCCCGGCGCAGGAAGCGTGCCGGCGGTCGTCGCGGACACGCGCAGGAGCATCCCCACGCCGCCCACCTCGACCACGGGCCCATCGGCCTCAAGCGCCAGCAGGCGCCCCCTGACAGAGCGGATCATCGGCCGACGAGGCTACCGGGCGCGCCGGATGGCGCTGCGCACGGGCGCGGAACTGAGGTGGCAGATCGCAGCGGCCAGCGCATCGGCGGCATGGTCGGTCTCGGCCTCGACCCCCGTCAGCCGGGTCACCATGGCGCGCACTTGGTCCTTGCCCGCCGCGCCGTGGCCGGTCACGGCCTGCTTGATCGTGTTGGGCGAGTACTCGGTGACCTCCAGGCCGGCGCCGGCCATCGCCACGAGGATGGCCCCGCGCGCCTCGGCCATCGCCATCGCCGAACGGCTCACGGGATGGACGAACCACGCCTCCACCACCGCCGAGTCGATCGGGTGCTCGGCGGCCAACGCCGCAATCGCATCGTGGATGGTGCGCAGGCGCTCGGGCCCGGGACGGCGCGGCGATGTGCGCACCGTCCCGAGCGCGCGGACGCGCAGGCGGTTGGGTGCTCCCTCCAGCACGGCGAAGCCGGTGGAGGCGAGCCCCGGATCGACTCCCAGGACGCAGGTCACGAACACATGTTCCCGGTCGCGCGCCGCGTTCCTGCACGTGCGGCGGGCATCACCGGCGCCCCGCGGTCACCCGGCGACGGCCTCGAGGATCTCCTCGGAGATGTCGAAGTTCGCGTACACGTCCTGGACGTCGTCGTTCTCTTCGAGCTGGTCGACCAGGCGCAGGATCTGCCGGGCCTCCTTCTCGCTGGGCTCGACCGTGGTCTTGGGGATCATCGTGAGGTCCGCAGACACGTAGGCGATGCCGGCCTCCTCGAGCGCGCCTCGCACCGCCATGAAGGCCGTCGGCTCCGTGGTGACCTGCCACTGGGCCCCGTCCTCGGCGATGTCGTCGGCGCCGCCGGAGAGGGCGACCTCCATCAGCACGTCCTCATCCACGCCCTCGCCGTCGACCACGATGATGCCGCGCCGGTCGAACTGCCAGGCCACGCTGCCCGGCGTTGCCAGCGATCCGCCGTTCTTGGTGAAGATGTGGCGCAGGTCGCTGGCGGTGCGGTTGCGGTTGTCGGTGAGGATGCTGCACAGCACCGCGACGCCGCCGGGCGCGTACCCCTCGTACGAGATGGCCTCGTAGCTGTCACCCTCGCCGGCCCCCGCCCCGCGGGCGATCGCCCGCTCGATGTTCTCCTTGGGCATGGAGTTGTCGCGCGCCTTCTGCACGGCGTTCGCAAGCGCCGAGTTGGCGTCGGGGTCACCGCCGCCCTCCTTCGCCGCGACGATGATCGCCCGCGAGAGCTTGGAGAAGAGCTGACCGCGTTTCGCGTCGGCCGCACCCTTCTTGCGCTTGATCGTCGCCCATTTACTGTGCCCGGACATTCTCGTGCCTCCTTCCGGTGCCCTCGGCCTGCCCGCGCCGCTCACGCGCCCGGGTCACCAGCCACTCGTGAAATCGAAGCTCCCCGCTGAGCTCGGGGTGGAACGCGGTGACGAGCAGCGCCCCCTGGCGCGCCGCCACCGCCCGGCCCGCGTGGCGGGCCAGCACCTCAACACCGGGACCGGACTCCTCGATCCACGGTGCCCTGATGAAGACCGCGTCGACCGGGGGGCCATCCTGGCCCTCGATGTCGACCGTGGCCTCGAACGAGGCCCGCTGACGACCATAAGCATTGCGGCGCACGATGATGTCCATGCCCCCCACGAGCGGCTGTCCGCCCGCGGTGGTGGCGCGCGCCAGCATGATCATGCCGGCGCAGGTGCCCAGCGTCGGCAGCCCGTCGGCGACGGCCTCCCGCAGGGCGTCGAGAAGACCGGATTCGCCGGCCACGAGGCTCAGGGTGGTGCTCTCACCTCCGGGGAGCACGATCGCGTCGATGCCGGCGATCTCGGCGGGCGCGCGGACCTCCACGGGTATCGCGCCGCATGCCTCCAGGGCGCGCGCGTGCTCCGCGAACGCGCCCTGCACTGCCAGGACCCCCACCCGGGGGCGGGTGAGGGTCTGCGTCACCAGCCGCGGCCCTGGAGCAACTCGCCGGCGGGCAGCGAGGAGATCTCGATGCCGGGCATCGCCTCCTTCAGCCCACGCGAGACGCGCGCCAGCACCTCGGGGTCACGGTGGTGGGTGACGGCCTCGACGATCGCGCGGGCGCGCGCCGGCGGGTCCTCGCTCTTGTAGATCCCGGA
>JBIQJW010000005.1:7537-30334 GCA_044507145.1 Actinomycetota bacterium
AGGACCTCGGACTCGTCGAGGAAGTCGATGTCGAGCGCCTGGAGGATCTGCGCCTCCACGAAGTGGCCGATGCGGCACTTGGCCATGACCGGGATCGACACCGCGTCCTGGATCCCGGCGATCATCTCCGGGTCGCTCATGCGCGCGACGCCGCCATCCGACCGGATGTCGGCGGGGATGCGCTCGAGCGCCATGACGGCGCAGGCACCGGCTTCCTCGGCGATCCGCGCCTGCTCAGGCGTCGTGACATCCATGATGACGCCACCCTTGAGCATCTGCGCGAGTCCGGTCTTGACCCGCATGGTGCCCGTGCGCCCGTTCGCCTCCGACAATGCGCTCCCCCGTCCGCGTGCGATTACCGACAGGAAAGTCTAGCGACCCGCGGGAGCCGGCGGCGGGCGGATACGGGCTAGGCGCTCACGGCGGTGAGCCCGCCGCGGGACGTCATGGGCGCCACCGCGGCCGCCAGCACCTGGGCCACGGCGATCATCGCCACCAGCGACGGCGTGCCCTCGCGGACCTGCGCGGGCAGCACCCGCGCCAGGGGCGAGCGGGCCAGCGGACTGAGCCCGGAATCGACCAGGGCCACGGCCGGCACCCCGGCGGCCCGGGCGGCCGAGATCGCCGCCTGCGCCACGCGCGATTCACGGCCCAGCGACACCGCCAGCACCGCCGTGTCGGGAGCGAGGGCGTCCAGCCACGCCCGCTCGGGCGGCTCCAGCGAGCCCACCACCGCGACGCGCCGGCCACCGCGCGAGAGGCGTTCCTCCAGCAGCGCCATCACCGCACGCGCGTAGCCCTCGCCGGCCAGGACCACCACACCGGCGCCGGCCAGGGCCGCGGCGAGCGGAGCCAGATCGGCCGAGGCCAGGCGTCGCGCGACGTCGTCCAGCGCGTGGTGCTCGGCGGCCATGACGGCGTCGAAGCCCTCCGCCGACACCGGCGCCCCGGGTGTTCGGGCGTCGGGGCGCGGCGGAAGCGTGGGGCGCTGCGCGCGGCGCACGACACCCTGCATCTCCGGGTAGCCGGAGTAGCCGAGGGCCTGGGCGAAGCGGACCACCGTGGCGGGACTGCAGTGCGATGCGCGGGCGACCTCATGGGCGGAGAGCAGCGGCAGATCCGCCAGATGCTCCACCAGGTAGCGCGCGAGCGACTGCTGCGCGGGGCTGAAGCGCTCGTAGTCGCCGGTGAGTCGTTCTGCGAGGGCATGGACGTCCTGGGGCACGGGCCCACATTTCGCCACCCGCGCACGATCCCCTACCGGCGATGCGCCGAGAGCACCACCGGTTCCCCGGCCCGCACCACCATTTTCACAGCGTGCACCTCGGCGGGGTGCACGTTGCGCAACACCAGGTGCACCGTGGCGGCGCCGTCGGCCGGCACGAACAGCGGAGGTGTCGGGAAGATCTCCCGGGCGCCGGGGATCCCGAGCCCCGCGGTCCGCGCGGGCAGGAGCGGGACCGCCCCACCGCCGTCCATCACCGCGATGAACCTCGGCAGCGGGACCGGGAGGCCGCCGTCGTTCACCACGGAGGCCACGCCCACGGTCACCGCCGGCCGACCGGCGGGTTCCGGCAGATCCAGCAGCGCCTCGGCGGCGCGCTCGGTGATGCGATCGTGCGCCTGCAGGTCCACCGCCGCGCCCACCCCCTCGGGCGAACGGCCCACGAAGTAGCCGGATCCCTTCGGGGTCGTGGTCGCGACCGGGCGAGGCGTCGGGGCGTCCCCGGTGCACGCGGTGGCGCATCCGAGCGCGAGGGCCGCGAGCGCGATCGCGGCGGCGACCTGTATGCGTCGGACCACTCTGGGAGTATTGCAGCGTGCCGCCCGCCCGCCCCGTCGCCCCGCTTTCGCGCGAGCTCGCGACCGCAGCAACCGCATTCCTCGGCGTGGGCGCGGGCGGCTTGGTCGCGGCCCTGGCGCTCATCGACAATCCGGTCCGCGCGCTCATGCTCTTCGCCACGTCCGCCCTGGTGGTCGGCGCCGCGATGTCGATGCGGGCCGGCTGGATCCTCGTCGCACCCGCACCGGCCGGGCCGGGCGACGTACGGGTCGAGACCCGGCGCGACACGGTGCAACGGCACGTGGTGGTCGCGCTCCCCGCCGTGATCATGGTGGCGGTGTGCCTGGTCCTGGGCGTGGGGCTGGGCGCTCTGGTGGCCGGGGTCGTCGCCGGCACCGGCGCGGGGGACCTCGCCGGCCTGCGCCTGGCCCGCCGGCGCGAGGCCCACGATGGCGGGCTGCTGCTGCGGGAACTCGGCGGGCATCCGTTCGCGAACCCCCGCCGTCCCCTCTACATCCGTTCCCTCAGGGCGAACACGTTCTCGACGTAGTCGGTGGTGTCGTCGTACCAGCCGCGCTCTCGCACGCCGGTGAGCCCCTGGTAGTACGCGGCCACGGTGGTACGGGTATCGCCGCCGGTCTCACGATCCAACCAGGCCAGGTAGGCGACGCCGGCATCGATGTTGTCGGCAGCCGAATGGCGGTCGACCGTGCGGCCCAGCACCGATTCGCCCAGCCACTGCGCCGTGCCGGGCATGAGCTGCATCACGCCGGTCGCCCCGACGTGGGACGTGACCGACTGGTTCCAGCCGCTCTCCTGCCATGCGACCGCCCGGGCCAGCGCCGGGTCGACCCCGTGGGCGCGTGCCCGCTCGGAGATCATGTCCCCCACGCCGGCACCCGCGCCGGCGACCGGGATCCACCCCTGTGGCGCCGTGCCCGTGGTGGCGCCGGCGCCGGAGTCCGACGCCGCGGCTGAAGCCCCGCCGGACACCAGGGTGAGGGTGCGTCCGGCGACGATCATGTGCGGGTCGGCCAGACCGTTCGCCGCGGCCAGGGCGGCCACACTGGTGCCATGGGCGGCCGCGATGCCCGACAGCGTCTCGCCGGGCGCCACGCGATGGGCGCCGGTACTCGGGGCCGATCCGGCGGCCTCGGAGGTGGCGGACGACGCCGTCCCGGTGCCGCTCGCCGCGGAACCGGCCGACGCGATGGTGAGGCTGCGCCCGGCGACGATGAGATACGGCTCCGAGAGTCCGTTGGCCGCCGCGAGCGCCCCGACCGTGGTGCCGTACCGGGCGGCGATGCCCGAGAGCGTCTCGCCGGCGGAGATCACGTGCCCGCCCGACCCGCCGTCGCCCGATCCGCCGGAGGCGGCGCCGGACGATGCCCGGGCGCCGGTGGAGCCCGGCAGCGTGAGGGTCGCCCCGGCCCGCACCGTGTCGGCATCCGGCAGACCGTTGGCCGCCACCAAGGCGTCGACGCTCACGCCGTGGCGCGCCGCGATGGCGCTGATCGTGTCGCCCTCGGCGACGGTGACGGTCGATGCGTGGGCCGCGGCGGCGGTGAGCGCCAGGAGGCAGAGCGCGGCGAGACCGGCCAGCGCCGCGCGCGCGGACAGGAGGGTTGGGTGGAGGCTCATGGCCCCATGGTCGGGAGCCGCGGGAGCGTTGTCGATCCCCACCCGGGCCCACCCGCCTCTCTTCGTTCGCCGCCCGCCCCTCCCCCGGGGTGTCCGCGCCCCTCCCCCGGCCTCCTCCATCCCGCTGGTGGAGCGGTATCCTGCGACGCCCGGCACGCTCGACGACACCTCCGGAGGTCTGATGCACGCGGGCAGTATGCGCGCGATCGTCGCGGCCGCGCTGGCCAATCTGGGCATCGCCATCGCGAAGTTCGTCGGTTTCATCATCACCGGGTCGTCGTCGATGCTGGCCGAGTCGATCCACTCGGTCGCCGACACCACGAACCAGGGACTCCTGGTGTTCGGGGGCCGGCGTGCGGTGCGGCCGGCGACGCCGGAACATCCGTTCGGCTATGGCCGCGACCGGTACTTCTGGGCCTTCGTCGTCGCGCTCGTCCTCTTCTCCGTGGGTGGCGCGTTCGCCCTCTACGAGGGTGTCCAGAAGCTGCGCGACCCGCATCACATGGACGCGCCGATCGTGGCCGTGGTGATCCTGGTCGTGGCGATCGTGCTGGAGTCGTTCTCGCTGCGCACCGCGGTGCGCGAGGCCCGTCCGTTCCGCGGCCGCAACACGTGGGCCGCCTACATCCGCCGGTCGAAGAGCCCGGAGCTCCCGGTGGTGCTTCTGGAGGACCTCGGCGCCCTGGTGGGACTGGTGCTCGCGCTGGGCGGGGTGGTGCTCACGTGGACCACCGGTGACCCGGTGTGGGACGGCGTCGGCACGGTCTGCATCGGAGCGCTGCTGGTGGTGATCGCCGTGGTCCTGGCGGTCGAGATGAAGAGCCTCCTCATCGGGGAGGCCGCCGGTACCGAGGACCAGGCGGCGATCCGCCGGGCCGTGGAGGACGGGCCCGAGGTGCGCCGGCTCATCCACATGCGCACCCAGCACATCGGGCCGGACGAGTTGCTGGTGGCCGCCAAGATCGAGTTCGACGGGCGGCTGACGATGCCCGCGCTCGCGGCCGCGGTCGATGCGGTCGAGTCACGCATCCGCGCGGCGGTTCCGATCGCACGCCTGATCTACCTGGAGCCGGACCTCGCCCGCCCCGACCTGTCGGCCGGAGCCGCCACCGACTCGGCGCGTCCGGACGGGACGCACCAGCGGGGCTGAGCCCGGCTTAGCGCTCCACGGGCAGGGCGCCGGCGGCGATCACCCGCTCCAGCGCCTCCACGACGGGCGGCCAGAACTGCGCCCCCGAGCAGCGCCGGCACTCCTCGACGGCGGCGTCGATGCCCAGCCCGTCGCTGTACGGGCGCGCCGACGTCATGACATCCCACGAGTCGGCCAGCGTGAGGATGCGGGCGCCCTCCGGGATGGCGTTGCCCGCCAGGCCGTCGGGGTATCCGCGGCCATCCCAGCGCTCATGGTGCCCGCGCACCCAAGCCACCTGCGAGGTGGAGAGCACGTCGGCGACGATCTGCGCACCCAATGCGGCGTGCGTCTTCACGCGGGTGTACTCCTCGTCGGTGAGCCGTCCCGGCTTGAACAGGATCGCGTCGGGGATCGCGATCTTCCCCACATCGTGCACCAGCCCCGTGTCGCGCAGCGCCCCGGCGTCCTCGGCCGACCACCCCAACTCGAGGGCCAGCACGTGGGCGATCTCGGCGACGCGCTCGGAGTGCTGGCGCGTGGACGGGTCCTTGGCGTCGACGGCGCGCGCCAGGACGCGGATGCTCTGCAGCGCCTGCAGCCGCGAGAGGCGCTCCGCCTGCTCGGCGTCGGACAGCACCTCGACCACCTCGGGCGAGTACAGGAACGCGACGTCGCGCCCGTGCTGCTTGGCCCAGTACAGCGCCCCGTCGGCGAGGCGGAACAGGTCGTTGGGGTTGTGCGCCTGGTCGAGATCGCACACGCCGGCCGAGACCGTGAGTTGGCCGATGCCCTCGAACGGCTCCGCGGCGATCGCCTCGCGGGCGCGGTCGGCCGCGCGCCACGCCTCCATGCCGCCCCCCTCGGGGATGAGCCAGGCGAACTCGTCGCCACCCACGCGGGCGATCAGATCGCTGCTGCGCGCGAGCGACGCCAGCCGGCGGGCCGTTTCGCGGATGACCGCGTCGCCCACCTGATGGCCCAGATCGTCGTTCACCTGCTTGAAGTGGTCGATGTCCAGCAGCACCAGCGACAGGCGGCGCCCGTGGCGCGACGCCCGGTTCACCTCCTGGGCGAGGCGCTCCTGGAATGTCCGGTGGTTCGCCAGGCCGGTGAGGTGGTCGGTGGCCGCGAGGGCCGCCAGCCGCGCCCGCGCCTCGGCGTTGCTGACGGCGATCCCGACCAGCTCCGCGAAGCGTCGCAGTCGCTCCACCGTGCGCGAGTCGGACGGCAGGCCCGCCGTCCCCGCGATGCCCATCGCACCCCACAGGCGGTCGCCCGCGCGCACGGGCACCGCCACCACACCCTCGTCGTCCAGCCGCACCGGTGCGGCCGTGTCGCGCACGCGGGAGGCGACGCCGTCCAGTTCCAGCGCCTGGGAGGTCGGGAAGACGGCGTCGGCCTCCTCGCCGGCTCCACCCACCCGCACCGCGTCCACGTCGTCGAAGCGCACCAGGCCGACCGAGCGCGCACCCATCAGGCGGCGGGCCTCCAGGCAGGCGAGGTCGAAGACGGCCTGCGGGTCGCCCTCCCGGGCGACGGCGGTCGCCACGCGCCGCAGCGCACCCTGCTCGTTGGCCAGCCGGCGGTTCTCCTCCTCCCGTCCGCGCAGGGCCCGCTCGGCCTCGTAGCGGGCCGAGATGTCGAGTACCAGCGAGGCGACCACCGGCGGCGATTCCGACTCCACCATCTGCAACCGCACCTCCACCGGGTACGTGCTGCCGTCGCGCCGGCGGTGCTCGGTTTCGAACTGCACGCGCTGGACGTCGCCGTCCAGAAGCGGCGACAGGATCCTGCGGAAGGCCGCCGCGGTCATCGCCGGCATCAGGTCGACCGGCGTCATCACGCGCAGGTCCTCCATGGCGTAGCCCGTGCCCGCCAGGGCGCTGCGGTTCACCTGCATCAGCATCAGCGACTGGGCATCGAAGACGTACACCTCGTCGCGCGACTGCTCGAGGATGCGCCCCAGACGGGCCACCAGTTCCTCGCGGCGGCGACGGATCGCGATGTCGCCCAGCCCCAGCACCACCGCCCCGCCGCCCTGCGCCGAGACGCGCGTGGCGCTCACCGCCAGCCAGCGCGTCGGCCCGTCGGGCACCGGGATCCCCAGGGTCGCCTCATCCACGCGCTCACCGCGCGCGGCCACCGCCCACGGCGCCGCGTCGGCGGCGGTCGGCTCGCCGTCCTCACCCACCGGTTCCAGCGCCATCAGGGAGGCGCCCACCAGGTTCGCGGCCGGGCGGCCCATCAACGTGCCGGCGTACGGGTTGCAGTAGGCGATCACCCCGTCGGCGTCGCACACCACGATACCCTCCTGGACGGCGTCCAGGATCTGCGCGGGCGCGGGCGCCGGGCCCACGACCGCCGTGGGGGACTCACCCTCGATGTGCGGACCCGGCGCCATCAGCGGATGATAGGGGCGCGGCCGGGGCCCGAGCACCACTCATACGAGCGAGGCGCCGCGGCACATCGCGGGCGCGCGGTGATGTCGCTACCCCGCCGCTGCACGGTCGGCGGCCTCGGTGAACATCGCCGCGATGCGCCGCGCCTCGTCCGGCGTCAGGCGGATGTACGACGGCCGCAGTCCCTCGTGCCAGTAGATGTCCACGTGGGGACGTCCGCGGAACACCGGCCCCCCGATGGTCGCCTGCACCACCACGCGACACTTGCCCTCGCCGTAGCGCACGGCCTGCGGGTCCGGCGTGTGGACGGTCTGGTCCTGCCACAGCACACGGGCATCGTCATCGCGCTTGCCGACCCCGTCCTCCCAGATGGGCTCGGGTGATCCCACCGCGTCGTCGCTCATGCACTCTCCCGGATGCGGACCCTCCACATCCCGGGATCCTAGTCGCTCCCGCCGGACGCGAGCGACTGCCGTTCCGCGGCGTGCAGCCGAACCGCCAGATGCGGCCCCTCCGCCGCCACGGCGCGCGGAAGGCGCACCCGGATGCTGCGGGCGCCCGCGCCCACCGAACCGCGGGCCACCACGCGACTGCGCGACAGCACGCGGGCGGTCACCGTGTACGTGCGCGCCGTCGCCGCCGGTCTGACCCGGACGACCCTGGTGCGCGCCGTCGACCGCATCCGGGTGGTGCGCACACGCAACACCGGCGACTGAGCCGCAAGCGACGCGCTCAGCCGCACCCTCACCACCCGGACGCCGGGCGCGAGACGTCCACGTGCGATCACCCGCGTCCTCGAGGCGGTGCGCGCACGTACCTCGTAGCGGCGCGGGTACGACCGGGGCCCCACCCGCAGCCGGACCACGCGGGCGCGGGCCGCACGTGCCGCAGGCACCGTGGCCGGCGCCGGCGCGGCCGCGGACGCGGGGGCCACGCCCGGCGATCCGGTCATGGCCACGTGAATGCTCATGCGGCGCGTGTTGCCCGCGCGGTCGGTGGCCGCCACCGCGAGCGCCTCGACGCTGCCGGCGGGCGGCAGCGGCCCCGCGTCGTGCGTCCCGGCACCGGGGCCGAGCGTCGCGATGGGCGCCCCCGCGCGCTCCACGGTCACCGACGCGACCCCCGAAAGCGCGTCGGTGGGCGCGTCCCACGACAGGCGCACCCGGTCGGCGACGGTCTCGACGCGGATCGTGAAGGGTGCCGGCGCCGTCGCGTCGAGCGTGATGGTGCGTGTGGGCGTGGCGGCGACGCCGGCGGTCGATTCCACGCGCCACGTGTGGATCCCCTCGGCCAACTCCGGCATCTGCGCCCGCCTGGCCGCCCCAGGCATCACCCGCACGGGCGTGCCGTCGACCACAAGCCGGTACTCGATGGGATCCCCGCCGGATGCCGACCATGAGAACTCCGGCGCCGTGGCGACGACGGCATCGTGCGCAGGCGCCTGCGCGGTGATGACCGGCACGGGTTCGCGTGCGCCGAGTGCGCGGGCCGACGTTAGCGCCGCCTGCAGGTCCAGGCGCCTGCCGCTGAGCGTGGTCGGTGCCAGATCGGCCAGCGCGACGCCACGCGTGCGCAGGAGCGCGATGACCTGCGCGGGCGTCAACTCCGGACGGTGTCCGAGGATGGTCGCGGCCGCGCCCGCCGCGACCGGTGCCGCCATGGAGGTGCCCCTCATCGCGGCGGCGCGATCCAGGGCCCCGTCCGAGTACAACGAGACCAATCCCTCGGTGCCGTCCGCGACGGCGGGCTGTGTCCCGGGCGCCGCCAGGTCCACCGATCGGCGACCGGTGTTCGAGAACGTGGCCGGCGTGTCGGTTGCGGCGTCCGTGGCACCCACCGTGAGCAGCCCGGTGGCCGGGCACGCCGCCGGCACCACCCGCCGCGCCCCGTCGATGTCCACACCGTCGTTGCCGGCGGCCGCGACCACCAGCACCCCGCTCGCGTTCGCCGACGCGATGGCGTCACACAGCGCCGCGGAGGTCTGGCCCGGCGGGAGTCCCCAGCTGAGGTTGATGACCCGGGCGCCGGACGCGACCGCGTATTGGATACCCAGGATCCCGTCGCTCAACGCGCCGCCGGGTGAATCCCCGGACATGAAGCGCACGCCCATGATGCGGGCGTTGTCGGACACCCCGGCCACGGCCCACCCGTTGTCGCGCTCGGCGGCGATCAGCCCCGCCACGTGCGTTCCGTGGGCGGCGGACGCCGGTGAGCCATCACCGGCCACGGCGCCGTCGCCGGCCGCATCGTCCACGAGGTTGATGCCGTGCACGTCGTCGACGTACCCGTTCTCGTCGTCGTCCACCCCCGGCGTGCCGTCGCGCTCGTCGGCGTTCACCCACCGCCGGTTCACCAGGTCCGGGTGGTCGATGGCGATGGCGGTGTCGATGACCGCGACGGTCACCGGCGCCCCCGGGCCCACGCTCCACGCCCCCGGCGCGCCGATCCGGTCGAGGTGCAGTTGCAGCCGCCGGTAGGTGTCCGCCGCGGTCGGGGTGACCCTGCGGTCCACCTCGATGCGCTCGGCCGGGAGTCCCGCGAGGGCGCGCCGGGCCTCGACGGCGGTGAGCGGATCGTCCACCCGGTATGCCCGCCACCCGCCGGGCAGGGTGTGCGCCTCACCGGCGTCCAGACGCTGCGCGATGGCGGCACGCTCGGCCGGCTCGCTGCCGGGCGCGATCCGCACCATCACGGTGTCCGAGGCGGGCGCGGCGCCCGCACCGGCGGCCGCGAGCAACGCGGCTCCCATGGCGGCGACGGTGACGGCGATCAGGCGCATCAGGGACCCATCGGCGGGGCGGGCCGATCGCCTGACCCGCCAGGTTCCGCCGCGACATCGGAGGCCAGCAGCGAAAACACGGCAAGGTCGTCGCGCCCGTCCGGAGTGGGCCACGCGCTGCGCGCGGTGCCCTCCCGGATGAAGCCCGCACGTTCGGCCACCACCAGCGAGCCCGTGTTCTTCACCGATGCCATGAGTTCCAGCCGCGCGAAGCCCCCGGAACGGAGCGCCCAGCGCGAGAGCAGGTGCAGCGCCGTGGTGGCCAGGCCGCGCCCCCGCCGGGCCGGGTCGATCCAATAGCCGATCTCCGCGCTGGCCGCGTCAAAGTGATCCACCACGATCCCCACGGCCCCGCAGACGTCCTCGTCGGGCAGTTCGGTCACCGCCAGATCGAGGGCGTGGCCATCACGGCGCCGCCCCTCCGCGCCGACCACGAACGCCCATGCGTCGCCGGGTCCGTAGTCCGCCGGGATGCGGGTGAAGCGCGCGATGTCGGGGTCCTTGCAGGCGCGCGCGATCGCGTCGACGTCGCCCTCGGCGAACGGCCGCAACCGCACCGCTCCACGGTGCAGTCCTGCCGGCATCGGGATGGGGATCGGACCGATACCGGCGACCCGGGCGGTCATGGGCGGATGATCACGGGCGTGCCGGCCCGCACATGCGAGGCCAGGCGCACGATGTCGGCGTTGCGAAGCCGCACGCACCCGTGGCTGGCACGAGTGCCGATGAGGGCCGGGAGGCTGGTGCCGTGCAACGCCACCCGTCCGTCACCGCCAGCGAACTCGTTGAGGGTTCGCGAGAAACCGGTGAGCGGCAGCACCACCGGCCCCAGGAACGCCCCGGGCGTGCGGGTGCGGACGCGCTCGGTCACCGCGAAACGCCCGGTGGGCGTGGGGGTACCGGACGCCCCGATGGCCACCGGCGCGCGCATGATCACCCGGTCGGAGCGGTAGAGCGTGAGCTCCCTGTCGCTGAGGTCCACGGTGATCCGGTGCGGGGTGGAACCGACGTCCACCGCGTGGGCCGGGACCCAGCCACGGCTGCCGTTGGGACGACGCGGCAGCAGCACCTCGAGCCACCGTTCGCCGTCCCGCACGGTGCTGCGCGTGACCAGCAGCGTCGTGACCGTGCCGGCGAACTCCGTGGTGGGCCGCACCACCATCCGTCGCGCCGAACGTGCCGACGGACCGGTGCGGGCCGTGACCGCCCGGCGGACCGTCGCGGTGTGGGCCAGCGTCGTGGTGGGTGACGACACCGGTACCGCATCGACCCCGCCGGCTCCCCGTCCGGAATCGGCGAGTGCCGGCGCGGCGGCGACCGCGAGGACCGTCAGCGCCATCGCGCCGGTCGCATGGATCCGTCTCATCGCGCGTATGCAACAGGGTTCCCATACAACGTACTACTCGACTGTCGGCCAGTTCGCCATCGCGCCGGAGCGCGAAACGGCGGTGCGGGTCGTCGTCCTACCGGGGTCGGCGCAATCCCAATACCAGCGGACGCTCCGCAACCACCACCACGGCCCGCAACGACGGCAGGGCACGGTCCAGCGACTGACGTGCGCGCGTGGCCGCCGAGCGGACCCGCTCCTCGGTGACGCCGCGCGCGAGTCGCATCGTCATGCGCGGCCCCAGGAGCCGCCCCACCTCATGCGGCGGCTCCAGGCGCACCGGCCCGGACACCGATCCCACGATCGCCAGGCCCGCATCCTCCACAAGCCGTCGCCAGTCGGTCTCCCGGCGGGCGTGGATGCCCGTGGTGGCGAGGTCGTCGATGACGGCCGGATCGGCGTCGGCCGCCGGCATCACGTCGATGAGTGCCAGGCGTCCGCTGGGGCGCAGCAGGCGCGCACCCTCGGTCAGGACCGACGATGCCGCCCGGTCGCCCAGCAACCCCAGCACCCCGTCCGCCAGCACCACCGACGCCCCGTCCGCCTCGAGGCCCGTGTCGTCGAGAGCGGCGGTGACCACGCGCCGGCCCGCACCGCCGACCAGGCGGTTGAGGTGCATCGCTGCCAGGGGGTCGTCGTCCACCCCGGTCCAGGTACGGGGCCCGAGGGCCAGGATGTGACGGGAGGCAACGCCGAATCCGGGTCCCAGTTCCACCACGCGGCTGCCGCTGTCGATGCCGGCGCCCTCCGCGGCCCGGTCGAGCATCGCGTCGCCCCCGGGCGACACCAGGCCGCTCGCGCCCCGGGCGGCCAGCGGCCACATCGCGGCGCCGGCCGCGTCCTCACGTTCCCGCGTTGTGGTCCCCACCCGTTCCTCCTCGTTCGACCCGCGTCGGCCCCGCCTGGTCAGCGGCCGGTGGCAGAACCATAGTGGCGCCGATCACCGACGATGCCCGCGAACCCGCACCCGCACCGCACCCGTGTCGCCTGGGGTGGTCCAGATCGCGGCCGCACCGCGGCCCGCGCCCGTCGACAGACGGGGAGCGATGTCGGCCTGCGGCCCCACGCCGCGGTGACGCCACGGTCCGCCGCCCGCCTCACGCGTGCTGATCACGCCCACCGCCGGCCCGCGGCCGCCCTCGCGCGACCAGGACACGTGCAGCGCACCGGCGCCGTCCACGGCGGTCGCCGCGACGGTGTACTGGCACCCGCACTCGGTGCGCCGGACGATCGTGAGGGTGCGCCACTCGCCGTCGGCACCGCGCGCGACGCCCTCGATCCCGGAGCGCCCGTCGTCGTCGGCCACCGGCCATGCCACAGCGGCGATGCCGGCGGCGTTCACCGCGACGGACGGGCGAGCGCCGAGGCCGATGTCGCCGAGCGCGCGCCACCCGCCGCGCGCGCGCCGGTCGGCCGCGCTGATCACGACGGTCCCGCCGGGGAGGCTGGCGCCCCATGCACCCAGCGCGACCCCGCCCGGGCTCACCGCCACACCGGCCGTCCCCTGTGCGTCGGCATCGCTCAACTGCACGCTGCGCTCGAACACACCGCCGGGGTTGCGGGCGGCGCGCACGCGCCCGTTCTCCACCCAGATCGCCGCGCCGCCCATGCGCGGGGTGACCGCCAAGGCCGGTCGCCCGCGCGCACCGACGCTGGATCCGCGCAGGATCCACCGCCCCTTCCCGGTGCGGTCCTCGGCCATCCGCACGCGGTAGGCGGATCCACGCCGTTCGTTCCACATCAGGCTCATCGCACCGCTGGAGCCCACCGCCACGGCGACATCCGTGACCGGGCCGCCCGCCCGCACGGCCGTGAGCGTCCGCCACGGGGCGGCCCGCCCCGCGCGGACGGCCACCTGCACGCGATCGCGCAGCGGCCATGCCACCGCGGCCCAGCCGCGGGCGTTCATCGCGACCGCCGGGGCCGACACACCACCGGCCGAGACGGCCGCCGGCGACGTCCAGCGTCCGGTGGCGCCGGCGCGTGTGGCCACGAACACCCGCCCGGTCCCCGCGGCCGCGCCGGCCGGTGACCGCACCCACGCCGCCACGACGTCGCCGGCGGGGTTCTGCGCCACATCGGCCGCGCGATAGTCCGCACCGTCCCTGGGCGTGACGGTGACCACCTGGCCCCAGGCTCCGGCGATGGCGGGTGCCACGAGGAGCCCGCCGGCGGTGGCGATGGCACAGACGATCCGGGGCCGCATCGGCGCGACGCTAGCAGCAGCCGGCGGACGTCCGCCATCGCGCGGGCCCGCGCACGACGGCGCCGGCCCCGGTGCGACGGCCCTCAGGCGATGTTGCGGACCGGTGTCCCGATCGGGATGCGATCCCACAGCCAGCGGATGTTGTCGTTGTAGTTGCGGGTGCAGCCCGCCGAGTAGTACCGCCAGTCGCGCTTCAGCAGGTACTCCTGGTTGGTCCCGTGGATGCCGTAGTTGCCGTGGTACCAGATGGCCAGCGGCCCGAACGCGGGCCCCGGTCCGACGGTCTTGGAGTAGACGCGGAAGTTCCCGCGCGGCGTCGGGGTGGACGGCTTGCCGAACACCACCGGGAACACGCGCACCAGGCGCCCGTGCTCGTAGTAGTAGAGATGCGTCTCGGAGATCGCCTGCACCAGGTAGCGCGGCGCCGATGCCGGCACGCCGTGGGGGTTGGTGGCGAATACGCGGCGCGCCGGCGTGGGCGCGGACGTCCCGGGCCCGCGGTCCTCACGCGACTCCGCGGCGATGCGGAACCGCCACGTCCCGCCGGTGGGGGCGCTCACCCGCGCGGCCACGCGGCCCTTGCGCACCGTCAGGCGCGCGATCGGCGCGAACGCGCGTCCGTCGCGCGAGCCCTCCAGCACGACCCGTTCGCCGTTGCGGGCCGGCACCACCGCGCCGCTGACGCTGAAGGGGCGCCCCGCGATCGATTCGTACTCGGGGACCGACACCGACAGATGGACCTTGCGCCGGACCGTCAGGTTCTTCCGCGGCCCCGGCACGGGGACACCGTCGGCGCCCACCGCGCTGGCGCGCAGGCTCGAGGTGCGACGCAGGTCGAGGCGACCGGTGAACCGTCCGCGCGCATCCACGCGCAGGGTCGCCACCCGGACCCAGGCGTCACCCGCCAGGCGCTCGACCACCACGCGCCGGGCGGGTCCACGCACCCGACCGGACACGGTGGTCCGGGTACCGAAGGTGACGGATCCGCCGGTGGTGAACGCCGTGACCGCCACGGGAGCCGGCGCCGGCGCCGGCCCGACGGGGGGCGGCTCGGGCGGAGCGGTCTGCGCGGCCCCCTGCCCCACCGCGGCCAGCATGCAGATGGCGCCCACCGCACATCCGGTCACAATCAACCGCCGCATCGCCCCTCCTTGATCGACCCGGTGCCGCCCGGCGAGCGGGCGCGGCGACACGCTACCGTGTGGCCATGACATCTCCTGTCGGCACCGTGCGCCTCTACCTTGCGACCAGTGGCTGGGACGGGCCGTTCCAGTTCGAGCAGGTGCTGGTGGGTGCGGCCGACGCCGACGAGGCCCGCCGGCTGGCCGAGGCCGCGTTCGCGCAGGTCGCCCAGCCCGTGTGCCGGGCCCGGATGCGCCTTGCGGACCTGGGGCCCGCCGGCCACGGGGTGATCGCCGGGCCGGCGAAGGGCGGCGCACCACTCGCCGCCGGCGGCGAGGTGGACGCGCGGTGCGGGGTGGAACCCACCGACCCCGCGGCCGCGGGTCAGAGGATGCCCGGCCCGTAGCCGGGCGAGTCGGACGCGGGGAACGACTCCATCGAGCGCTGGTCCACCTCGTCCGGCGATCCGTTGCGGCGCGCCAACCGGCCGATCTTCTCCTTGGCCTTCCCCGTGACCTTGCCGACCCGCTCGCGCTTGATGAACGCCGCGACCGCGAGCCCCGCGGCGGCGATCGCACCGAGGACGATGGTGACCCTGCCGAGTGATGCCATGGAGCCCTCCCGATCCGTGTGGCCGTGCGTCGTTGTGATGCAAACCCGGATCGCCGCCGATAGCAAGGGGCGCGGGCCGCAGATGGCCCCCGCGGCGGGCCCGGCCCTGGCGCCCCGATGAGCGGTGTCCCGTCGCACCGCCGGCCGGTGCGCGACCTGCTCTGGCTCGCATCCGCCTGCATCGCGGCGACCGGGGTGCTCTACCTGCTCGCCGTCCGGACCGGACCCGGGCAGCGCGTCGACAACCGGCTCCAGGGCGGCATCGGGCCGGGCGACACCGGGTTCCGGGCGGCCACCGAAGACCTGCTGGCCACGATCAGCGTCTCGTCGCTGGCCCTGATGGGTCTGGTGATCATGGGCATCGCGCTGCTGCGCGGGGCGCCGCGACGCGCCATCGCCGCCGGGGCGATGATCCTCGGTGCCAATGTGACCACCCAGGTCCTCAAGCGTGGCCTGCCGCGACCGGACCTGGCCCAGGATGTGTGGTGGGCCGACCCCAACAGCTTCCCGTCCGGACATACGACGGTGGCGATGGCGCTGGCCATGGGGCTGGTGCTGGTGGCGCCCGCGTCGCTGCGCACCGCCGCCGCGATCGCCGGGGGCGTCTACGCGCTGGGTGTGGGAATCGCGGTGATCGGGTTGGCGTGGCACCGGCCCAGCGATGTGCTGGGCGCCTACCTCGTGGCCGCGGCGTGGACCGCCCTTGCCGCGGCCGCGCTCGCGGTGTGGCCCGACCGCGCCGCGGCCCGCCCGGCACCCCGGTCGGCTCGTGCGTGGGGCGTCGCCCTGGCGGCGTGCGTCGCGGCGTTCGTGGCGCTGGTGGCGGCACGCACCCTGCGGGAGCTGGATGTGCTGCAGTTGGTCGCCGACCGCACCGGGTTCGTGTTCGCCGCGGTCCTGTGCAGCGCGGTGGGGGTATGCCTCCTGGCCGCCGTGGCCGTCCTGGTGGCCCGCGCGCAGCCCTCGCGCACCGCCCCCCGCTCCGGTTAACCTCACCCCATGCGCGTGGGTGTGCTCACCGGAGGCGGCGACTGTCCCGGTCTGAACGCCGTCATCCGTGCCGTGGTCCGCGCCGGGGAGGGCGCCTTCGGCCACACGCATGTGGGGCTCTCACACGGCTGGCGCGGCCTCCTGGAGGGCAGCACCGTGCCGCTGGACATGGACGCCGTGGCCGGGATCCTGCCGCGCGGCGGCACGGTGCTGCGCAGTTCGCGCACCAACCCGTTCGCCCGTGAGGACGGTCCGCAGCGGTGCCTCGAGACCGTGCGCGAACTGGGACTGGACGCCATCGTGGCCATCGGCGGCGAGGACACGCTGGGCGCCGCCCGCCGGCTGCACGACGAGCACGGCCTGGCGGTGGTGGGCGTGCCGAAGACCATCGACAACGACCTGTCGGGCACCGATGTGACGTTCGGCTTCTGGACGGCGGTGCAGATCGCCTGCGACGCCATCGACCGGCTGCACACCACGGCCGAATCCCACGACCGGGTGCTGGTGGCCGAGGTGATGGGGCGGCACGCCGGCTGGATCGCGCTGGAGTCGGCGCGGGCCTCGGGGGCTCAGGTGGTGCTGTTGCCGGAGTTCCCGCCGGACATGGAGGCCGTGTACCGGCGCATCGCCGACCGGCGCCGGCGCGGACGCGGATACACGATCGTGGTGGCGGCCGAGGGGGTGCGTCTGGCGCAGGCGGACGGCGGCGCCAAGGACGAGTTCGGTCATCACCAGCTGGCCGCGGCGGGGGTGGCCGACGAGCTGGTGCGACGCATCGAGGCCGCGACCGGCGCCGAGACGCGCGCCCTCGTGCTGGGACACATCCAGCGCGGCGGTACGCCCACCGCCTACGACCGCGCGCTGGCCAGCCGGCTGGGCGCGCATGCCGCCCGCATGGTGGCCGAAGGCCGGGTGGGGCGCATGGCGGCCCTGCACGGTGAACGGATCACGGACGTGCCGCTGTCGGATGCCGTGGACCGTCTGAAGACGGTGCCCGAGGATCTCTATCGCGAGGCGCTGGCGGTGATGGCGGCCCGTTGAGCCGCCCGGGACGGATTCCCGCAGACCGGTGCTAACCTGCCCCGCCTATGCGCTCCCTGATCATCTGTGAGAAGCCCTCCGTCGCCTCCGACGTGGCCAAGGCCCTGTTCGGCCGTGCCGCGAAGAAGAGCGGCGACCACTGGGAGGCCCCGGAGGCGATCGTCGCCCACGCCGTGGGCCATCTGGTGGAGCAGGTCGACCCGGACGCCTACGACGAGCGCTTCAAGAAGTGGAAGTACGAGGATCTGCCGATCCTCCCCGAGCACTTCCGCTACAAGGCGCGCGACGCCCGCTCGTCCAAGCAGTTGAAGGCCCTGCATGCGCTGATGAAGCAGGCCGACGTGGACGTGATCGTGAACGCCTGCGACGCCGGGCGCGAGGGCGAGCTGATCTTCAAGCTCATCCTCGAGACCGCGCCGGCGGCCGCGCGCAAGAAGCCGGTGAAGCGCGCGTGGTTCTCCTCGATGACCCAGCGCGCGATCAAGGATGCGTTCGAGGCCCTGCGCGACGACGAGTCGATGCAGCCGCTGGAAGCCGCCGCCCGCGCCCGCAGCGAGGCCGACTGGCTGGTGGGGATGAACGCGACGCGCGCCGCCACCACCAAGGCCGGTTCGATCCGCAAGGTGCTGTCGCTGGGCCGCGTCCAGACGCCCACGCTTGCGTTGATCGTGAACCGCGACCTGGCGATCGCGGCGTTCACGCCCCAGGACTACTGGGAGGTGGAGGCCTCGTTCACCACGTCGGCCGGCGCCACCTACACCGGCCTGTGGCACGAGGGCTCGACCACGCGCCTCACCGAGGCCGCCCCGGCCGAGGCGATCGCCGCCGCGGCGTCGGGTGCGCCGGGCACCGTGGAGTCCTTGGAGACCAAGCCCCAGGTGGAGCAGCCGCCGCTGCTGTACGACCTCACCACGCTCCAGCGCGAGGCGAACTCGCGCTTCGGGTTCTCGGCCACGCGCACCCTGCGTGCCGCGCAGGCGCTTTATGACCAGTACAAGCTCCTCACCTATCCGCGAACCAGCTCCCGGTACCTGTCCGGCGACATGGCCGGCCAGCTCAAGTCGGTGGCCAGCGGTGTCGGTGCGGCCGCACCGGAGTACGCGGACGGGGCGCGGTACGTGCTGGGCCTGGACAAGCTGCCCTTGGGCCGCGTGGTGAACGACGCCAAGGTGGGCGACCACCACGCCATCATCCCCACCGAGGGCGACCACGACCTGTCGGGTCTGGGCCGCGACGAGCGCCGTGTCTACGACATGGTGGCCCGCCGCTTCCTGGCCGTGTTCCACCCCGCGGCGCGCTTCGAGCGGACGGCGGTGGAGACCCGCGTGGGCGAGCATCTCTTCCGCAGCCGAGGCAAGGTGCTGGTGGAGGCCGGATGGCGTGCCGTGTACGGCGAGGAGGCCGCCGACACCTCCACCGCCACGAAGCCCGACGAGGAGAAGGACCAGTCGCTCCCGGCGCTGACCAAGGACGAGGCGGTCAACTGCACCGAGGCGACGGCCCTGGCCAAGCAGACCAAGCCGCCGGCGCGGTACTCGGAAGGCACGCTCCTGCGGGCCATGGAGACCGCGGGCAAGCTGGTGGACGACGACGAGGCCGCCGAGGCGATGAAGGACGCCGGCATCGGCACGCCGGCCACCCGCGCGGCGACGATCGAGCGCCTGGTGGACGCCGAGTACGTCGAGCGTGAGGGGCGCTCGCTGCGCGCCACCGAGAAGGGCATCGGCCTGGTGAAGATGCTGGGCGACCACCTCCTGACCCGTCCGGAGCTGACCGGCCGGTGGGAGCAGCGACTCAACCGCATCGAGCGCGGCGAGGTGCAGGCGGAGGACTTCCGGCGCGAGATCGACGGCTTCACCCGTGAGGTGGTGGCCTGGTTCGCGGACAAGGAACGCGACGACCTGCGCATCGAGCGTCAGCCGCTCGCCCCCTGCCCCACGCCGGGCTGCGAAGGCCAGATCGTGGAGTACCCCAAGAGCTACGGGTGCAACAGCTACCACGGCAAGGATGATCCGGGCTGCGGGTACACGCTGTGGAAGCAGCAGAACGGGCGCACCATCACGCGCGAGGTGGCGCTGGAGCACATCGCCGCCGGCCGGTCGAGCAAGGATCTGGAGGACGACCGGGTCGTCCTGGGTCCCTGCCCCAGCGAGGGCTGTGAGGGCTCGATCATCGAGCGGACCCGCAGCTACGGGTGCACCAGCTGGAAGAGCCGCTCGGAGACCGGGTGCGGCTTTGTCATCTGGAAGCGCGTGCGGGGCCAGAAGGGCGAGGTGGACGTGGACACCGCGCGGTCGATGGTGGCCGCCGGCGTCACCAACGCCGCCCCGGCTCCGGTGAAGGAGCCGATCGGCACCTGCCCCACGCCCGGCTGCGGCGGCGAGATCGTGGAGAACTCACGCGCCTACGGGTGCACGAGCTGGAAGAGCCGCAAGAACCCCGGCTGCGGATTCGTGATCTGGAAGCGCGAGAAGGGCCACGAGGTCACGCGTGAGGAGGCCGCCGAGCGGCTTGCCCAAGCGCAGGCCGAATCCGGGGCCGCCCCGCCCGCGCCGGCGGACACCAAGGTGGGCGCCGGGTCCAAGTGACGCCGGGCGAGCTCGCCCGGCGCCTCGCCGCGTTGGGCGACTGGCAGTACTCGTTCGCCTCCGGGCCGGGCGGCCAGCGCCGTGACCACGCCCAGACGCGCGCCACGCTGACGTTGCGCCAGGAGCACCTCGGGCCGTTGGGGCCGGAGCGGGCGGCGCGGCTCACCCTGGCCCTGGGACTCGACCGGCGTCCGCTGCGCCTCAGCAGCCAGGACGACCGCTCGCGCGAGCGCAACCGGCTGACGGTGGTGGCGCGCCTCGAGCGCCGCCTGGCCGTCGCCCTGGCGCCCCCGCCGCCGGCCCGCAGGCCCACGCGCCCGGGGCGGGCCGCCCGCGCCCGCCGTCTGGACGCCAAGGCGCGCCGATCCGCGGTGAAGCGCCTGCGGCGCGCGCCCGACGCCGACTGACCCGGCCGCGTCGTGGTACCCCCCGAACGGTGAGGTCCTAACCCCCCGTTCGAGGTGGCGCGGTTCAGTCGAAGGTCCGACCTCGGCGGCCCGGGGTGGCTCATAGCGTGCCCGGCCAGTGGATCCGATCCGGGATCCGGGACGCGACGAAGGATGGCCGCGATGAGGACACCAGCCCGATCACACGCAGGGACGCGCCGGCCCGGCGCACCGCCGCTGGCGGCCCTGCTCGTCATGCTCGCGTTCCTCGCGGCACTCGCCCTCCCGGCCACCGGACTGGGCGCCTCCATCCGGGCGTACGTTGGTGGTGATCGCACCGCCGACCACACCATCACCGGGTTCACCTCCACGGTCACCCCGGTCACGTTCGAGTACCGCACCAACACCGCCGGCTCATCCTGGTCGGACCTGTGCATGGTCAGCGGCGCCGCGACGTCCTGCACCAGCTCGGCGCCGAGCAACAACACCGCGTACGTCGTGCGCGTGAAGGGCACCTCGGTTCCCGCCGGCTGGCGGGCGATCGACCAGATCTCGTTCGGCGGAGGGAACGCCGAGGCCGGGCCCACGCTGGCATACGACTCCCTCGTCACGACGGGGAACAACAACACGGTGACGGCAATCCCCAACCGCACCACCACCGGGACCACGAGCACCGGAGTGACGCAGTTCCACATGCTGGCCCGGAACAACCCGTCGCTGCCGCGCGCCTGCACCGCCTTCAACGTGGTGATGACGATGGACATCTCGTCGTCGATCAACACGGCGGGCGGCGGCTACACCGGCCTGCAGAAGCGCCAGGGCATGGCCGCCGGCGCCAAGGCGCTCATCGACGGGCTTGCCGGCGCGCCGGTGACCCTGCGCCTGGACACCTTCGGCAGCGCCGTGGTCTCGAACCCGACGACGTACAACCTCAGCATCGCGGCCGATCGGACCGCGGCCAAGGCGCGGATCGACGCCGTCTACCAGCCCACGACAGCGAACCCCACCTGGGCGACGAACTACACCAACTGGGACTCGGCCCTCACCGCCGCCCGCAATGTCGCGGACCCGGCGGTCGTCGTGCTCCTCACCGACGGCAACCCCACCCGGGACGCCGAGGGCGTGCAGGACGCCACCGTCCGCCAGCGCGCGGTCAGCTACGCCATCGCGTCGGCCAACTCGGTGAAGGGCTCGAACAAGCGCATCATCGCGGTGGGCGCCGGCGCCGGCGTCACCACGGTGAACCTCGCCGCGGTCAGCGGCCCCGTGGCCGACTCCGACTACTTCGCGGGCGATTTCGACGAGCTCCAGATCCAACTCCAGGCGATCGCCGCGCAGCTGTGCGGCGCGAAGGTGAACGTCCGGAAGTTCGTGGACCAGCAGAGCACCACGCCGGCCGCAGACTGGGCCTTCAGCGCGACGCCGGCGACCCCGGCCGACGGGCTCACGATCACCGGAACCAACGGCGGCGTCACCTCCGGCACGCCCGCCGAGACCGTGTTCTCGATCGGCAACCTGCCGGGCACGGGCACCCGCACCGTCCGGATCGACGAGACGCTCCAGGATGGCTACACCTTCGGGAACGCCCAGTGCCGTGAGGGGTCGTACCCGTCCTACGGTGATGTGGCCGGCCTGACGTCGAGCACGCGGGTCCAGCCGATCTCCCTCGCCCGCGAGAGCGAGTGGTACTGCACGTACGTCAACACCCGCGACACCGGCACGCTGCAGATCACCAAGAGCGTGACCGGCGACGTCCCGAGCGGCTTCGCCCAGACCTTCACGTTCGACATCACCTGCACCAAGCCCGGTGAGCCGACCATCACCGACACGCGCACCGTCAACTACCCGACCAGCACGACGGCCACCCGCACCATCCCCACCGGCTACCAGTGCACCGTCACCGAACAGGCACCGACCGCCGTCGCCGACCACACCTGGGGCACGCCCACCATCACCCCCGCCACCGCGACCATCACCACCAAGAACCAGACCTACAACATCGCGGTCACCAACCCCCTCACCCGCGACACCGGCACGCTGCAGATCACCAAGAGCGTGACCGGCGACGTCCCGAGCGGCTTCGCCCAGACCTTCACGTTCGACATCACCTGCACCAAGCCCGGTGAGCCGACCATCACCGACACGCGCACCGTCAACTACCCGACCAGCACGACGGCCACCCGCACCATCCCCACCGGCTACCAGTGCACCGTCACCGAACAGGCACCGACCGCCGTCGCCGACCACACCTGGGGCACGCCCACCATCACCCCCGCCACCGCGACCATCACCACCAAGAACCAGACCTACAACATCGCGGTCACCAACCCCCTCACCCGCGACACCGGGAAGCTCGAGGTCGTCAAGCACCTCAACCCCACCGACGACCCCGGCCGTTTCAACCTCACCGCCACCGGCCCCACACCCCTGAACGCCACCAACGTCGGCCACCAGGGCACCACCGGAACCGGCGGCACCACCGTCAACACCGGCACCTACACCATCACCGAAACCGCCGGCACCAACACCGACCTCAGCGACTACACCGCCACCACCGTCTGCCGTAACCGCGGCGAGACCACCGGCAACCTGCTCACCAACGGCACCCTCAACATCACCACCGGCGCCGACGTCATCTGCGTCATCACCAACACCCGCAACACCGGCAAGCTCGAAGTCGTCAAGCACCTCAACCCCACCGACGACCCCGGCCGTTTCAACCTCACCGCCA
>JBIQJW010000005.1:30434-33739 GCA_044507145.1 Actinomycetota bacterium
CGTCAACACCGGCACCTACACCATCACCGAAACCGCCGGCACCAACACCGACCTCGACGACTACGCGGCGGACACCACCTGCTACGCCCGCGATGACGCCGATCGGACCCCGGTCAACGCGGGCACCGACGTGGACGTGGCGACCGGCGCCGATGTCGTCTGTGTCATCACCAACACGCGCGGCGCCGCCAACGTCACGGTGACCAAGGTGGTCCTGGGACACTCCGCGGGCGACAGCACCACGTTCCCGATGTCGCTCACCGGTGAGCCGGCCTTCGCGCTCGGGCACGGCGAGACCGATCGCTTCACCGTCGCGTCGCGTCGCCCGATGACCCTCACGGAGAGCGCGCTGCCTGCGGGCTACGACTTCGAGTCGATCGCGTGCGAGGTCGAGGGCACCCCGGTGGGGACGGCGGACTCCCGCAGCATCACGTTCACCCCGGACACCGGGAAGACCGTGGAGTGCACGGTCACGAACCTGCGCCTGCCCACCCTCACGGTGACCAAGCAGCTCACCGGCGCCGACGCGGCGGGTGACACCACGGCGTTCCCGTTCACCGTCAGCGGCCGCGCCGGGTTCACGCTCGCCGGCGGCGAGAGCACCACCGGCTCACTGCCGGTTGGGTCCTACACCGTCGCCGAGGGCGACATCCCGGCGGGCTACGCCTTCGTGTCGGCGTCCTGCGTGAACGGCGCGCAGACGCTCGGCACCGGCCGTTCGATCGACATCGCCCTAGCCGCCGGCGACGCGGTGGTGTGCGTGTTCACCAACGAGCGGCTCCCGGCCCCGCCGACGCCGCCCACCCCGCCGGTCACCCCGCCGGCACCCCCGGTGACGCCGCCCGCGCCGCCGGTCACCCCGCCGGTCGCCCCGCCCTCGGGTGAGGTCGCCGCGACGCCGGACGTCAAGCCGACGCTGGCGATCACGAAGACCGGCCCGGCGCGTGCGCGCGGCCTGCAGCGGATCACCTACACGATCCGTGTGCGCAACACCGGCCGGGTCACCGCGCGCTCGGTGGTCGTGACCGACAGGTTGCCGCGCGACCTGGTGTTCCTGCGCGCGAGCCGCAAGCACGTCTTCCGCTCCGGCGTCATCCGCATCTCGCTGGGGAACATGGTCCCCGGCCAGGCCAAGGTGGTGCGGATCGTGGTCCGGGCGCCCGCGAACGCCAGGGGCGCACGGGTGAACGTCGCCCAGGTCCGGGCGGTCGACGTCCGGCCGCGCACCGCGCGGGCGAAGACGGTCTTCACCCCCGTCCGACGGGTGGTGGTCCCCGGGGTCACCGGCTGATCGACACCGAACACCGCGCGGCATCCGAGGGGCCCCGTCAGGGGCCCCTCATCGTTCACGGTCACACCGTGGTCACGACGACCGCCCGGCCGGCCTCCGTGGCGGCGGGCACCTCCACGAGGCGGCCCGAGGTGACGTCGTAGACGTAGCCGTAGATCGGGATGTCACGCGGCACCAGCGGGTGGTTGCGGATGCGGGTCACGTCGTCCACGACGCTCCCGTGGCGGTCCGAGATGGTGAGCCAGTCGATGTACCGCCCCTCCTCAGAGCCCGGCCCCGCGCCCACGTCGACGAACCCCTCCGGACCGAGCTCGGCGGTCTCCAGGCTGGACGACAGCAGGTCGCGGATCCCCTCGTCGGTGAAGAACTCCATCCCGCAGTCGCTGTGATGCACCACGAACCACTCGCGCGTGCCCAGGAGCTTGTAGGAGATCACCAGCGAGCGGATGGCGTCGTCGCTGGCACGGCCCCCGGCATTCCGGATCACGTGGGCGTCGCCCTCCGCCAAGCCGGCGTACTTCGCCGGATCCAAGCGCGCGTCCATGCACGTGAGGATGGCGAACCGGCGTCGGGGCGGCAGGGCCAGGTCGCCGCGGTCGCCGAACTCGGCGGCGTATCGCTCATTCGCCGCGAGCACCTCGTTCAGTACCGACATCTCGTGCCTCCTCCGGTCGTCTGCGGTGATGCGCGATCCGGCACGGATCGCTGATGATCATGCGTATCTCTTATCAGTATCATAAGTCATCAATGGAGCGGCCGTCCGCCTCCGCGATCGCGCGCCATTCCCACCGGTAGGCTGACGCCGAGTTCCCGCCTGCGAGGAGGCAGCACGTGCCGAGCGAATCCCAGGAGGCACCCACGCCGACCCGCGTCGTCATCGTCGGCGGCGGGTTCGGAGGGTTCTTCACGGCCCTCAACCTGGAGCGGCTCACGCGTCGCGGTGGGCCGGCCCTCGACGTCACCCTCATCCACGACGCCAACGCGCTGGTTTACACGCCGTTCCTGCCGCAGGCCGCCGGCGGGACGCTGGAGCCGAGACACGTGGTGGTGCCGCTGCGGGGCCCCCTGCGCCGCACCCGCGTGCTGGTGGGTCGGGCGACCGCGCACGACGCCGAGGCGCGTACCGTGACGTTCGTGTCCGACGCCGGCGATGAACGCACGCTGGAGTACGACCATCTGGTCGCCGCCCCGGGCTCGATCTCGCGAACGCTCCCCATCCCCGGGCTGAAGGAATCGGCGATCGGCTTCAAGACCGTCGCGGAGGCCATCCACCTGCGCAATCAGGCCATCCAGCAACTGGAGCTCGCCAACACCACGGCCGATCCCGACGAGCGCGCGGCGCGCCTCACGTTCGTCTTCGTGGGTGGCGGCTACGCTGGCGTCGAGGCGCTCGCGGAGGTCGAGGACATGCTGCGCGAGGCCAAGCGCCTCTATCCGGAGCTGGACGGCGAGCGACTGCGGTTCGTCCTGATCGAGGCGACCGAGTCGATCTTCCCCGAGGTCGGCGTACGGCTGTCCTCGTACGCCATGCGCGAGCTCGACCGGCGCGGTGTGGAGATCCGCCTGGCGACGACGGTCACCGATGCCCGGGACGGCGGTGTCACGCTCTCCAACGGGGAGCGCATCGCCTGTCGCACCCTGGTGTGGACCGCGGGCGTGCGGACGCATCCCACGATGAAGATGCTGGGGCTGCCCACCGACGGCAGGGGCCGGGCGGTGGTCGACGCCACGCTCGCGGTGGAAGGACGCGAGAACATCTGGGCGCTGGGCGACAGCGCGGCCGTGCCCGACCCGGCCCGCATCGGCCTGCCCTGCCCTCCCACCAGCCAGCACGCGGTACGTCAGGCACGCATCGCCGCGAAGAACGTGCTGGCGACCATCACAGACGCGGAGGTGTCGCGCTTCAGCTACCGCACGCGCGGCACCTTCGTGGACCTGGGGCGCGGCAAGGCGGTGGCCAACGTGCTGGGACTGCAGTTCCGCGGCATCGTGGCGTGGTTCCTGGCCCGCACGT
>JBIQJW010000167.1:0-4912 GCA_044507145.1 Actinomycetota bacterium
GGGTACCGGGAATGGATCCGAACGAGCCCATCCGCGACGCCGCAGGCGTCGAGGCGATCGCGGAGCGGGCACGGGAGTCCGGACGCCTCGCCCTGGACTTCGAGTTCCTGTGGGAGCGCACCTACGCGCCGATGCCGTGCCTGGCGCAGATCGCCATCGACGGCGACGTGTACATCGTGGACCCGGTGGAGGGGGCCCCACTGGGGCCGATCGCCGACCTGGTCAACGACCCGGACGTCACGGTGGTGATGCACGCCCCGTCGGCCGACCTGACGCTGTTGGCGCTGCAGGGCGACCTTCGCCCCGCCTCGCTGGTGGACGTCCAGATCGTCGCCGGGTTCGTCGGGCTCGGTGCCGGGCAGGGGCTCGCCGTGCTGCTGGAGCGCGTGATGCGGGTGCGTCTGGACAAGGGCGAGCGGTACACCGACTGGAGCCGCCGGCCGCTGTCGGCCGGGCAGAGCGCGTACGCCGCTGCCGACGTGGCGCACCTGCTGCAGTTGGCCGACGAGCTGGCCATGCGCGCCCACCGGCTGGGCCGCACCGAGTGGGTGGCCGAGGAGCACCGCCGTCGCTATGGCCCCGACGCCCGGTTCACCACCGACCCGGACGCGGCATGGCGCAAGGTGAAGGGCCAGGGGCGGCTGAACGGCCGGGACCGCTCGGTCCTGCGCTCGCTGGCCGCGTGGCGTGAGCGCGAGGCCCGTGCCGCGGATCGCCCCACCTCCTGGATCATCCCGGACCGCACGCTGGTCGAGCTGGCGCGACGCAAGCCGGCGACCCGCCAAGCGCTGGAGGGCGAGCGAGGGCTGCCGGACCGGATGCGGCCGGCCCAGGTGGACGAGATCCTCGAGGCGATCCGCGCCGGCGAGCGTGCCGACCCCATGGCCGCCTCCCCCGCTCCCCCGCCCGAACTGCAGGCACGCGCCGACGCCATCGCCCCGCTGGGCGCGGTGCTGGTCGCCGCCAGGGCGGCGGCCGTCGATCTGGCCCCCAGCCTGCTGGCGACCCGCGACGACATCACCGGGTTCCTCACGGCCGCGCTCGGCGGCGATACCGACGGACACCCCCTGGCGTCCGGCTGGCGCCACGAGATCGCCGGCGCCGCGCTCACCGACCTCGCGGCCGGACGCCTGGCGCTCGCCGCGACATCCACGCGCCCCTACCTGCGTGAGATCGCGCCCATCCCAGACGGCACCGACGACGAGGCTGCGCCGACCACATGAACACCACCTACGCACACATCGCATGCTGCATCGATGACTCCGACGCCTCGTACGTGGCCCTGCGCCACGCCACGGCGCTGCGCAAGCTCACCGGGGGGCGGCTCAGCATCCTGCACGTGATCGCACCGCCCCCGTTCCTCATCTCCATGGCGGCCGGCCTGGGCGGCGCCGTGGTGCACGACGACGACGCGCAGCGCGAGGCCGGGCGGATGTGGCTGGACGAGACCGCCGCGGGGATCGACGGTGCCGAGGCCGTGCTGCTGGAAGGGCACCCGGGCGAGACGGCCTGCGACTGGGCGCGCGACGCCGGCGTGAGCGTGATGGTTGCCGCCACGCACCGCGGGCGCCTGGAGCACGCGCTGGTGGGCAGCTTCGCGGCGTTCCTCACCCGTCACGCGCCGTGCCCGGTGCTGCTGATCCCACCCGGGCTGCCGGGGGACACCCCGTGATGCGACGGCCGGCGCGCGGGGGCGCCGGCCGTCGATCCCTCATGCCGCTGCGGACACCGCCACCGGATCGTTATGCGGCCATGGCAGGCGCCGCCAGGCCGACGTCGTGGCCGTCGCCCGATGCGTGTTCGTGCGAGCACCCTGCGACCGCGCAGACGCCGCCCTGGTGGACCTCCAGGCGGCTGAGCAGCGCCGCGAGGCGGACGGTGTCGATCTGGGAGCCTTCGTTGGGCGACATCGCGACCTCCGTGGGGTCGGTGTGTGGTGACGCCGCCATCCAATCCGCCGCCGGTGGGCCCGGGATTGCCCGGGCGTTAGGACTGCGTGAACGCGTCCGCGGCGACCAGCGGAGCCAGGTCGGCCATCGCACTCACGAGGGCGACGCGCGCCACCGAGGGGGCATTCGCAGCCAGCGGCAACACCTGCCACTCGGTCCGCCGCAGGTACGACGCGGCCCAGCGGCGGTAGGTGTGCCCGGTGCGCAGCACCAGCGCCTGGATACTGCGCAGGTTGTCGGCCCGGTCGGCCAGCTTCAGCACCCGGGCCCGCGCGGGCCCGTCCGCGAGGAGGCGCCGGTAGTAGGGAGCGATCCGGGACCGGGCATCCGGCACCGTGAGCCAGCTCACCAGCTCGGCGACACCGTCACCGAACCCGGCTGCGATCTCGTCGATGCGGGTGGGTGTGTCCTCCACCGTGTCGTGCAGGAGCGCCGCCTGCAGCAGTTCGCCGTCCTCCACGCCCCAGCGCGCCAGCTCCATCGCGACGCGGACCAGATGCACCCAGTAGGGCGTGTCGCTGCCGCGCCGGGTCTGCGTTCCGTGCCGTGCCCGGGCGAAGGCCAGCGCCCGGCGCAGATCGGCGCGTTCCGCGTCATCCCGTCCGGCCACGAAGTCGGTCCACACCCGGTCGACGGTCTCCGGCGAGTCGAAGACGCCGGGCCATGCCGCCGTGGCCGGGTCACATCCCGCCGCGTCGCCGTACTCGCTGGGCGAGGGCGGACGCAGGGGGGTTGCACTCATGCCGTCTAGCGTAGCGCTCCCCGGGGACGCACCCGAGCGCCGCCTCGCCGTCGTGGACATGGGATCGAACACGTTCCGGCTTGTGGTCTTCCGCTACCGGCCCGGCGGCGCCTTCCGCCTGGTGGACGAGATCCGCGACAGCGTCCGGCTCTCACGTGGGGCGGACGCCACCGGTATCCGTACCGACGCCTTGGAACGGGCCGGTCACGTGGCCCGGCTCTACGCCGCCTTCTGTGCGGCCGAGCACATCGATGAGATCGACGTGGTCACCACCAGCGCGGCACGCGACGCCGCCAACCGGGTGGACGTGATGGATGCGCTCAGCGCCGGCGGGCGCCTCGAGGTCCGCGTGCTCTCCGAGCACCAGGAGGCCCGGTACGGCTATCTGGGCGCGGTGAACAGCACCACCCTCACCGACGGCTGGGTACTCGACCTGGGCGGCGGCAGCATCCAGGCCACCGAGGTGCACGACCGCCGGATGGCGCGCTCGATGTCGCGTCCTCTCGGAGCCGTGCGCATGACCGAGGCGTTCCTCTCCGGCCCGACGGCCAGCGACGCGGAGCTGCGGGCGCTGCGCCGGCACGTCACGACGACGCTGGACGAGATCGAGTGGCTGCACGCGCTGGGCGACCGAGTGGTGGGGATCGGCGGGACCGTCCGCACCCTGGCGCGGATGGCCCAGAAGGCCGAGCGCTACCCGCTGGACGAGCTGCACGGCTACATGCTGCGGCGCGACGCCATCGAGGATCTCATCGAGCGAATGGCCCAGACGCCGAGCGCCGAACGCGCCTCGATCCCCGGCCTGAAGGCCGACCGCGCCGACATCACCCTGGCCGGCGCCGTGGTGATCGCCACGGCGATGGACCGGACCGGGGCCCGGTGCATTGAGATCTGCTCCCAGGGCCTGCGCGAAGGTGTCTTCTTCGATCGCCTCCTCACGGATCGCGACGACCGCCTCATCGATCACGTGCGCCGCCACAGCGTGCTCAACCTCATGGACGCCTACCGCTGCGACACCGACCACTGCGCGCAGGTCACCGGCCTGGCCCTCGGCCTCTACGAGCAGTTCGCCGCGCTGGGGCTGCAGCGGTCCGACCAGGGCGAGCGTGAGGTGCTGTGGGCGGCGGGCATGTTGCACGACGCCGGGGTGGCCGTGGACTACAACGACCACCACCGGCATGGCTACTACCTGGTGCTCAACAGCGGCCTGCCCGGCTACCGCCACGACGAGCTGGCCATGATCGCGCTGCTGGTGCGAGGCCACCGGAAGGGCCTTGCGGGTCCCGCGCCGCTGGAGGGGGTGCTGGGAGCCGGGGGCCGCGAACGCCTGCAGCGCCTCGCGGCATGCCTGCGACTGGCCGAGCAACTGGCGCGGTCGCGCAGCGTGCGCACGGTCCGCGCCGAGTCCGACGACGAGACCGTGCGCCTGCACGTCTCGGACGACGGCGACCCGGTGGTGGCGCTGTGGGCCGCATCCCGCGAGGCGCCCGCGGTGCGGCGCGGGTTCGACCGCGGGCTGGAGGTGCTGGCGGCTCTCTGACGGGCCGCCGCGCCGTCACCGCCCCCGCACCGCCCGGACGGTGGCGGCCCAGAGCGGGATGCGGGCACCCGTGCCGACCAGTCCGGCGCGGTACATGCGCCCGCCGAGCCAGATCACAACGCCGGCCGTCCCAAGGGTGAGCACGGCGGATACCGCCACCTCCCACGCGGCCGCCTCCCCGGCCAGCATCCGGGCCGGCATCGCGAAGGGGGCGAGCGGCGGGAAGAACGAGAGCGCGCGGAACCACGTGCTCTCAACCGCGCCCATGCCGAAGACCACCACGAAGTAGCCGCCCCACAACAGGTAGCTGAGCGGCGCCACGGCCATCGGCACCTCCTCTTGGCGCGATACCAGGGCACCGAGTGCACCGAACGCCGCGCTGTAGAGCGCGAACCCGAGGATGAACCACATCACGCCCGCACCGATCGCGACCGGGGCGGCGTCGGGGACCTCGATCGCCCCCACCGCGACCACGGCGACCGCAGCGGGCACGATCACCGCGACCATCTGCCCGAGCGCCAGCAGCCCCACGCCCAGCACCTTCCCCAGCAGCAGTTCGCCCGGGCGCACCGCCGCCAGGAGCACCTCTGAGATCCGGGTGGTCTTCTCCTCCGCCACGCCGGTGGCCACCACGGTCCCGGCGAACACCAGCGCCAGCACCAGGGCGATGGCCGTGATCAC
>JBIQJW010000168.1:0-2362 GCA_044507145.1 Actinomycetota bacterium
CGGCCCCCCGTCACGGTGGCGCGCCCACACTCGCACTCGCTCATTCGCAGAACGGCATGTAACGTCGGCCTTCCACCACCCAAACGAGTGATGTCTGCTCCTGCCCGGTGCGGACAAGGAGGTCTCTCATATGCGCACCGCGTCACCGAACCGGCGGGCACGTCGTCGGTCGCCCCTGCTGCTCGCCGCCATCCTGGCGGCGGGCGTCGTGCCCGGCACGGCGGCCGCCGCGACGGTGAGCCACCCGGCCAACCAGACGTTCACCGCCGACGCATCCAACTGGACAGCCACCGACCGCTGCACCGTGCTCGGCGGCCTGCTCGGTCTTCAGTCCGGTACCACCCCCGCGCCGGCCAGCGATGTGCTGGGCGGACTGCTCGGTCCCATCCTTGGCGGGACCTCCAGCACGCTCGACAACCTCCTCGGGGGCCTGCTCGGCGCCGGCGGGAGCGCCGGAGACAACCTGCTGGGCGACCTCCTGAACCAGGTCGCAGCCCTCCCGGGTGGCCTGCCGCTGCTCGAGGATCTCCTCGGCGACGGCCTGCTTGACGGAACCGACGTCCTCGACCTCACCGCGCTCCTCGACGGTCTCGCCGGCGAGGGCACGCCGGTCGGCACCGCCCTCACGCAGCTCCTCGGCGCGGGCAGTCTGGCCGACGGCCTCCTCCAGGGGCTCAATCAGGTCCTCGCCGATCTCGGCATCCTGTGCTCGGTCGACAACAGCCACGCCGCCACCGGCGGGAACCCCGACGGCGCCCTCCAGACAGAGGTCAAGGGCATCGTCCCGAACCTGGTGAACGTGCTGAATCTCCTCGGGGATCCCGAGGCCACATGGACGTCGGCGTGGTTCACCTACACGGAGGATGCGCCCAGCCAGGCCTCCTTCTCACTCGACGCGCGCACGGACCTGGGCGCTCTGCTGGGCGATCGCGGCTTCACCGTCACGGCCTCGCTGGAGCAGCGCAACGCCGGAACCCGCCAGCTCGGTGAGTGGACCCTGAAGCGGGCCGACAGCGGCTGGGCGACGCGCGCGACGCCGGTGGCACCCGAGGCCCTGGAGACCGGCGGCATCTACCGCATCGTGCTGCGCATCACCGCCACCGACACCCTCAACCTGGTGGGCAACACGCCGCGCCTGCAGCTCGACAACGTGCGCCTCACCGCCACCCCCGGCGGCCCGGGCGGTCCCGGCGGCCCGGGCGGTCCCGGTGGGCCGGGCGGTCCCGGTGGGCCGGGCGGCCCCGGTGGCCCCGACGGCACCGGCGGGACGGCCACGGGCGGCGCCGGCGGTCTCGGCGCCTGCACCACGAACAACGCCAACCCGCCGGCGGCCGTGGGCGGTGGGGGCAGCGGCACGTTCACGCTCAGCCGTCAGCAGCTCCTGATCAACCAGCGCATCTCCCAGGCGGGCGTGCGGCGCGTCAACAGCGTGATCGACAAGCTCACCGCCGGGCTCACGGGCGCCGACTTCCAGGACTGCACCGTCGGTCCGTCCAAGTTCGCCCCCTCGCTGCGCGACGCCATCGCGGCCGGCGCCGCCCCGGGTGCCGCCACCGCAGCGCAGCCCGCTCGCAAGACGGCCACGCGCACCACCAAGACCGGGAACCCGGGCGGCGTGAAGCTCAGTCGCGGGCAGCTGCTGATCAACCAGCGCATCTCGCAGGCCGCGGTGCGGCGCGTGAACGCCGTGCAGAAGCGCCTGGACGGCAACCTCACCGCCGGCGACTTCCGAGCGGGCACCATGGCCGCCGTCACCCTCGACAGCGGCGCGCGGGCCCTCTTCGCGGGCGCGCTGCCGGCCGACGGCCCGGCGACCAGCGCGTTCGTGCCGCTCGACATCGTGCGTAAGGCCGGCAACCCCGGCCGGGTCACGCTGAGCAAGCGCCAGCTGGTGATCAACCAGCGCATCTCCCAGGCCGCGGTGCGCCGTGTGAACGCCGTGCAGGCACGGCTGCGCACCGGGCTGACCGGTGCGGCCCTGAAGGACGGCGCCCTGACGCGGTCCGTGCTGGCCCCGAGCATCCAGCTCGGCCAGCGGTAGTCGGTCCCGCCGGCGCGGCCGCGTCCGCGCCTGCGCCCACCCTCCCGGGCGCGACCCCGGGAGGGTGGGCGCCGTATCATCCGGGTTGATGTCCGCCCCGACCCCCACACCCGACCCCACAGATCTGCCGGCCGACAGCCCGCTGATCGAGGCGGCGGGGCTCACCGAACGCCAGCGCCTGGTGTACGACCTGGCGCGCCGGGGTGGGCGGGTCCCCGAGATCGCCCGCGAGCTCGGGGTCTCGGACAACACGGTGCGCGACAGCCTGGCGCAGATCCGCCGCAAGGTCGCGCTCGCCCTCCGCAGGGCGGAGGCGCGCGC
>JBIQJW010000168.1:2462-4871 GCA_044507145.1 Actinomycetota bacterium
GAACGCGCCGCCGCCGGCAGCGGCCCCAGCAGCTCCACCTGCATGCCGCCCAGCGACACGTCGACCATGCGCCCCGCCACCGCGGCACCCCGGGTGCGCACCACCACCGGCAGACCGAGCTGCAGACGCGGTTCGGCGCGCCGGTCGGCGGCGTCGCGGGAGCGGTGGGATGCCCGTGCGATCGTCGAGCGCGCGGAGGAGGTGCTCATCGTCCAGCCTCCCGCGCCGCGGCGCGGCGCGCGGCGAACACCACGTCGCTCGCGATGGCACGCGCGCGTTGGGCGCTCACCCCGAGAACGCCGCCGATGTCGGCGTAGCTGGCGCCCTCCGCACGGGCCGCCAGCACGGCCGCGCGACGACGTTCGCGCGCATCGCCGAGGCGTCGTCGGATGTCGACCATCGCCCCCTCCAGTTCGTTCACGGCGTCTCCCGCCGACCGCAGCTCGCGCCCCGCCACCGATACCGCGCCGTCGTGGGCGGGCGCCGCGTCGTCCGAGGTACGCCTGGTCATGCCTCTCCGTTCGGGGTCGCGTTGGTCCATTCGCCGTCATCGTAGATCACTCGTACGAGTGATTGGAAGGCCACGCTCCGGCGCCGCGAAGATCGATGAATCGGTGGTTGCACCGGAAACGAATCCCCCGTTAGGGTGACTTCCGTGCCCAACTCATCAGCGCTTCTCCCACGCCGCCTGCTGCTGGCGCTCGCGGCACTGCTGCTCTTCGCGGTGGTCACCACACCCGCGACCGCACACGAGCTGATCTACGCGCCCGAACCGGCCGCCGACGCGGCCTTCGACGCCGGCGTCACCACCGCCCTGCGGCAGGCCCCCATCATGGACATCACCAATCCCCGGTGGCCCGCGGCCCGCCAGGTGGGCAAGGTGAACGGCGCCGCGCTCTCGAAGATGAGCGCCGACCAGATGGAGCGGACGCTGCGCGCGGGCTGGGTCCACCACGCCGTCGGCGGCCCGATGGGCGGCCATGTGGGCGTCGACGAGATCCGCCCGTCCGACTGGGATGCCCGCGCGGCGGCGAACCTCGAGACGGCACTGCGGTCCCTGGGCCCCGATGCCGGCCGCGTGTTCCTCTACATCAGCCCGGCGGTGGTGGAGCGCGTGGGACGCACCGACCCGCGTGCCGCCCTGGGGGCGGATGTGGGCCCGATCTTCCGGGCGCTCACCGCCGGCGGCCTGGTGTACCTGGAGATGTACCGCGGGGACCTCTCCCCCTTCCCCGCCCGCGAGATGGCCATGCACCCCACCCGCTGGCTCGAACGCTGGCCGGCGGACCGCGCCGGCGCACTGCGCCTGCTCCTGGGCCCGGGCGGCGCCACCGGCCAGGAGGAGATCTGGAACCGCGTCCGCGCAACCCCTGCAGGTCGGGCGTTGTTGGCGAACGGGCCCGGCTACTACGCCCCATCGGGCAGGGGCACCGCCGCGGACGGCGCGGCGTGGGCGGCCCAACTCTCACGGTTCCGCGCCGCCCCGGACGCGTCCCCGCCCGGGGGCGACGTCGCGGTCCCCGTGGGCGGCGGGCTGATCATCGCGCCCCCGGTCTCGGCGCTGCGCCCGGGCGGCGTCATCCGCCTCACCACCAACCGCCCCGGGGCCGCGGTGGTGCGTCTGATCTCTGCGGCGGGCAAGGTGCGCATCATCAAGGGGAGCCTGCGCGTGGGCGCCGACGGGACCGCCGCGATCGTCCTGCCGAAGGACGTCCGCGCCGGGAACTACCGCGTGATGGTCACGTTCCAGGGCGAGGGCCTGAAGGATCAGGTGACCATCCCGGTGCGCATCGGATCCTCCGCGCCGGCGCCCCCGGCGGCGGGGTCCGCTCCGCGCGGTTTCCGCGAGCGGCTCCTGCAGGGTCAGCGCGTGGCCCAGGATGCCGTGCGCCTCCTCAACGCCATCGATGCGTGGCTGGACGCCGGTGTCACGACGGGAGATCTCGCGCCCGACGCGTTCGGGCAGTCGTTCCTGCGCACCCGGAGCGCACCCGCGCTGGGCCCAGGCCTGCAGATGACCGGCGACGGCGCCCCGGCCGCACCCGAGCCGGTCGCGGCTCGCCCCATCACGCCCGCCCCGGCCCGGGGCGGCGGCTCCGGACGGGTGCGCGTGACGCCGGAGCAGTTGCTGATCAACCAACGCATCTCCCAGGCGGCGGTGATGCGCGCCAACGCTCTGGACGCCCGCCTGGCCGCCGGACTCACCGGTGGCGATCTGATCGCCGGTGCGATCACGCCCGGCAAGCTTGCCGCCGGCGTCCGCATCCTCGTGAGCGCGGAGGCGCCGGTCCCCGCCCCATCCGAGGCGACCCCCCGCCCGATCACCCGCCGTTCTGCCAAGGGGCTGAAGGTGACGTCCGGTCAGTTGTCCATCAACCTGCGCATCTCGCAGGCCGCCCTCAAGCGCGC
>JBIQJW010000006.1:0-33194 GCA_044507145.1 Actinomycetota bacterium
CTGCACCAAGGCCGACCCGGCCTACGGTGCCGGCGTCGCGAAGGCCGTGGCCGCGTTGGCGACCGCCGACTGATCGCCCGTGGTGGGGCGGCCCTGGCGGCCGCCCCACCACGCTCGCCGGGCTAGAGATCGCTCCCGGTGGGGCACTCGCCGGCGATGCCGAGGTTGCGCAGGACGCTGATCGGGGCCACGGCACACCCCACGCCGGATGTGCCGAGGTCCAGCGGGATCCAGCGGCCGGTGAGCGCCGACCGCACCAGCACCATGTAGGCGCCCTGTAGCGAGGTGCGATAGGCGGGCTTCGGTGCCACGACCGCCTTCGCCCAGTACCGACTGCGGGTCGATATACGGATGCCCGTGACGCGGAACTTGCCGCGGTCGGCGGCGGGGATCGTCCCCTTCGCCGCGGCGGTGATGGCCGCGCGCTCGCCGGCCTTCGGGGCCCGCGCGTCCTCGCCGGCCCCGGCGCCCGCGGCGGTCACCGCGGCCGCGCCGATCAGCGCTCCGGCGGCCGCGACGGCCGCCACCCGGATGCGTGTACGTATCTGCCTTCTCCTCCTGACGGACCGTGCCCGTGCACGGCTGGCGGACACGCTATTTCCCCGGGCCGGGCCCGTCGAGGCCCCCGCCAGACCCCGCCGGCGGCCGCCGCGCGATCAGTCGGAGCGGCGGGCGCAGTACTCCCGCACCGCGTCGCCGGCGGGCCGCACCGGCGCCAGCACGTCGGCGCGGTCGGTGGCGCCCAGGTTGACCGCCAGCGAGCAGTTTGCGTCGCCGTCGTTCACGGCGGCGATGATCACGGTGGTGAAGAAGTCACCCGCCGCGCCGTTGAGCGTGGAGACGTCGGAGGTGACGAAGCTGTCATCCGCCTGGGTGAAGACGTCGTCGGCCACATCGTCGCCGGCCTCGCAACTGTCGGTGCGTACGCAGCTTCCCATCGTGTCGCGCGAGAACTCGAAGCCGCTGCGCGCGGTCTCGGCGTCGCCCGGCTCGTCGACCGCGAACCGCACGGTGGCGCCGCCGTCCTCGCCCACGGTCCCCGCCGTCCACACGCATGTGAGCGTGGTGGTGGGCGTCGGGGGCGACGTCACATCGCTCGTGGCGAGTCCGGGGATGCCCAGGTCGGCCGACACGTCGGCCGCCGACGGGCACCCGCCGGTGCCGGCGTCGGACGCCGTGGTCGACGCCGTTGCGGTCGTGGCGTCGGTGCCGCCTGGGGAGGCGGATTCGCCGGAGCCGCCGCCGCATGCCGCGCCGGCGATCAGGAGGCCCGCGACGCAGATGCCCGCGGCGAGGCGGTGCAGTCGTGTCGCCGGTCCGGGAGTGGTGGATCGCATGCCGGGTGCTCCTTCCCGTGATCGGCCGGTCCGCCGGCCGCGGCGGCAGGATACGCCCCCGCACGGACGGGCCCACGCGCGCCGCCGCCGACGAAGGCGGTGGTCCGTGTACTACGATCCGCGCTCCCGGAGAGGTGTCCGAGCGGTCTAAGGAGCACGACTGGAAATCGTGTAGGCGGCAACCCCGCCTCGAGGGTTCAAATCCCTCCCTCTCCGCCATGTGTCCGACGTCCGAGCCCCGCACGCGTGGGGCTCTCGTCTGAGGGGCGCACCGACGGCCACCGCCGGGCATCGATGACCGGGCGGGACGCGCTGCGATGCACCGCCGGGTCGCGGTACCGGCGGTCACCGACGCCGGCGCCCGGAACCCCGGATCCGATCCTTGGTTCGAGCCTAGACGAGGAGCCGCAGCCCCGCCGCTCGGCGCCGATACATCGCCGCCGGGCGCGCGCATGTCCCGGGCCTGATGATCGCGAAAGTGCGAATATCTCGGTGATGCAGGCACATGACGTGGCGGTGCGGCACATGGACTCCGTTTTCCGGCGCGTGTTCGCATCGGTGGAATCCGATGCGCTCAACGCACTGGCGGAGGCCGATCTGACGTTCAACCAGGTGCGCGTGGCGATGTTCCTGGCGGGCGTCGACGAGCCGGTGCCGATCAACGCGGTCGCATCCCACGTGGGGCTCTCGATGACGACCGTCGGGCGGACGCTGGAGCACATGGTCGAGCGTCGGCTGGTGGAGCGGCGTGAGAGCCCGCATGACCGACGGATCCGGTTGATGTCACTGACGGCCGGTGGGCGAGAGCTTGTGGAGCGACATTTCCAGGCCCGCCGTGACGCGCTCCTTGCGTTCATGCGACGGCTGCCGGAACCACATGTGCGTGCGCTCGCGGCTGCGCTGGAACCCATCGTCGCCGGAGACGACGGCCGGCCCGATGCGGACCCGGCGGACGCGATCCACTCCTGACCGACAACAGCGCGCGAGAGGATTCGATGGCGGAAATGCGGAACCCGGCCGCCGAACGGCCGGGCGGGGCGGGGCCGGGCGGGCCCGGGGGCGACCAGAACACCACGATCACGCCCGAGATCCTCAAGATCTCGGCCGCGGTCGTGCTGGGAATGATCATGGCCATCCTGGACACGACGGTGGTCAACGTCGCGCTGCCGACATTCCAGACCGAGTTCGACGTCGACGCCTACTCCACGGTCGCGTGGACCGTCACCGCCTACACGCTCGCACTCGCGGCGATCATCCCGGTGACCGGATGGGCCGCCGATCGATTCGGGACCAAGCGGCTCTACCTCGGCGCCCTGACGCTCTTCACGTTGGGTTCGGTGCTGTGTGCCGCGGCCTGGAACATCGAATCGCTGATCGCGTTCAGGGTCGTGCAGGGTCTGGGCGGCGGCATGCTCATGCCGCTGGGGATGATGATCATCACGCGGGCCGCCGGACCGGCCCGGATGGGTCGCCTGATGGCGATCCTGGGTGTGCCCATGCTGCTCGGGCCGATCCTGGGTCCGATCGTCGGCGGTTGGCTGATCGACGCGGCCTCCTGGCACTGGATCTTCCTCATCAACCTGCCGCTGGGCGTCATCGCGATCGCCTATGCGGCATGGGTGTTGCACCCCGACAGCCCGGCGCCCGGCGAGCGCTTCGACGTGGTGGGGATGCTGTTGATGTCCCCCGGACTGGCGCTGTTCCTCTACGGGGTTTCGACCATCCCGAGCGCCGGCACCGTGATGTCGACCGAAGTTCTGCTTCCGGGCCTGCTCGGGATCGCGTTGATCGTCGCCTTCGTGGTCTGGGCGTTCCGGCCGCGGCACCCGTTGCTCGATCTGCGGCTGTTCGCGAACCGCGATCTCACCGTCGCGACCGTGGTGATGTTCATGTTCGCTGCCGCGTTCTTCGGCGCGTTGCTGCTGGTGCCGACGTACTTCCAGCAGGTGCGCGGCGAGAGCGTCCTGATGGCGGGCCTCCTGGTCGCCCCGCAGGGGATCGGCGCCATGATCACCATGCCGCTCGCCGGCACGCTCAGCGACAGGTTCCCGATCGGCCGGATCGTTCCGTTCGGGCTCCTCGGCATCGTGGTCGGGACCGGCGGCTTCGCCCTCGGCACCGCCGTCGACACGCCGTACTGGCAGCTCATCGCCTTCCTGTTCGTCATGGGCCTCGGCATGGGCGCGACGATGATGCCGGTCTTCACCGCCGCGCTGAAGACGCTGCGCCCCCAGCAGGTCGCGCGGGGATCCACGCTCATCAACGTCATCCAGCAGGTCGCGAGCTCGATCGGCGTGGCGCTCATGTCGGTGGTGCTCACCAACCAGCAGAATGCGTCGGAGCCGCTCACGGCGGTCCGGGCGCTGGGCGACGCGGCGGCGGCCGGCGTGCAACCGCCCGCATGGGCCGAGACCATCGCCCGGCAGTTCGGGGACGCCCTGGAGGCCGTGGCGCTCACCGATCTCGCCGACGCCTTCCGGACATCCTTCTGGGTCGCGACCGTGGCGCTCGTCCTCACCTTCATCCCCGTCGCATTCCTCCCGAGGAAGCACCGGCAGCCCGGGGCGCTCGACGAGCAACCCAACGCCGAGCCCGGCGCGCTCGGTACCCATTGACCGTCCGCACCATCGGGTCGCCGGCGACCGTGTGTGGAGCGCACAGCGGGCGATGTACCGGTCCGGTTTGGATCGTGCGAGGCCGGGGTACGAAGAGCGTGCAGTCGAGGGAGTGAGGGCACCTTCCCCGGCGGGCCGCTCGCGATGACGGCCACCCGATCGGGTGGCCGTCTCTCGTTCGGGTTCGATACCGGGCCGCGCGGTGGTCGCCCCCGGCCGGGCGGTGTCGTCCGGGCCATGTGTCCCGTCCCCGCCCGCACCCGGATCGACTCCTCCGGCGCGGGCTAGGCTCATCCCGATGGTTCTCCACCCGGCTGGTGCGCTTGCTCTTCGGCGGTCCATCATCGCGCTGGTCGCGGTGCTCGTCACGATGGGCGCTCATCTGGCCGGCGCCGGACACGGCCTCTCGTCGGTGAACCTGTCGGTCGCCGCTGTGGCCGTGGGCACAGCCGGCCTGACAGCGTTACTGGTGGGCCGGCGAGCCGGGCAGTTCCGTCCGCGCGGACCGGCGGCGACCCTGGGGACTCTGGTGGTTGTCCAGGCAGGCGCGCATCTGGTGATGTGGGCGGCTCCGTGGGTGGTGGGTCTCGAGATGCACCACGACGTCTCGTTGGTGGCGCCGGCGATGGTGCTGACCCATGCCGTCGCGACGGTCGTGTTGGTGCCGTTGCTGGTGGGTATGGAGCGGGTCCTCGCGGCGCTGGTCGGGGTCGTTCGCCGTCTGCGTCGTCTGTTCGTTCGTCCCGCGTGCGGTGCGGCGTGGGTGCGGCTGTCGCCGTCGGCACGCACGCGCCGGGCGCCCGCGCCGCGGGTGTGGTGCGCGCCGGTTCGTGGTCCTCCTGCGGGGTCTCACCCCGGATAGCGCGCCCGCGTCGCCGACGCGGGTCGATCATGGAGGACTTCACATGCACAGGATCATCACGAGGTGGTGGGCCGTCGGCGTGGCGGCGATCGCGATGCTGGTCGTGGTCGTGGGGTGCGGCGATGGCTCATCCACGAACACCGAGGCCACGGCGGACCGATCGGGATTCACGCTGACGGCCCTCGAGGCCGGCGGGAACGAGCGCGGCGCCGGGTACCTGGAGCAGGACGGCGATCGGCTGCGCGGCTGGATCGTGGTGTGGGGCCTTGAGCCCGATTCGCATCACGCCAGCCATCTGCACGCCAATCCGGAGGGCGAGACCGACGCCTCCTGCCCGGATGCACAGACCGATCGCCACGCGATCGACTTCGAGGACCTGACCGCCGATACCAACGGCGTCGCGACCCACGAGATCGACGTCCTGGTGGGCGAGCGGGTGGTGCGTCCCGGCGTCTACTGGATGGTGCACGCGCACGGCGGGCATGACCACGCCGGCCATGGCGATCACGATCCGCCCGCGGAGAATCCGGGTCTGCTGTGTGGCGACCTGGTGGCCGAGGGCGCGGCCCGATGAGGGGCACGATCCGGACGGCGCTGGCCACCGCGGCGACGGCGGTGGTGGCGCTGGTCAGCGCGGCCACCGCCCTCTCCCATTCGTCGCTGGCCGGCACGGCTCCGGCCTCGGGGGCGCAGCTTTCGGCTGCGCCCGCGCGGGTGGTGGTGGCGTACGCCGATCCGCTCGGGGCCGTGGAAGCCGCCGAGGTCCGCGTCGGCGGGCGCGACGTGGCGGGCGCACCACGGCTGGATCCCGGTGATCGGCGGCGTCTGGTCATCCCGCTGGCCGAGCGCGTCGTCGGCGCGCACCGGGCCACCTGGATCGTGAAGGCATCCGATGGCCATCCCATGAGCGGCGAGCTGTCGTTCACCGTTCGCGCGGGCGCACCGCTCCGGGCGGTGCACCGCGCCGGCGCACGGGCACAGGGCGCGGGCAAGGCGGTGCTGGCGGCCCTTTGAGGCGTCACCCGACCGGGCCACCCCATGGCGCGGAACCCGCGTGAAGGGCCACCCGCGGTGTCGGGTGGCCCGCCCCGCATGAGCTGCCGGATGGTGCCGACATCCCTCGACCGCGGCGACGCGGCCCACGGGTCCGTGCGATCGGGACATCGGCGCCCCCTCGCTCCGGCATCTCGCCCCGCAACGAGAGAACCCCGCACTGGGCGGGGTTCTCTCGGCACGTTTCTGATGGGCAGTACTGGGATCGAACCAGTGACCCCTCGCGTGTGAGGCGAGTGCTGGAATGTCTTGAGATTAGCTTGGCCATCGGGTTCTTCGCGCAGTTCTTGCGTCCCCGCAAAATCTCCCGCAAAACGATGTCGCCGCGAGTTCGACCGCTTTAAGTGAGATCTGAGCAGGATCGGATCCCGCACCCGCATCTTCGACACGAGCCGCCCCCAACCGAAAGGGCTCGTGTTGACCACCAAGGACCACACCACCACCTCCCGCTCTCTCCCTGCTGCCTCCCGGCGCGGGGCGCGTGAGCGGATCGAGACCGGCATCTACCGCCGCCATGAGGTGGGCTGCACCACAAAGCGCTGTGACTGCCCGTACCTGATCGCCTACCGTGCCGACGGACGCAGCCACCAGGAGACCGTGCGCGGGTCGCTCAGCGCCGCCCGCAAGCGCCGCGCCGCCGGCATCGCCCAGAGCACCCCGGTGGCGCGTCCGACCCGCGCCCTGCACCTCGGCGGCGCCCCGACCGAGCCGACCCTGGATGCGTACTTTCAGGATCTGATCGGCCGGCGCACCGCCGCCGGTACGTGGGTGTACAACACCGCAAAGCGCCATGAGGAGGTCTGGACCGGCGGTCTGTCCGAGCACTTCGGTGGCCTTCGGGCCAGCGAGGTCGCGGCGCGGGCCGAGCGCGCATGGGAGGCGTTCCTGGCGGCGCAGGCCGGGCGGACCTCACATCATCTGCAGGCCAAGCGGACGCTGTCGGTGCTGTTCAAGACCTTGGAGAAGGAGCAGCTGATCAGGAAGAGCCCCGCCGCGCAGCTGCGTGTGCCGGCGCGCTCTCCCGAGGACGCCCAACAGGTCGACCGAGTCCTGACCTCCGACGAGTTGGCGCTGCTGCTGCGCGAGGGCCCGACCAGCATCCGCCAGCGGACACTCATCGCGGCGCTTGCGATGGGTGGTCTGCGCCGCGGGGAGGTCCTTGCCCTGCGCGTCGGCGACATCGACCTGTCGGCGGGAGTGGTCCGCTTGGAGCGCCAGGCGATCCCCTGGGAGCGTGAGAGCGACGAGAACAACACGACCCTGGTGGCAGCCCACCGGCGCCTCGACGTGCTCAAGGGCCGTCAGCGCCGCGACTGGCACCTGCCGCCGCGCGTGCGCGGCTGGTTCGCCGAGCACCTGGCCGCCCATCCGGGCGGGCCGGACGACTATGTCTGGCCGGGCGCACGGCGCCTGTCATCGGATCCGTTGCCGGCGGAGGCGGCGGTCGGTGTGATGGAGGCGTCCTCGGTCGCCAACATGGTCAAGCGGGCCTGCCTACGGGTCGCTCTGATCGACGCGAAGGGCAGGGCCCGCACCACGCCCCACGGCCTGCGCCACACCTGTGCGGTACTGATGATCAAGCGCGGTGAAGCCCTCGCGGCCGTGTCCCTGCATCTGGGCCACGAGAGCGTGCGCATCACCGAGCAGACCTACCTCAAATGGCTGACTCTCAGCGACCACGAGCGCCGGCGTATCGCCGCCGGTTGGGAAGACGTCTTCGAGGTGCAGGCATGAACGGGACCGACGCCCCGCAGGCCGTGTACGCGTCGACAGCCGACGTCCAAGCCCGCTACGGCATCCGGCGCCCGGAGACCGCGCGCCGGTTCATGGACTTCACCGGCGAGTCGTTCGTGGTCGCCAACCGCCTGGTGGTGCCAGTGGCGGCCCTGGACGAACATGACCGCCGGGCGCGCGAACAGCGCCACCAGGGCGGCTACCAGCCGGGTGCGTGGCGGCGCAATGCCCGCCGTTGAAGTAGAGATGCGGAGGCGGCGTCAGCCCGGGTGCCGTTCAAGAGGACGGACCCGCCCACGACACCGCAGTGCGAAGCGGCGCCTCCTCCGCTCGGGCCTCCAAACCCACACCGAAGCCTCCGCAGTCGCGGTAGCGGGAGATTTGTACGACCCGGCCTGGATCGTCGGTCACCACCGCGAAACCAGCGGAGCGGACGCCGCTCTGGTGCGACCGCCCTCCGTGCTGAAGATCTGGGGCGACGCCGATGGCGTGTCGGCCGGTGAGACCGAGTCGAGGCCGGATCACGCCCCCGCGCCCTTCGACCCCGAGAGGTGACTGCGAGGCGCACAGCGGCCGAGTTCCACCTCGAAGACAGGGAGCACTCGCCGTACCTCACCGACAGCAGAGGACGATTCTGCTGAGGCGCGCAGGTACCTGTTCCTCGTGTGACTCGACGAGGTCGAACGGCAACTCGCAGCCACCCAAGGCTCCGGACCATGCCCGCGCCCCCAGGGGACTCGCCGCCCTGCCCCGCTTGATCCTCAGGATCGGGCTCTCTGGACCGCCGCCGCATCAGCGCCCACCCACGAACCAAGTCGTGCTCAGCCTCTTGCATGGCCGGACGAGCTTCCGTCGCTGAGAGCCCGCCCCGAAGCGCACGTGGCCGGTTAGACCACCTGCGGCGGCTGCTCTCGGTCGGACGCAGGCTCGACGCGCACGTTGACGCCGCCGAGGTGCTGGACGGCATGCCGCAGACTGTGGGCTATGTCATCGGCGAGGGCGCGTGAGTCGGTGATGGTGAGTTCGCCAGGGACACCGACGGCGATCTCAGCGCGGATCCTGTGCCCTGCCCAGCGCGCCCGCGCCTCGGTGACGGTGACGACGCCGGGCGTGGCCGAGGCGATGTCGCGGATCTGCTCCATGGCCTCAGGCTCGATTCCGTCGAGCAGGCGCAAGCCGATGTCGCGTGCCGACACCCACACGATCCGGATGATCACGACCGCGATGATCATTCCGACGATCGGGTCAGCCAGTGGCTGGCCGAGCGCGACGCCTCCGGCGCCGGCCACGACGGCGAGGCTCGTCACACCGTCAATGCGCGCGTGGCGGCCGTCGGCTACGAGGGCGGCCGATCCGATCCGCCTTCCCGTTCGGATGCGATACACCGCGACCCACTCGTTGCCGATGAAGCCGACCAGCCCCGCAAGCGCGACCGCATAGAGATGGTCCGGGGCGCTCGGGTTGACCAGCCGGTGGCCGGCCTCGTAGGCCGCATAGATCGCAGAAAAAAGGATCACGGCTAAGACGACCAGCCCTGCGAGGTCCTCGGCCCGTGCATAGCCGTAGGTGAACCGGCGCGCCGGGGCGCGCCTGCCCACCAGGAAAGCGGCAGCCAGGGGGACGGCTGTCAGAGCATCCCCCACGTTGTGGACCGTGTCGGCGAGAAGGGCCACCGACCCGGTGAGGACCACCACGCCTACCTGCATCGCCGCTGTCGCGCCGAGCACGACCAGGGAGATCCAGAGGGTGCGCAGAGCCGAGGCGCTATCGAGCAGATCCGGGTCGACGCCGCCGTGGACGTGGCCGTGGCCGTGGCCGTGGCCGTGGCCGTGACTCTCGTCGGAGCTGTGGCCGTGGGTATGTCCGACTCCCATGCCCGCTCCCCCCGCTGTGGGTCAGTCCTGCGCGGTGCGCTCGGAGTGGCCGGCGCGTACGTGCTCGAGGTGGAACACCGCTTGGGCGAGGACATCCGCGACGTGCGGGTCGTGGAGGGCGTAGAAGACCTGGCGTCCGCGCCTCTCGCGGTCGACCCAGCCCATGTGGCGGAGCATCCTCAGCTGATGAGAGGCGGCTGAAGCCGTTAGGCCCGCTGCCGCGGCGAGCTCGCCGACCGGTGCCGGCCCGCCGGTCAGGTACCCGAGGATCAGCACTCGACCAGGGCTCGCAAGCACGGTAAACGCATCGGCGATCTCGGCTGCCGTCGGCGCGTCGATTTGGATCGGAGCGTCCGTGGGTGATCCACCATGGCTCATCGCTGGATGATACATGTAAGCATGTTCACATGTGCATTATTTCAAGTAGATGCGCCCCTTCCGGGATCTCCGCACGCGAGGACCGCCCGGAGCTGATCCAGGCTCGGAGCGCCTCCGAAGCCGCCCGGTGACGCGTAGATGCGGCACATGAGTCCGATCGGGGCCGCTTCATCGAGAAACGGGTCCCGGCCGTCGACGAGGACCGTCGGTGAGCCCCGAAAGGCCACAGCCTCCGCCTGTTCAAGCGTCTCAATGCGCTCGAGTTCGACATCGACATCGGATGAGCCCATCTCGGCCAGAACGATCCGCAGCCGCTCGACAGCGACACGCCAGTTCGGACACCCATCGAAGTAACGAACGCCGAGCCGGATAACCCGCGGATGGACGCTGGGGGATGCGCTTTCGCCGCAGCCCTCACCGCTGCCTCGTTGACGATCCGTGCAGCTCATGCCGCAGCCAGAGGTTCGCGCTGCACGACGGGGCGGTCTCCCATCGAGGCCGGCTGCAGATCGACGCGGCGAAGCAGTTGGGCGTTCAGGGCGACGACGATGGTCGAGATGCTCATCAGGAGCGCCGCTACCGCTGGCGGCATGGAGACGCCGGCCCATTCGAGGGCGCCGGCGGCGATCGGGATGGCCAGGATGTTGTATCCGGCGGCCCACCACAGGTTCTGGAGGCTCTTGCGGTAGGCGGCCTTGGAGAGCGTGATCGTGCTGACCACGGCCCGGGGGTCAGAGCTCGCAAGGATCAGTCCAGCCGATTCGATGGCGACGTCGGTTCCGGCACCGATGGCGATGCCGACGTCGGCACTCGCGAGGGCTGGAGCGTCGTTTACGCCGTCACCCACCATGGCGACACTGAGTCCACGGGCTTGGAGCTCGGAGACCTTGGCGGCCTTGTCTTCGGGGAGCACCTCGGCGAAGACCTCGTCCAGGCCGAGGTCGGCGGCGACCGCGTCGGCCACCTGGCGTGCGTCGCCGGTGATCAGCACGACCCGCCGTCCCATCGCTTGGAGACCGGCGACCGCAGCGCGGGCCTCGGGTCGAATCTCATCCTCCAGCGCGACCCCTCCAATGACCTCACTCCGGCGCAGGAGGTAGAGCACCGTCGCCCCCCGGCTCTTCCAGCCCCGCGCCCACCGGTCGAGAGCTTCCGGCTCGTCGAGTGCCCGCTCGCGCAGCAGCGTCGGGCCTCCGACCGCGTGAGGGATGCCGTCGATGTCGGCCTCGACGCCACGACCGGTGATGGAGCGGAACTGTGCGGCCGTCGCGACCGGGCCGTGCTCGTGGGCAGCTTCAGTGATCGCGCGGGCGACCGGGTGTTCGCTGTCACTTTCGACGCCGCCTGCCAACCGCAGCACCTCATCCTCCCCGATCCCGATGCCAGCGACACCGACCACGGTGTGCTCGCCTTTGGTGAGCGTCCCGGTCTTGTCGAAGAGGAACGCATCGACGGTGCGGCTCTGCTCGAGGGCGAGGCGATCTCTCACGAGGATGCCGTTGCTCGCAGCCTTGGCCGAGGAGATCGATGTCGTCAACGGGATGGCGAGCCCGAGAGCGTGTGGGCAAGAGATGACCAACACCGTGACGACTCGGACGACGGCGTCGTCGGCGTCGCCGACGATCATCCAGACGATCGCCGCGATCACCGCGGCGGCGGCGGCTACGTAGAAGAGCAGCGCGGCAGCGCGGTCGGCGAGCACCTGGGCACGAGACCGCGACTCCTGGGCCTGTGCAACCAGTCGCTGGATGCCGGCGAGGGCGGTGTCTTCGCCGAGGGCGTCGACCCGGACGCGGATCGCCGAGTCGGTCGACACTGTCCCAGCGACTACCCGATCACCGACATCCTTGGGTACCGGCTTCGACTCCCCGGTGATCATCGACTCGTCAAGCTCTGCAGCGCCCTCAACGATCGCGCCGTCCGCGGGCACGCGGGCACCACTGCGCACCAGAACGATGTCACCGGCACGGAGGTCGTCGACCATCACGGTCTCGATGTCCCCGTCCGGATGGATCCGCTCCGCCTCGTCGGGCAGCAACGCCGCGAGGGCCGCGAGGGCGTCTTGGGCTTGACCGAGCGCCTTCATCTCTTGCCAGTGCCCGAGCAGCATGATGGTGACCAGCAGCGCCAGCTCCCACCAGAAGTCAAGGCCGAACCAGTCGAGAGAGGTCGCCATCGAGGCGACATAGGCGACGGTGATCGCCATGGCGATCAGCAGCATCATCCCGGGCTGGCGCTGCTTGACCTCGCGCCAGGCTCCTTCGAGGAAAGGCCAGCCACCCCACCAGAAGATGATGGACCCGAGGACGGGGCCGACCCAGTCGATCCCGACGAAATCGAGCTCATAGCCGAACCAGTCCATGACCATGTGGCTGGTGGCCACCACCGGGACCGTGAGGAGCAAGCTCCACCAGAACCGGCGGCGGAACATCGCAACGTCGTGGCCGGCGTGCTTTCCGTGCCCGTCCCCATGTCCCGAGTGGTGGGAGCCATTCGCGCCGACCTGCTCCCCGTGATCGGCGACGGCCGCGTCGTGTGTGTGGTCGGTCGCCGAGGCGTCACCGCCGTGATGCAGATGGCGGGCGGCGTCGTCGCTGGTCACGGCATCCCCCTCACTCGTGAAAGGCGGCCGAGCGCTCCTCGACCGGCGATCGGCTGTACTCCCGGGGAGTATAACCCTGGGACAGTGGACTGCTTCCGCTCTCCGGTTGGGCGTCGTCCGCGGGTGGCCTCCGACTGCATTCGTTGGCGTTCCGGCACGCCGCGCTTCCACCCTCTACGGGGTGGTCGGCGCGCTGGTGAGACGCGGACGGCGGTTTCGTCAAGCTCGCCGGAATGCTCAGTCGCTGCCCGGTCCACCGCCCATGCCTCGGGACATCAGCAGCAGCATCGCGCCCATCATCACCAGGCAGCCGACCACCGCAAGCAGTGCCCAGCCGCCGGCCCCGAGGGCGACCAGCACGGCCACCAAGGCGATGAGCAGAATGCATGCCCACATTCCCTTGTGCGTGTGCATCAGGTTGTCTCCTTGCATCATCCGAGCCTGTGGTCCGTATAGGTCAGGGCGCCCAAGCGCCGTCGGTCCATGTCTGTCCTCCGTCCGTGCTGTTGCGGAAGATGCCCCCCTCAAGCGCGACGATCAGACGATTGGGTGCCGGTGCAGTCATCGCCTCAGGGCGACCGTCGACGCTCCCGGCACGGGCCCAAGAGGCACCGCCGTCCCGGCTGATCCGCATGTGCCCGCCGAGCGAGAGCGCATAGAGGGCATCGCGTCGCGGCCACGTGAGAAGTGCCGGTGGCCCGCCCAGAGGCCGCCAGGTTCGGCCGTCGTCAGTGGAGACGATCATGCCGCGCTCTGATGTGGCGATGATCCGTGAGGGCTCATCCGGGTCGACCACGAGGTCCAGTAACGGCGGGGGGCGACGGACCCGCCAGGTCTCGCCCCCGTCGTCGCTGATCATCAACCGGCCACCGCTTGAGTCGTAGCCGTGGATTGTGGAATCGCCGGTGGCGCGCAGCACATGGAAATCGGCCTGACCGAGCAGCGAGATCGGCTCCCAGGAGCTGCCTCGGTCACGCGATTGGATCAGGCCCAGCAGCGGGGGCAGGTCATCGCTAAAATCGGGGTGCCCGGAGCCGAGGAAGCGATCGGGTCCGGCGATCGTGAAGCCCATGGTGTCCTGGCGGCGATCGCCGACTCGGTCCGCCGCATCGGCCCCTTGCTCCATCCGAAACAGGCCGGTGTGCGTCGCGATGTAGAGCGCCTCATCCACCGGGTTCAACGCGAGGCCGTGTGTGTGCACCGGATCGACGTCGGCTCCGTCGGCGGGTGCCGTGTTCCCCGCACCGGAGCAGGCGGCGGCGACCATGACGCCGAGCATCAGCAGCGCGGCTGCCGCGGCACGCAGCGGCGCGCGGCGCATCGGTCGGTGAGGCGTCGTGTGGCTCATCGCCATCCACCATGTCTGATCGTGCAGCCCACTCAAAGCGCGGATCGCGGCCTGCTTCATGGGTCCGAAACAGCCTCTTGGTATTCCAATGTCGAGGCGACACCACGAGGGGGATGCGATGACCAGTCGGCTGTGGGTGGTACTCGGGGTGGTGGGCGTGATCGCGCTCGCGGCGGGCTTTGGGATCGGCATGGCGATTGCCGGTGGCGACCACGCCGATGGAGACTCGCCACACGGAGGTGCGGGGACCGCGACGAGCGGTGATATGCACAGATCCGGCGGGATGGCGTCCGGCGATGGTGACGACGTGACCATGGGCGCGCGCATCAGCGAACGTGCGTTCCTGCAGATGATGGTGCCGCACCACCGCTCGGCGGTCGCGATGGCGGAACTGGCCCTCGAGCGCGCCGAGCGTCCGGCGGTGCGTCGCCTGGCCGCACAGATCGTCTCCTCTCAGCAGGGCGAGATCGAGCAGATGCGCACCTGGAGCGAGGAATGGTTCGGTGGGCCACTGACCGAAGATATGTCAGGCCCGCATGCCGACATGGACATGTCTGAACTCGAGGCGACGCCCGCGGATGAGTTCGACCGTGCCTTCTTGGCCGCGATGATCCCACACCACGCGAGCGCCCTGATGATGGCCGACGCCGCACTTCGCGCGGATCCCCGCGGGGAACTCGACCGCATGACCCGTGCGATCATCGCGGCCCAAGCCGAGGAGATCGGGCAGATGCAGCGTTGGCGGCAGACATGGTTTCCCCCGCTCGGATGAACCGGCCCATCGGTCGGACGGGTCGATGAGCCGCTCGATCCTCGTCGTCGACGACGAGCCGGGAATCGTCGAGCTCGCCTCGGCATACCTACGTCGCGACGGATTCACCGTGCGGACCGCACGGACCGGCCGGCGGGCGCTCGATGCCCTGGCGACCCAACCGGCCGACCTGGTCGTACTCGACCTGATGCTGCCCGACATCACCGGTGAGGAGGTTTGTGTGAGCCTTCGCCGCCACTCCGCTGTCCCGATCCTGATGCTGACCGCCAAATCGGCGGAGGCGGATCGCCTGCGGGGCCTTGCGCTTGGCGCCGACGACTACCTCGTCAAACCCTTCTCGCCGCGCGAACTGGTCGCTCGAGTCCGGGCGATCCTGCGCCGCGCCGGCGGCCAGGACGAGCCGTCGGCGGATCTGCTCGTCATCGATGATGGTCGCTTGGAGGTCGACCTGGCCGCCCACGAGGCTCGGCTTGCAGGCGCGGCGCTCCCTTTGACGGTGGCGGAGTTCCGGCTGCTGGCCGCCCTTGCCCGCCAGCCCCGTCGGGTCTTCTCACGCTACGACCTGCTCCAAGCGGTGCAAGGCCCCGATGTCGAGGGTATCGAGCGGACGGTGGACGTCCACGTTATGAGGCTCCGCAAGAAGATGGATGAAGCGCTGCCGGGAGCGTCCGCCTACGTGGCGACGGTGTACCGCGTCGGCTACCGACTGGAGGAGTCTGTGTGAAGGTCGGTCGGCTGGGTTTGCGTGCCCGTCTGGTGGCGGCCTTCGTCGGCATCGCCGCCCTCGCGGTGCTGGTAGCGGCCATCCTGACCGCTTGGGGCCTGCACCGGACCTTCGATGACTATCTCGAACAACGCAGCGCCCAAGCGGGCCGCGACGCGGTCGCCCTCGCGGAGAGCACCTATCGCAATGCCGAGGGACGTTGGACGCCGTATGCGCTCGACATCCTCTCCCACGAGTTGATCCTCACCGGCTATGACTACCGCCTCCGAGAGGCCGGACGAGTGCTGATTGACACCACCAAACTCGACCGTGCGGGTCTCGACTTCCGGCGCGTGGCCGCGCTCCCGGTCGACGGACCCGGTGGCCGGCAGGTCGCGACCTTGGAGCTCTACGCACTCGGACCCGGCGGCAACACACCCGCCGACGAGGATCTGCGTGAGCAACTCGACCGAAGCCATCTGCTTGCCGCCGCCATAGCGGCGATCGTCGCGATTGGGGTGGGACTGATCATGGCCGGCTGGCTGTCACGCCCGCTTCGCCAACTGACGACCTCTGCCCGCGGCCTCGCCGCCGGTGGCCGGACCCCCGAGCTTCCCGGCGCCTCCCCGGAAGTCCGTGACTTGGCCGACGCCCTCGACGGTCTGGCGGCGGACCTCGAACGGCAGCGGCGCGCCCGCCGCCAGTTGGCCGACGACCTGTCGCATGAGCTGCGTACGCCGCTCATGCTCCTCCAAGGGCGTATCGAGGCGATGCAAGATGGCGTGGCGCCGTTCGACATCGAGGGGCTCGCGGCGCTCCACACCGAGACCCTGCGGCTAAGCCGCCTGATCGGCCAGATCGAACGCTTGGCCGAATCTGAGGCTGGGGCCTCCCCGCTGCGGATCGGCGTGGTCGCATTGGATCTGGTCGCGACGGAGGCGCACGCAACGCTGGCGGCGGCCTTCGAGATTCGCGGGCTTGCGGTCCAGGTCGACACTCGCCCAGCCAGAGCGGTCGCGGACCGCGACGCCGTGCACCAAATCACGGTGAACTTGCTGTCAAATGCCCTCAAATACGCCCCGCCTGAGGGCGTTGTCCGCTTGTCGACGTCTTTGGAGAACGGCCGCGCGACGCTGCGCGTCCACGACGATGGCGACCCGACGACGCTCGACCGTGACCGGGTTTTCGAGCGTTTCTATCGCGGCTCGGAGGCCGCATGGACCAGCGGCGGCGAGGGCCTCGGGCTGTCCATCGCCAGGGACTTGGCCGAGGCGCAAGGAGGCACGCTCAAACTGGAGCGCGCAACCGGCACGTGCTTCGCGCTCCGCTTACCTGCGGCGGGCGACGGCTCCGGGCGTGCCCGCGCGCCCTCAGACCGTGTGACGAAGCGATGAAGCTGTGGGCGGGTCCTCGTTGGCGAGGCGCCAAGGCTCCACTAGCGTCGCCGGCGTAGGCCGGGCCTGCCCGCCCGGCGAGCGACGAGCCGCGGTCCCAGACCGGGCTGGAGAGGAGCGCCCATCCTGGAGCAAGCGAGGACCCCAATGGTCGGACGCGGCGTGCGTTGCTGCGTCGCCGCCGCAGCGATAGTCCTGACCGTCCCAACCGTCGCCAACGCCGTAGATCTGCCGCCACCACCGTATTCGCCCACTGCGGACGACGCCGCGGCGCCGGCGCCGGCGCCGGTGAACGCCGCTTCCACCGACACCACGAACCCGCCGGATGCGAGCCCGACGCCTCGGCGCCGGCCATCGCTTGGGGTCGGTGCGTACAGCCCTGCGGTGCGCGACCTGCAGCGCGAGCTTCGCCGGCGGGGCGTTCGGGTGGCGGTAGACGGCGCCTTCGGCCCTCGCACCCTGCGCGCGGTACAGGCGATACAGCGACGCCTCGGTCTGCGTGTAAGCGGCGTCGCTGATGCACCGCTCTTGCGCCGCTTGGGCGTTCGCTTCCGCGGAACCGCATCCGCGCCGCGCACGGTGGTGGGCGCCCCGCGGGCCACCAATAGGCTGAAGACCTTCCCAGTCCAAGGCGACTATTCGTACTCAGACACGTGGGGGGCCCCGCGCAGCCAAGGCGGTCACGAAGGGGCCGACATCATGGCCGACCGGCACGCCCCGCTCGTGGCTGCCGACGACGCCGTCGTCGCGAAGCTGTCACGCACGGAGACCGGCCTCGGCGGGATCTACCTCTGGCTACGCCGCGCCGATGGACTGCAGTACTACTACGCCCACATGCAGACGATCGCCGTGGGCCTACGCGTCGACTCGCGGGTGAACGTCGGGCAGGTTGTCGGCACGGTCGGCAACAGCGGAGACGCGCGGGGCGGCGCCACTCACGTGCATTTCGAGATCCGCCAAGAATGGACGTCCGTGAATCCCTACCGCGACCTGGTCGCCGTCGACCGGCAGCGCACATAATGGCCAAGGTCGATCGGCCTCAAGACGAACCCCACGCGTCGAGCTCGGCGCCGGCCGGCAATGTGTCGGCGCCCGGGGCGACCAACCCCAGACCGTCGCGGGGAAGGCGGACGTGGGCTATCGGCATCGCCGTGCTGGCAACAGTCGCCCTGGCTGCCTGGGCGATGAGCTCGGTCATCCTGTCGGGCAGCGTGGGAGGCGAGGCGGCGCTCGAGCAGGCCCAACGCGCTGCAGCGCCCGGACTCGACGGCCTCCTGCGAGACGCGGCGCGCCGCGGGCAGGAACTCGACGTGAACTGGACCGCGGTGCCGGACATGAGCGAGAGCCGCCATCTGGTGACGGTCCGCTATCGCCTTCGCCCTTCGGGAGAGGGCGGCAGCGCCGAGTTCATGGTCTCTGGGGACCGGGTGACACCCCAGGGTGCGCTCGCACGCCAGCTCATCAGCGGGATGGGCCAGCCACGGCACTGACCAGCCGATCAGGATGGGCATGACGATCCACGCCGACCCAGTTGATGTGACGAACCGATGACGACGCGAGCGATCCGCACTTGGTCAGGCCCCTTTGTGCTCTTAGGTTGGGCCGATGGAGAACAGCAACCCGGTGCGCCGCGATGTGCACACACAAAGCACGCGGACGCGTCGCTACCAGGCGGCTCACAGGCTGCGCAGCCCACGGGCAGCCCTAACGGGCGCGGTCTGCGCGGCTCTTCTCGCCGTCGGTGCGGCCGCCGCGAGCGGCGAACCTGCTGCCGTCGAGACCAAGCGCGCGCAGGTCCAAGCGATCGAGGCCGAGCTGCAAGAAATCGACCACCAGGTCGAAGATGCCGCCGAGGCTTACAACGGCGCGCGATACACCCTCTCGCTGGTTCGAACACGCATCGCCGAGAACCGCACGGCGCTTGCGAGAACCGAGCGCGATCTCAGCGTTGCGCGAGAGCACCTCGCAAAGCGGCTTCGCGTCCTTTATGCGACGCCTCCTCCGAGCCTGGTCGACGTATTGGTTTCCAGCGGCAGCGTCACGGCAGCCGTAGACCAGATCGACATGCTGGACCGTATCGGGCGCCAGGACGCCGACCTCGTCGGCGGCCTGCGCGACAGCAAGACCCGTTTGCAGGGCCTGCGCGCTGAACTCAGAACTGACGGCCACGCGGCACAGCGCAACCTGGCCGCCGCCGCTGCCCAGCGGGAGACCGTCGAGGCGCTGCTCATGCGCCGCCAAACAGTGCTCGCAAACGCAAAGGGCGAACTCGCCCGACTCCTCGAGGCAGAGCGCCAGCGCGAGCGGCGTATCGCTGCCGCAGCCGCCGAACGTGCCCGCGCCCGCCAAGCGGCAGAGGCAGCGGCCGAAACACGCACACCGAGGGTCGCGGCCGCCGAGCACGCCACGACAACGGCAGATGAAGAGGTCCCTGCTCCTGCTCCCGCACCGCAAGCTGCACCGGCGCAGCCCGAACCCTCCGCGCCGGCGTCGGCACCGGCCGCCTCCACCGCAAACGCACGCGCCGCAGCCGTGGCGATGGAGCAACTCGGTGTCCCCTACGTCTGGGGCGGGGCCTCCCCGTCGGGTGGCTTCGACTGCAGCGGGCTCGCCTCGTACGCCTACGCGCAGGTCGGAAAGAGCGTCCCCCACTACACCGTCTCCATATGGAACGCGTTCCCGAAGATCCCCGCCGGCCAACTGGCGGCCGGAGACCTCGTCTTCTTTCGGAACCTCGGCCACATGGGGATCTACATCGGCGGCGGCCAATACGTGAACGCCCCCCAAACCGGCGACGTCGTCAAGGTCTCCAGCATGAGCGCGCGCAGCGACTATGTCGGGGCGGTCCGCCCTTGAGGCTGTCGGCGCTCGCCGACATCTACCGGACGGTCGCCGCTGGTCTACGCAGCATCGCGTCGACGGCTCCCGCGTCGGCTCGATACCGGATCGATAACAACGCATGCGTCCGGCGATCGCGGTGGGTCGCCTCCGTCGCTCGAGGTCAGGGCAGCGTGTGGGTCTGGGTCCAGAGGCGAGTGCGTGACATGAAGCGATCGCGGACAATGCGCCCGCCCGGGGTGACCCAGACCTCAACCCAGAGGGTGACCGTGGGCACGTAGTAGACGATCCTTCGCAGGCCGTTGGAGGCGAGAAGCACTCGGGCGTCTTGCGCGCCGGCTGCCGCGTAGGTGTTTGCGAGGTCGTCGCCTGTGACCAGCTTGGGCGGGTTGGCGTAGAGACCGGAGCGCGGGTTGCTCGTCACCCGTTCGCGAACCCACACCTTGTCGAGGGCGGACGTCCTGCGGGCGGCACGCTCGAGGAGGGGCTGCGCGTTTGGCGGCATCGGCCAAGAGAAGCGGAACCTCGCCGTGTCCTGTTGGTTGGCGTAGTCGATGTCGACATCGAGTGCGACAGAACCAGCAGGGACGTTCTCGTCTGCGGTCGAGCATGCCTCGCCGCATGAGGCAACCGGAAGGGTCGCTGCGCGGCGCCCGTTGGACGAGACGCGCATCCCGGTGACGGTGGGAGCGGGCATGTCGTCGATCTCGGGGGGGTTCAGCGTGATGCGGTAGCCGTCGTCGCGCGCCTCAAGGCCGACCGTCACAAGGCCGGCGCGTTGGGCTAGTCGCAGGGCTGGACGGCTGTCCCTTTCGGACTCAGATGTTGCCGTGTCCTTCTGAAGAGCCGTCAGAACCGGGCTGACGGCGACCACCGCTGCGAGCAGCATCGCGGCGACGAAGCAGAGCCCCACTATTTGAAGTCTGGATGCTCGTGAACGCGGCATCGGTGTCGTCGCCTCCGGGCCTGTACGCCGGCTACGGGAGAGCCGGGCCAGCCTGCTGTGTCTGTGCCACGGGGTGTTTCCGTCCGCCGGGGATCAAGGCCGCCTGCTTGGTGCGTGCCGCGCGTAGCCCGTTGCCGATCACGACTACTTCTGCGACCTCGTGGACCAGCACGACGGCGGCGAGCCCCAAGGCTCCGGTGATCGCAAGCGGAACCAGGGCGGTGATGATCAGCAGGGACAAGACGATGTTCTGATGGATGATGGCGTGTCCCCGCCGAGCGTGCTGGAGGGCTTGCGGGATCAGGCGAAGGTCGTGTCCTGTGAATGCCACATCGGCGCTTTCGATCGCGGCGTCAGAACCCGTCGCGCCCATCGCGATGCCGACGCTGGCAGCGGCGAGGGCGGGAGCGTCGTTGATGCCGTCGCCGATCATCGCCGTCGAGGCCACGCGATTGAGTTCCGTCACGGCGTGAGCCTTCTCCTCGGGGCGCAGTTCGGCGCGCACGTCGGTGATGCCGGCATCAACCCCGAGGGCATTTGCAGTGCGCGCGTTGTCGCCGGTGAGCATTGTGACTCCGAGGCCCTGCGCTGTGAGAGTGCTGATGACTGCGGGAACCTCTGGGCGCAGTTCATCGCGGACGCCGATGGCGCCGATGGCCGCGCCATCGCGCATGACCAAGACGCAGGTCTGGCCCCGTGCCTCGAGCCCCTCGACACTGTCACCCAGCGGACCCGGGTCGACCCAACGCGGGCTTCCCACATGGATCGAGTGGCCGCCGACGGTTCCGCTGATCCCGGCACCGGCGTGCTCGGTCACATCCTTGGCCCTGGGCGCCGTCGGCATGGCAGCGCTGATCGCCGCAGCGAGGGGGTGGGTGCTGTCGCGCTCTAGGGCCGCCGCAAAGCCGAGCACCTCGCCTCGATTGCTACCCGCCGCGGCGATCACCGCCGCCACGGTGGGTTCGTTACGGGTGAGGGTTCCGGTCTTGTCGACGGCCACGTGACGGACCGTGCCGAGTCGCTCGAACGCCGCGCCGCTCTTGATGATCACACCGAACTTGCTGGCGGCGCCGATCGCCGATACCACCGTGACAGGGACCGCAATGGCCAGCGCACATGGAGAGGCAGCGACCAAGACGACTAGCGCACGCGTGATCCAGAGCTCTGGATCCCCCGACAGCGATCCGATCACTGCAACCAGGAGGCTGAGGACGAGGACGCCCGGCACAAGCGGGCGGGCGATCCGGTCGGCAAGGCGGGCCCGATCACCCTTTTCGGCGTGGGCCTGCTCGACAAGACCAACGAGAGTCGCGAGAGAATTGTCTGCCCATCCCGCCGTGGTGCGAACCTCCAAGACGCCGGCCGCGTTGACCGCCCCCGCCGACACCGGATCGCCGGGCCCCACCTCCACTGGAATCGACTCGCCCGTGATTGCCGACGTGTCAAGACGGCTCTGTCCCGTATGCACTACGCCGTCGGTTGCAACGCGCTCCCCCGGCCGCACGCGTAGCAATTGGCCGGCGGTGAGCTCGCGCGCGGCGATGTCCCCAGCGACGCCGCCCCGTACCACGGTGGCGGTCTGGGGAACCAAGCTCAGGAGCGCCCCCAGGCCGCGGCGGGCGCGATCCATCGCTTTATCCTCCAGCGCCTCGGCGATGGAGTAGAGAAACGCAAGTGCGGCAGCTTCTTCGACGTAGCCGAGAGCCACCGCCCCCGTGGCGCTGATCGTCATCAGCAGCCCAATGCCGAGCTTCCCCTTGGTGAACAGTCTCGTAAGCGCCGCGGGAACGAACGTCGAGGCGCCCAAGAGAAGACCGCTCCAGAACAGCACGAGCGCCGCCGTCTCGGCCGATCGCCACCCACAGACCAATCCCGCACCGAATGCCGCTCCGGACAGGATCGGGACCATGACTCCACGATCCCGCCACCACGGCGCAACCGACTCATCGAGAGGATCCGCACCGAGCTTGCTTGGCGGTTCGTGCGCGCAGCACGACGCGCTCATGTGTGGATCTCAGTCGCCGCACAGCACCCTGGGACCGAACACGCCGGGTCTAGGCACGGGGCGCGCTCGTCGACCGCAAGGGTCACGTCGACCAACAGCATCAGCGCCCGAGACAGGTGTGGGTCGGCGATCTCGTACCGGGTGCGCCGTCCCTCCAGCGCAGCGACGACGATGCCGCAGCCGCGCAAACAGGCCAAGTGATTCGACACGTTCGAGCGCGTCAGGCCAAGGTCGCGTGCCAAGACCGCCGGATACGCCGGCCCTTCCAACAAGGTCATCAGGATTCGAGACCGGGTCGGGTCCGCCATCGCCCGCCCGAGCCGGTTCATGACATCAAGACGCGTCTCAGTGGTCAGCATGCACTGAACCATACAGCGCTCACTGTAGGCATGAGCCCCGGAAGCGCCCAGGGTGCCGGGGGTGACCGACCGCTATCGATGCGCAGAGTTTCCTCCTCGCGGCCTGGAAGCCGAACGCCTTGTTTTGGCGACCGAGGGCGGTCGGTCACCACGGCGGATCGCTCGACGAGCGGCCTCCTCATCGCCGTGACCGCCAGGAGTCAGCACGCTTGACCACGGCCGCCCAGGTACCGAAGCGACGCACCAGCGCCCCTGCGCTCGGAAGCGCCGGATCATGGTCGTCTCGATACCTCAGATAGGTATTGCGGCCAAGTTCGGCCTCCTCCAAGGCGTCGGCCACGCGCAGATAGGCGTCCAGCAGTTGCCCGTTGGTCCACCGTCGCGGCGCCCCGCCACGTGCGCTCCCCTGCCGTGGCCTGCCGTGACGATGGATCGGCAGTTCCATTCCCGCCAATTGCCGTGACACTCGTTCCATCGCGTCGCGCGTCGCGTCCTCCAACGAAATGCGCGCCGGAAGCCGCCCGTGGTAGCTGTGCGAGTAGTAGCCGAGGAGGGTCGCCTGATCGCTGTGGCGTGTGCGCCACTGAACGTCGGCAGGCGACAGCCCCTCGTTGAGCAGCAGCGACGCGAAGGCATGACGTAACGAATAGGGGCTCATCTGATCCGGCAGACCCGCCGCCACTCGAGCTGGCCGCCAGACGCGCACGGCCCAGTTGGTGACTCGATAGTGATCGCCGTCGCGGTTCGCGAAGAGCAAGCCTTGGGGGTCGTCGAGAGACTCGATGTACGGCCCGAGCAGTTTCTGCAGCAGCGGGGTCACGGGAACCGGGTTGGTGAGCCCGTTCTTGATCCCACGCGCCTCCTTAGCGCTGGAGAACACTTCGGTGAGGCGCACCGTTTGGAGGTCCGTTGCGAACGCGGAGCCCCTGAGTCCGCTCGCCTCACTCGGCCGCAACCCGAGCAGGAAGGAGGTCATCACCCGCATCCGGTCTCGCTCGCTGGGCATGTACGCCCAGAGGCGCACGACCTCTTCCGGGGTCGGAACACAGCGCGCGGCCCCGACGTGGCGCCGACGTCGCACGTTGAGACACGGATTCGTCTCCAGGCGCCCGTCGTCCACCGCGCTGGTGAGGCAGGCGCTGAGCACCGCGAGGGCCTGGTTGATCGCGTAGTTGCTGAACCCGGCGTCGTGTAGCTGCCCCATCCAGGCACGAATCCGCTGCGCATGCAGATCCCGTAGCTGCACGGAGCCCAGGTGGGGCAGCACGCGGGCTGCCATCGCACTCTCGTATCCCCGGTGGGTGGAGCGAGCAAGCTCGCCTCCGCCGATGCGTCCATTGACTCGTCCGAGCGCTGCTCCTCACCCCGGCACCGCCAGCGACCAGGAAGCTGAACAGCGCCAAGAACCTCGATGGTGCGCGGGCTGGGAGAGAGGCGGATCCCCAGTAATCCCACCCACGAAGAGCTACTGCGTCCGGATGACCGGCGGGCGCCAAACTGACCGGACCGCGCCAGTCACGGTATCCTGCTCCCGCAAAATCCCCGCAAAATGTCGACGGTGCAGGGCGCTCTCGAACGCGTTCAGCGGTGACATCACCCGGTTCCCGGGATCAGGCCCCACAACGCGAGAACCCCGCATTTGGCGGGGTTCTTCCGGCACGATGGAGATGGGCAGTACTGGGATCGAACCAGTGACCCCTCGCGTGTGAGGCGAGTGCTCTCCCGCTGAGCTAACTGCCCGGGAGGCGGCAGGATACCACCGGGGCGCGGGCCGTGGCCGCCCGGCGCGCGGTCGCGGGGGTGGCGCGCCCGGCCGTCACCCGCACCGCCGCACCGGCCACCACGCCCGCCCATGGGTGCGTGGCGTCCACCGGCTCACCGCCAGAGGGCGACGATGCGTGCGGCCTCCCGCTCACCCTGGGCGCGGCCGGCACGCGCGGCGTCCGCCGCCTTGCCCGGGTCGAAGGCCCCGCCGCGGATCGCCTCCAGGGCCGCAGCGTCCGGTTCGATCACCTCCACCCGCGTCCCGGCGGCGCGCAGCGCGGCGACCTCTCGGTCGATGCACGCCCGCGTGAGCGGTCCCTCGCCCTCGGCGAAGGGCTCGTGATCCACCAGCAGCAGGACCCGGCGGTGGCCCATGGCCAGGTCCGCGTTGGTGGTGGAGCGCGTGCCGCCGTCCATGAAGGTGCGCGTACCGATGCTCACCGGCGGGAACACGCCCGGCACGGCGGCGCTGGCGGCGGTGGCCCGCTTGGGCCGGGCGTCGTCGGCGCGACGCAGCAGGTGCAGCTCGCCGTCGGCGGTGTCCACCACGGCCACCGCGAGGTTGTCGGACGGCCATGCGCGCTGGCGCAGATAGAGCCCCACCAGCGTCACCCACACCCGCTCGCGCATGCGCGGTCCCGAACCGGCCGCGGCCGCGGCCGCCACCCGCCGGCGCGATTCGGCGGTGCTGGCGGTTGCGTTGCGCGCCGACCATGTCTCGGTCATGGCGCGGATCGCCTCGGGGTCCGGGCTGGGCAGCAGGCGGAACAGACCGGTGAGGACCGAGCGCACCGGCGACCGGCGTGCGGCGAGGGTGCGGTACAGGCGCTCGAAGGAGCGGCCCGCGGCGATCTGCGTGCCCACGATCGAGCCGGCGGAGGTGCCGAGGATGAGGTCGGCCTCCTCCAGGCGCACACCGTGCGTGCGCAGCGCGGCCACGACACCCGTGAGGTAGGCGACGCCCGCGAGGCCCCCGCCTCCAAGGACGACGGCGCGGTCGGCGGTGGGCTCGGGCACGTCCGGTGTTCTACACGCTGCGACGTCAGGAAATACAGTGTCGGCGTTCGATCCCCAGACCGATGGAGATGCGATGGCCGGCACGATCCTCGTGGGCTATGACGACTCGGAGCAGGCGCGCCGGGCTCTGGAACGGGCGATCGAGGAGGCGAAGAGCCGTCACGGTAACGTCACCGTGCTGGCCGTCTACGAGATGCCGGTGGACCCGCGCGCGCCCCGCGCGTTCGGCACCGAGGGCGACGGCACGCCCCTGCGCGGCCCGTTCGAGCCACCGCCCCACGTGCAGGAGGTGCTGGATGCCGCCCGCCGGCGCCTGGACGAGGCGGGCGTGCGTTCGGACGCCGCGTGGGCGCCGGGTGAGCCGGGACAGCTGATCGTGGACGTGGCCAAGGAGCGCGGCGCCGACCTGATCGTGGTGGGCGCCCACCACCACTCGTTCCTGGACAAGCTGTTCGGCGTGAATGTGGCCCGTGACGTGGAACGCCACGCCGGCTGCGAAGTGGTGGTCGCCGAGTAGGAGCATCGGTGGGGGCGGCGTTCGCCGCCCCCACCATCGCGGTCAGCGCACCCGGAAGGCGATGACCCCGCGCTGGGCGTGGCCGTCGGGCCCCGTGGCGTTCCACACGATGCGGTACACCGCGCGCTGCGCCTTGGGGCGCAGCGTCTTCAGCCGCACCACCACCCGGCGTGCGTCCTTCGGTGCCAGCCGGGCTGAGCGCGCGACGTTGCCGCGGCCGTTGCGGGTCACGCGCACGTTGCCCACGCGGACCATCGGCCCGGAGAACGTGATGGTCGCCGTGCGCGGCAGCTTCTTCACGGTGGAACCGTGCGCGGGGTTGGTGGAGGCCACGGCGGTGTGCGCCGAGGCGACGCCGGCGCCGGCCAGGGCGACGGCTCCGGACGCGGCCAGGCCGGCCGCGAGCTTGCGGTACTTCATCGGGATCTCCCTTCGAGATGAATGGCGCCCGGTGGGGCGGACTCAGATCGGGGAGGGCTCCGGTGGCCCGCGGCACGCCCGCACGCGCGGTGCGGGCCGGTGGGGAACGGCGGCCGCGGGGATGCGGATGCGTCCGGGGCGCGGCGTGCGGACGGCGCGGCGCGCCAGACGCCGACGGACGGCGGCCACCACATGCAGCGCGGCCTCAAGCACCCGCTCCAGGCGGGCGAGGGCGAGCGCGAGGATGACGGCGGCGCCGGCATGCGCCAGGATCGCGCCGGGGCCGAGCGCCAGCTCGTGCTGGTGGTGCGGTGCCAGGCCGGCGACCCACGGGGCCAGCGACAGGCCCACGTGCGCGACCGCCTGCAGGGCCGACATCAGCAACACCGATCCGCCCACCCCACGCGCCCGCCAGCGGTGGCGGCCGCCCAGCAGCACCGCCGTTGCGACGATGGCGAGCCACGCCGCGGGCGCGAACGGGGTGAGGCCCAGATCGCCGGTGGCCATCGCGTGGGCGCCCAGCGTGGTGCCCAGGGCGCCGGCGGCCGCCACGCCGCGGCGCAGTGCGAGCGCGTTCGGCACGGTGAGCGAGATGGCGGACATCAGGCTCAGGGTACCCGGGTTGTCGCGCCGAGGCGGGCCGACCGTCATGCGGCCCGCCCCACCGGACGGGCTAATCTGAGGGGTGATGCGACGCGGTCTTCCCCTCATCTTCGCCCTCGCGGGCACGCTGGCGCTGGCGTTGGCGCTCACCGCGCTGGCGGGCATCGGCGGGATCTACAGCACCGGGCATCAGGGGGGCTGGGGCGGGGTGCCGATCACCGACCCGATGCAGCTCTGGTCGGTGCCGCCGGTGGAGGTGGCGGTGTTCGTGATGCTGGGGTTGGTGTACCTGCTGCTGGCGCGCGCGCCGGATTCCGGCGTGACCGGCCGCCACCGTGCGTACTTCCTGTCGGGCATCGCGGTGCTGCTCCTGGCGGTCTGCACGCCGCTCGGGGGCATGTCGCAGCAGGGATTGCTCGCCGCCCACATGTTCCAGCACGTCCTCATCGGTGCCGTGGCCCCGCTGTTCCTGCTGCTGGGGATCCCGCGCGACGCCGCCGAGCGGTACCTGTCGCCCACCACCATCCGCCGCATCCAGCGCATCCAGCACCCGGTTGTGGCCTTCACGGTCTGGACGCTCACGACCGTGCTGTGGCTGCTGCCGGAGGTACACCATCACGTGCTGGTGTCGCCGGCGCTCTGGGTGCTGCAGCAGATCTCCTTCCTGGCCTTCGGGACGCTGCTGTGGATGCCGGTGCTCGAGCGCGTGCCGGCGCCGCGCTGGTTCAGCACCGGCTGGAAGGGCAGCTACATGAGCGGCGTGTGGACCGTCGGCCTCGTCATCGCCAACGTCTACTGGTTCTCCGGCACGGCCTTCTACGCATCGCACGCGCTTGCGGCCGAGGTGTGGGGATTCCAGCCGCTGGAGGACCAGGCCAACGCGGGCACCGTGATGATGCTGAGCCACTGCATGCTGGCCCTGGGTGCCGTCACGCTCCTGTTCTTCCGCCAGGCGATGGAGGGCGAGCTGCGCCAGAAGCTGGTGGAGGCCGGGATCGACCGCGACCGGGTGGACATCGCCATCCGCCGCGGCACCGGAAAGGCACTCGCCGCGGCCCACGGGCTCCCCACACACACGCGGGCCGGCATCGACTGAACGTGTCCGGCCCGGTGGGGCCGCGGGCGGGACGGATGTGGGTTCAGTTGCGGCGGTAGCGGCGGACCGCCAGCGGGGCGAACACCGCCAGGATGCCCGCCGACCAGGCGAGGCTGGTGAGTGCGTCGGCGCCCCACGGGCCGCCCAGCACCAACGCCCGCACGGCATCGACGGTGACCGAGACCGGCTGGTTGTCGGCCCACACCTGCAGCCAGTCGGGCATCGAGTCGGTGGGGACGAACGCGCTGGACGCGAACACCAGGATCATCATGATCGGGAACGACGCCGCCTGCGCGGTCTCGGCGCCGCTCACCGACAGGCCGATGAGCGCGAAGATCCACGACAGGGCGAAGCCGAACACCAGCAGCAGGCCCAGCGCCAGCAGCAGGTTGCCCAAGTCGGTCTGCACGCGGAAGCCCACGGCGATGCCCACGCCCAGCATCAGCGCGACCACGAAGATGTTGCGCACCAGGTCGCTGATGGTGCGGCCCATCAGCACCGCGGAGCGCGCCATGGGCAGCGACCGCAGGCGCTCGATGAGGCCCTGGCTGCGGTCCTCCGCCAGCCCCAACGCCGTGTTGATGGCGCCGAACGCCACCACCTGGGCGAAGATGCCGGGCATGAGGAAGTTGACGTAGTCGACCCCCTGCACGTCGATGGCACCGCCGAAGACGTAGCGGAAGAGCAGGACGAACAGCAGCGGCTGGATGGTGGCGAACACCAGCAACTGGGGCAGGCGCCGGATCCGCAGCAGGTTGCGCCAGGTCATCGCCGCCGTGTCGCGCAGGGCGAAGCCGAGGCCCTGGCCCACCGGCACCACCTCACGGAGTGTGTCGGTGGTCATGCGGCCACCTCCTCACCGCGGGCGTCGGCCGATGCGCCGGGGCCGTCGCCGGCCGGTGCCGGCGCCTCAGCCCGGGCGCCGGTGAGGCTGAGGAACACGTCGTCCAGCGACGGTTCGCGCACGGCGGCGGTGGTGGGGGCGATGGCGGCCGCATCCAGCGCACGCAGCGCCGCCATCAGCGCCTGTGCACCCTCGGCCACCGCCACGTGCACGTGCGACTCCTCCAGGGTGGGCGCTCCGAGGTCGAGCGGGGCGAGCGCATCGAGGGCACGGGCGGCGTCGCCGGCGTCGGCGAAGCCCAGCTCCACCACCGTCGCGCCCAGACGGCGCTTCAGCTCCGCCGGCGTGCCCTCCGTGATCACGCGGCCGTGGTCGACCACCGCGATCCGGTGGGCGAGCTGGTCGGCCTCCTCCAGGTACTGCGTGGTGAGGAGCACCGTGGTGCCGTCGTCCACCAGCTCGCGCACCGTCGTCCACAGGTCGTTGCGGCTGGCCGGGTCCAATCCCGTGGTGGGCTCGTCCAGGAACAGCACCGGCGGCTGGTGCACGAGGGCCGCCGCCAGGTCCAGCCGGCGCCGCATCCCGCCCGAGTAGGTGCGCGCCAGGCGGTCGCCGGCGTCCTGCAGCGCGAAGCGCTCCAGCAGTTCGTCGGCGCGTCGGCGGATGGCACGGCGGGGCAGGTGGGTGAGGGTGCCGATGAGCGCCAGGTTCTCCCGTCCGGTGAGCGTGCCGTCGACGGCGGCGTACTGCCCGGCCAGACCGATGACCCCGCGCACCCGCGCGGGATCGCGCGCCACGTCGATGCCGAGGACACGGGCCGTGCCCTCATCGGGCCGAAGCGTGGTGGCCAGGATGTTCACGGTGGTGGTCTTGCCGGCGCCGTTGGGCCCCAGGAGTCCCAGCACCGTGCCGCGCGGCACCGTGAGATCCACGCCGTCGAGCGCCCGGACCTCCTCGAATCGCTTGGTGAGTCCCCGGACCTCGATCGCCGGGGCGTCGTCCGAACCGCTCATGCTTGCCCACTCTCGATGTTCGCCTGTGCGATATATTTGACATTAGTCAAAGATACGCTGGACGTAAAGGTTCGGCCATGCGGAGAGGGTGGAAGGTGGAGAGGTCTTCGATGGAACCCGGGCGCGACGAGCTGGTGCGACGGGCGTGGACTCTGCTGGGGACCGCCTTCATGTCGCAGCGCGCGGTGTGGCTCACCGCGTCGCAGGCCGAGGGGCTCACGCCTCCTCAGGCCATCGCCCTGATGCGGCTCCACCCGGAGGACGCCCCGAGCCTGGGCGACATGGCCCGGCTCCTGCGCTGTGACGCCTCGCAGATGACGTCCACGGCCGACCGGCTGGAGGAACGCGGTTTGGCGCGGCGGCGCACATCGCCGGCCGATCGGCGCGTGAAGGAGCTGGTCCTCACCGACGCCGGCCGGCGGGCGCAGGCGCGGCTGCGCAACGCCTTCGTGCGGCCGCCCGAGACCTTCGCGGAGCTGGCGGACGAGGACCTCGCGGTCCTCGTCCGAGTGGCCGAACTGCTGGCGCGTGATGCCGGCGCCGACATGCGCCGGCTGTTCGGCCTGCCCCCGGCAGACCCCGTGTCCGGTTAGTCCGCGCTCGTCACCGTGACCGCGCGCCGACGCCGTGCCGCGGTCACCATGTTCGCCAGGGCCGGCTCCACCTGGTCCCACGTGCGGGTCTTGAGTCCGCAGTCGGGGTTGACCCAGAGGCGGTCGCGGTCGATGCGCCGCTCGGCCTCGGCCAGGAGGTCCTCCATCTCCCGGGCCGTCGGAATGCGCGGCGAGTGGATGTCGTACACGCCGGGTCCCACCGCGTTCGGGTAGCGGCGCCCGAAGGCATCGAGCGGATCCATGTGCGAGCGCGACGCCTCCAGTGAGATCACGTCGGCGTCCATCCGGGCGATCTCATCCACGATGTCCTCGAAGTCGGCGTAACACATGTGGGTGTGGATCTGTGTGGTGTCCTGCGCGATCGCCGTGGCCAGCCGGAACGCGGCGACCGCCCACCCGAGGTAGTACGCGCGGGCCGAGCGCTTGAGGGGGAGCCCCTCGCGCAGGCCGGGCTCGTCGACCTGGATCACCCGGCATCCCGCCGCCTCCAGGTCACGGACCTCGTCACCCACCGCAAGGGCGATCTGTTCTGCGACGACCGCATCGGCCACGTCGTCGCGCACGAACGACCACTTCAGGATCGTGATCGGCCCGGTGAGCATGCCCTTCACGGGCCGGTCGGTGAAGCTCTGTGCCAGGCGCCACCAGTCGACGGTCATGGGCTCCGGGCGAGAGACGTCGCCGTAGATCAGCGGCGGCTTCACGCACCTGCTCCCGTAGGACTGGACCCAGCCGCTCCGTGTGAACGTGACGCCGTCCAGGCGCTCGCCGAAGTGCTCGACCATGTCGTTGCGCTCGGGCTCACCGTGCACCAGCACGTCGAGGCCCAGCGCCTCCTGGCGCGCGATGGTGTCGCGGATGGAGTCGGTCAGGACGGCCCGGTAGGCATCGGCCGTGAGTTCCCCGGCACGGTGGCGTCCGCGTGCATCGCGCAGCTCCTGGGTCTGCGGAAACGAGCCGATCGTCGTCGTCGGGAGCTCCGGCAGCGCCAGGGACCGGTCCTGCAGCCGCCGGCGCTCCGCGAACGGTGCGCGTCGCGGCGCCGGGGCCGTTTGGGTCCGGGCGATCCGGGCCGCGACCTCGGGATTGTTCGTGAACGCCGACGCCCGCCGCCGCTCGAGCGAGCGGCGCGCCTGCAGCAACGCGTCGCCTGGGTGGTCCGGGTCGTGCACCGCCTCGCGCAGCATCACCAGTTCGCCCAGCTTCTCGTCCGCGAAGGCCAGCCAGTCGTGGACCTCGGGATCGATGCCTGTCTCGCGTGCGGCGCTGTGGGGAACGTGCATGAGCGAGCAGGACGTCGCCAGGGTGACGCGGTCGGCGCCCAGCCGCTCGACGGCGCGGCGGGCCTGGCTGAGGGCGCGGTCCGGATCGGTGCGCCACACGTTGCGCCCGTCGACGATCCCCAGCGAGAGCCCGCCGGCGCGAAGGTCGCAGTCGAGCGCCGCGTCCAACTGGCCCGGCGCGCGCACCAGGTCGATGTGGACCCGGTGGAACGGGATCGAGAGCACCCACGGCAACTCGCTCGCGATCCCTGTGAAGTAGGTGGCCAGCGTGATCGGCACGCCCGTCGCGGCGATGGTCGAGAGCGCCTCACGGGCGGCGGCGCGCTCGCGCTCGTCGGGCTCGAGGCCCAGCGCCGGCTCATCGATCTGCACACCGCTCGCCCCGGCCGCATGCAGCTGCGCGATCAGGTCCAGGTACAGCGGCACGAGCGCGTCCAGGTGATCCAGGGGATCCACGCCCGGCTCGGCGCCGCGCGACAGGCGCAGGAACGTGTACGGCCCCACCAGTACCGGGCGGGCGGCGATGCCCAGCGCGGTGGCCTGTCGGAGATGGGCGAGGTGGCGCGAGGCGTCCAGGCGGAACTGCATCGTGCGCCCGATCTCCGGCACCAGGTGGTGGTAGTTCGTGTCGAACCACTTGGTCATCTCCAGCGGCGCGGTCGCCGCTGTCCCGCGCGCCAGCGCGAACTCCAGATCGATGCCCGCGAGGTCCAGGTCGGCACACCGCGGCGGCAGCGCGCCCAGTGTCAACGCCATGTCCAGCACGTGGTCGTAATGCGTCTGGTCGCCGCACGGCGCGACGTCCAGCCCGACGGCGGCCGCCCGCACCAGGCCATCGTGTCGCACGGCCCAGGCGACGCTCTCCAGATCCTCCTGGCCGATCTCCCCGCGCCAGTAGGCCTCGAGCGCGAACTTCAGCTCGCGGTCACGGCCCATGCGGGGAAGGCCGAGCACGGTGATCTCCGGCCGGCCGTCGGTGCTCATGGGTACCTCGCCCATGGTGCTCCCTTCGTGGATGCGCCCGTTGGGTGTTCTGGCTCCCGGGCCTCCTACTGGCCGGCCTTCCCGGGGCACGGGGCCCCGGTGGCGGTTCGGCGTTCGTTCCCGGTCACAGCGGCGGGACCGCCCCGGATTCGCACCGGAGTTCCCCTTCGCGCGCGGCTATTGGTGATGTCCCGGTGAGCCTACTCCAGCCGCGCCGCC
>JBIQJW010000169.1:0-4829 GCA_044507145.1 Actinomycetota bacterium
AAGCGGTACGCGAGCTGGGTTCAGAACGTCGTGAGACAGTTCGGTCCCTATCTGCGGTGGGCGCTGGAGATTTGAGAGGAGTCGTCCCTAGTACGAGAGGACCGGGATGAACAGACCTCTGGTGTATCAGTTGTCGTGCCAACGGCACTGCTGGTTAGCTACGTCTGGACGGGATAACCGCTGAAAGCATCTAAGCGGGAAGCCCACCTCAAGATGAGATCTCCCACCCCCTTGAGGGGGTAAGGCTCCAGGTAGACCACCTGGTTGATAGGCTGGATGTGTAAGCGCAGTAATGCGTTCAGCAGACCAGTACTAATCCGCCGAGGGCTTGACCTTATTTGCACACCGTTTGCCGCTATGCAGTCTTGAGGGTACGCCTCAAGCATTCCCGGTGGTTTTAGCGAGGGGGAAACACCTCTTCCCATTCCGAACAGAGTCGTTAAGACCCTCAGCGCCGATGGTACTCCGAGTGAAGACTCGCGGGAGAGCAGGTCGCCGCCGGGATTAGTTCAGTAGCAGGCAAGCGGTCACGGATCACTCCGTGGCCGTTGTCGTTTCCGGGATTCTCTGCCGTCCCGTCACCCGGGTGGATGCTGTGAAGCTGGTCGGATCGCGAAAGGTGTGGAACCTCGAAGAGGTGACCCAGGCCATCGCCGTGAAGTTCGACGACCTGCGCGCCTTCTGGGTGGAGGCCGAGATCGATGACATCCGCCGCGCCGGCGGGCAGGTGTACTTCACGCTGCGGGGCGCCCACGAGGTGGCCGCGTCGATGAGGGCCGTGGTGTTCGACCGCATCGCCCCGCGTCCCCGAGCCGGCGGCATGGTTCATGCCCACGGGCGGATCGAGTTCTATCGCCAGCGGGCTCGTGTGAGCATGCGGGTGGAGGTGATGGAGCTGGCCGGCGAGGGACTGCTGCGCGCTCGCATCGATGAGCTGCGGCGGACCCTGGCGGCGGAGGGACTGCTGCGTGCCGGTGAGGGACGTCCGTTGCCGGTGGTGCCGCGGCGGGTGGCCGTGGTGACCAGCCCCGAGGGCGCGGCGCGCGACGACTTCCTGCGCAACGCGTGGGCCCGGTTTCCGGAGCTGGATGTGTTGGTGGTGGGAACGCCGGTCCAAGGGGACGGCGCGCCGCGGATGATCGCGCGCGCGGTGTTCGCGGCCGGACGTGCGCCGGGCGTGGACGTTGTGGTCATCACGCGAGGTGGTGGTTCGCTGGAGGACCTGATGGCGTTCAACAGCGAGGCCGTGTGCCGCGCGGTGGCCGCGTGCCCGGTGCCGGTGGTCTCGGCCGTGGGGCACGAGCGCGACATGACCCTGTGCGATGAGGTCGCGGACATGCGTGTGTCGACGCCGACCGCGGCGGCGGTGGCCGTGGCGCCGAACGTGGAGGCGCTGACGGTGGCGTTGGACGACGCGGCGGCGGCGATCGGGCGCGGACTGGCGCGGGCCGAGCGCGAGGGGCGCGAACGACTGGCGACGGCGGGTAACGGCCTCAGTCGCGGCCTGACGTCGGCGGCGCGGGCGGCGGGGCAACGGCTGGAGCGGTCGCAGGCTGCCCTGGCGTCCGCCATGGCGCGGATGGCGGTGGAGGCCGCTGTGGGCGTGGACGGCCGGCGCGATCGATTGGCGCGGGCGGTGGAGCGGATCGAGGAGGGGGCCGCCGGTCGGCTGGAGGCGGCGCAGGGTCTGCTGCGGACGCTCTCACCGGAGCGGACCGTGGCCCGCGGATACGCGATCATCCGGCGCGCAGACGGTGATGTGGTGGCGGGCGTGGAGGGTGTGCGTGCCGGCGACCGGGTCGAGGTGCAGATGCGGGATGGACGGATCGGCGCGCGGGTGGAGGAGGTGCGATGAGCGAGGATGCGGCGGCGGAGCAGGAGATGGCGTTCGAGGTGGCGCTGGCCCGATTGGATGAGGTGGTGGCCCGCCTGGAGGCGGGCGGCGTGGGCCTGGAGGAGGCGGTGGGTCTGTTCGAGCAGGGGCAGGAGTACCTGCGGCTGTGCCGGACGCGCCTGGCGGTGGCACAACGGCGGATCGAGGAGCTGACCGCGCAGGACCTGCCGGACGCCGGCCCGATCGACGAAGGTGGCCCGCTGTGAGCGACGCCCGGGCGAGGGCCCGCGAGCGCGTGCGGGAGGAGGTGCCGAGCTGCGCCGAGCCGGCGCTGTACCTGAACATCGGGGGCGCCGGGCCCCTCACGCGTACCGCGCACCGCGTCGCGGTGGCGGCGCTGGACGACGGGCTGCGGGCCGGACGGGCCACGCTGGCGGCCGTCGACGCGATGGCGGAGGTCGCGCAGGGAGTGCGGACGCGGGCGTCGGCGCTGGTCGGTGGCGGTCCGGAGGATGTCGGCATCACCGGGAACACGACCCATGGCGTGGACATCGCGGTGTGGGGGATCGAGTGGCGGCCGGGCGACGAGGTGATCACCACCGCCCTGGAGCACCCGGGGGTGTCGGTTCCGCTGGGCATCCTGGCCCGCCGGGTCGGTGTGCGCGTGCGCCACGTGCCGGCCGAGCAGGCGATGCGCGACCTGGGCTCAGGCGTGGCCGCGCTGGCGGGCCCGCGCACCCGGATGGTCGTGGTGTCACATGTGGCCTATGGGACCGGCGCGCGCCTGGACGTGGCCGGTGCGGCCCGGGCCGCACACGACGTGGGGGCCCTGTGCGTCGTGGACGGGGCCCAGTCGGTGGGGGCCATCCCGGTGGACGCGCCCGCGCTGGGCGTCGACGCTTACGCGTTCCCGGCGCACAAGTGGCTGTACGGACCGGAGGGGCTCGGCGCACTGTGGGTGGCGCCCGACGCGGTGGCCCGCCTGTCGCCGACCTTCGGCGGGTACGAGAGCGGCACCTCCCACACCCCCGACGGGGGCGTGGACCTGCACCCGGGGGCGCGGCGGTACGAGCTGTCGACGCCGCCCATGGCGCTGCTGGCGGCGTGGTCGGCGGGGCTCGACTGGATGGACGGGCTCGGCTGGGACTGGATCCACGAACGGGTGGGGGAGGGGCGCGTGGCGGCGCGCGCGGCGCTGTCGGGGATCCCCGGGGTCGAGGTGCTCACGCCGGAGGGGCCGGCCGCCGGGCTCATCACCTTCACCATCGCCGGGATGGACGCCGTCGTCGCCTGTGCGCGCCTGGCCGAGGCGGGCGTGATCGTGCGGTGGCTGGAGTATCCGCGTGCACTGCGGGCGTCGATCGGGTTTCACTGGTGTGATGCCGACATCGAACGCCTGGCGACCACGGTTTCGGCGGTGTGCGGCTGCTAGGCTGCCCAACGGCCGTCGGTGCGGCGCGCATCGCCCGCCACGCGCACGGTTGCGGCCCTCGGGCGGATGGCTCAGGGACTGAGCACGAGTCTTCGGACGGTGCCCGGACGGCCGTCGCGGCGCCCGCCCGGAACCCACGAGCAAGGACACCGGTCCCCCAGACGTGAGCGACGACAAGCTGGTCATCCGGGGCAGTCGCCCCCTCTCCGGCACCATCGTGCCGAGCGGCAACAAGAATGCGGCCCTGCCGATCCTCGCGGCGTGCCTCCTCACCGATGAGGAGGTGGTGCTGGAGAACGTCCCCGACATCCTCGACGTGCACGCGATGCTCGCGTTGCTCGACGACCTCGGGGTCGACATCCGCGACGCGGGCCCGAACGCCGTGGCCCTGCGCGCAGAGCACGTGCGCACCACCGAGCTGGACCCGGAGCTGTGCCGGCGCCTGCGGGCGTCGCTCCTGCTGGCCGGCCCGCTGCTGGCACGTTGCGGCGCGGTGGACCTTCCGCTGGCCGGAGGCGACTTCATCGGCCGCCGGCGCGTCGACACGCATCTGCTGGCGTTCCGAGAGCTCGGCGCGGAGTGCACCGTCGACCGCGGCTACCGCCTGCGGCACGAGGGGCTGCACGGCGCCGAGATCTTCCTCGACGAGGCTTCGGTGACGGCCACCGAGAACGCGCTGATGGCGGCCGTGCTGGCGCCGGGGCAGACGCGGATCCTCAACGCCGCCTGCGAACCACACGTCCAGGATGTGGCGAACTTCCTGGTGGAACTGGGCGCGAAGATCGAGGGCATCGGAACCAACCTGTTGGTCATCGAGGGCGTCGACCGCTTGGGCGGTGGGCGCTTCCGCATCGGTCCCGACCACATCGAGATCGCATCCTTCATCGGGCTCGGCGCGATCACCGGCTCGGACCTCACGATCCCCGGCGTGCGCCCCGACGACCTGCGGATGATCAACCTCACCTTCGAGCGCCTGGGTATCCGCGTGGAGATGGAGGGCACGACGCTGCGCGTTCCGCCCGATCAGGACCTGCGCGTGGTTTCGGATGAGGGCGACGCGATCCCGAAGGTGGACGACGGTATCTGGCCGGCGTTCCCGGCGGACCTCACCAGCATCGCCACGGCCGTGGCCACCCAGACGCACGGCACCGTGATGATCTTCGAGAAGATGTTCGAGAACCGGCTCTTCTTCGTGGACAAGCTGGTGGCGATGGGCGCCCGCATCATCCTGTGTGACCCGCACCGCGCGGTGGTGAGCGGCCCCGCGCAGCTCTACGGCGAGCGATTGGAGAGCCCGGACATCCGCGCCGGCATGGCCATGCTCATCGCCAGCCTGGCGGCGAAGGGCACCAGCACCATCGGTAACGTCGGCCAGATCGACCGCGGCTACGAGCGCATCGACGACCGGCTGCGCGCTGTCGGGGCCGACATCGAGCGGGTACGTGAGTGAGCCCGGCGCCGCGGTGACCGCGGCGCGGATCCCGACCGGTGCGAAGGACGTGCTGCCGGTCGAGGCTCGCGAACTGGGGGCGATCGAGGCGGCGTGGCGCGCGTGCGTCGCCG
>JBIQJW010000170.1:0-4827 GCA_044507145.1 Actinomycetota bacterium
CCGGGCCTCGTGGTCGGGCAGGATCCCCCGCGCGGAGACACCGTCCAGAAGGGGGACCGGGTGAACATCACGCTGGCGACCGAGCCCGCACCCACCACCATCACCGTGCCCAACGTCGTGGGCAACACCTACTCGGACGCGGCGGCCAAGCTGCAGGGCGTCGGGTTCGTGGTCACCAGCGATTCGGCGCCCAGCGACCGGCCGGCCGGTGAGGTGATCGCCCAGACCCCGGGTGCCGGTTCGGAGGTGGAGCGCGGCGCGCGCATCGTCATCACGGTGAGCGACGGTCCCGAGATGCCGACCGAGCCGGAGCCGCCGGTGGAGCCGCCCGTCACCACCACGCCGCCGGCGGTCACCACCGATCCGGCCGGGGGCGTCCCGGCCCCGGAGCTCCCGTGAGCGGCCGCATGCGGGTGGGCGTGCTGATGGGCGGCGCCAGCAGCGAGCACGACGTGTCCCTGGCGTCGGCCGCCGCGGTGATCGAGGCGCTCGATCCGGAGCGCTACGACGTGATCCCGGTGCGGATCGCCCGCGACGGGGTGTGGCGCGCCGGCGAGGAGACCGTCACGCTCGCGCGCGGTGCGGACGGCGGAGCGCTCCTGGTGTCGCTGAACGGCACCGCGCCCCGGCCGCTGGACCTGGTGTTCCCGGTGCTGCACGGCCCCAACGGCGAGGACGGCACGGTGCAGGGGATGCTGGAGTGCGCCGGGGTGCCGTACGTGGGCGCCGGCGTGGCCGCATCGGCACTGGCGATGGACAAGGCGTTTTTCAAGGGCGTGCTCGCGGCGGCCGACATCCCCACCCCGCAGTTCACGGTGGTGACCCACGAGGAGTGGTGCGCCGATCCGGAGGCCGCGCGGGCGCGGGTGGCCGAGGTGGTGGGCTACCCGGCGTTCTCCAAGCCGGCCCGTCTGGGCTCCAGTGTGGGCATCAGCCGGGTGACCGGACCCGAGGAACTCGACGCCGCGCTGGATCTGGCCCTGCGCCACGACCCCAAGGCGCTGGTGGAGCGCGGCGTGAGCGGCCGCGAGATCGAGGTGGGTGTGCTGGGCGAGCCGGAGCCGGTGGTGTCGCCGGTCGGCGAGATCCAGTACGACGCCGAGTGGTACGACTACGACACCAAGTACCAGCCGGGGCGCATGCGCCTGAGCGTGCCCGCCGACATCCCGCCGGCCGCCGCCGAGCGGGCGCGCGAGCTGGCGCTGCGGGCCTTCACGGCCGTGGAGTGCTCGGGTCTCGCCCGCATCGACTTCTTCCTGCGCGACGACGGCGAGGTGTTGCTGTCCGAGCTCAACACCATGCCCGGGTTCACGCCCACCAGCGTCTACGCGGCGCTGATGGAGGCCGGCGGCATCGGCTACGCTGATCTGGTCGACCGCCTGGTGGCGTTGGGCGTGGAGCGGGCGCGGGCCGCGCGGAGCTTCGCCGGCTAGGCCCGTGGCCCGCGCGGCGCGCATCGGGGTGGTGGCCGACACGCATGTCGGCGAGTTCCTCGAGCGGCTGCCGGACGGGGTGGGGGAGCTCCTGTCGGGGTGCGATCTGATCCTGCACGCCGGCGACATGAGCCACCACCGCGTGCTGGACGACCTGCGCGCTATCGCGCCGGTGGTCGCGGTGCGCGGCGACCACGACCTGCGCGGCGGCCCGCCGCTGCCGGCTGCCGCCGTGGTGGACATCGCCGGCGTGCGCATCGGTGTCTCCCATGGCGCGCGGGCACGGGCCATCGATGCGTCGGTGGTGGTGGCGAGCCTCCTGGGCGCCCACCGTTACCGCGCCGGCCTGGGACGGTCCCTGGTGCGGCGCTTCGGCTCGGTCGACGCGATCGTCTACGGCCACTGGCACGAGCCCGTCATCGCCCGCCGCGGTTCCACACTGTTGTTCTGCCCCGGTGCCGTGTGCCCCTGGGGGAGCCTGGAGGGGGGACGGGCGCCGCGCCCGGGCGCCGCCGGCATCGCCGACCGGGCGGTGCGCCACCACCGGCGCGCGCTGGGCGCGGACGCGATGCGGCCTCGGGTGGGGATCATGAGCGTGGCCGATGGGGTCATCCGGGCCCGGTCGGTGCCGCTGCCGGTCGAGTAGCCTTCGCCGTCGTGGATGCACTCGGCCTCACCGGACAGCGCTTCCTGCGCGCGTCCTTCCTGCTCGGCGCGATCGCGGCCCTCCTCGTGGCCCTGGCGCCGATGGGCGAACTGGTCGAGGGGCACCTGCGCGCCCACGAGGACATCACCACCACGCTGTCGGTGGAACCGGTGGTCGCCGTGATCGGGGCCGTGGCCTTCGTGCTGGCCGTGGGCGCGGCGTTCGCGCCGTGGTCGTGGGCAGCCCCGATCGGCGTGCTGGTCATCACGGCCTCCGCCACCACCGCCGGCATCGAGCTGGTGCGCGGGCGGATCTCCGAGACGTTCGTCGCCGACCAGAGCACCACGCTCCAAGGCGGGGGCATCCTGCTGGTGATCGCCTTCTGGATCGCGGTGATCGCGGTGGCGTGTGCGCTGGTGGCCCTGCGCCAGATCGCCCTGGCCCGCCCACCGGCATCTCAGGAGGCCCGGGACGCGCTGCCCATCCGGCCCGACGGGCGCCCGATGCGCTCGTCGCTGCGGGCCACGTTGGGTGCGGCCCTCGGCGTGTGCGGCATCATCGCCCCGGTGTTCTCCGGCGCCGCCGCCGCCCTGGGCGTGGCCGCCCTGGGCGACATCCGCGCCAACGACGGGCGCCTGGGCGGCCGCGGTGCCGCCATCGCCGGCATCGTGCTCGGCATCATCGGTCTGTCGCTGATGATCGCCATCCTGGGCGTCGGCGCCCTCATCCTCCAGCCCGGCGTCTGACCCGCCGCGGGCCGTGTGCCCGCGCCGCATCGCGAACGCTCCGGCAATGCCGCAGCGGCGAGCCCACGTGACCCGTGTCATCAGCATTGTCTATTGGAGACATACGAGTCTTCGATGACGTGATACCGTGCCCGGCATCGCTCATAAGGATGAGTGATGTAAGTGATCGCACATACTGATCACGCACGCGGAGGTGCGCAGGTGACGGTGTCGACGGGGGGTACGGTGGCTTCGGCCGCGCGCACGGTGATGCCGACGTTCGCGCAGACGTCCCCGTGCGACGTCGCCGCCGACCCCGACCTCGCGGATCCCACGGCGCCGGCGGTGGTGCGCGACCCGCCGGCCACGCCGCCGCTCCCGGCCCATGCAGACGTGGTGGTGGTGGGCGGCGGCCCGGTCGGCTCGGCCATCGCGATCGAGCTGGCGTCGCGCGGCGTGACACCGCTGGTGATCGAGCGACGCACCGCGATCCAGACCGCCGATGTGCGCGCCCGCAACATCTCCATCAGGACCCTGGAGCTCGCCCGCCGCTGGGGCGTGGCCCGCCACTTCCGGGAGCGCCAGACCCTCCCCGACTCATGGCACCGCGGCTGGGTCATCCGCACGCGCGTCGCGGGCGACGATCTCTGCGATCCGCTGCACGCCGGACGGCCCGCGTGGACCCCGGCCGCAGACTGGCACGAACTCTCGGCCGAGCCGCCGCAGGACCTCCCCCAATACCACGTGAACCGCATCCTCCGCGACCGCGCCGGGGCGCTCGGCGCAGCCGTCGCCGTGGGATGGGAGGTGGTGGACGTGGTCGACGACGGCGACGGGGTCACCGTGGTCGCCGTACCCGCCGGCGGTGGCCCCGAGCGGCGCGTCCGGGCCGGCTGGGTCGTGGGCGCGGACGGGGGCCGCAGCGTCGTCCGCCGCGCGGCGGGGATCGAACAGATCGAGACCGAGCCGCTGGGGCGGATGTTCAACGTGGTCTTCCGGTTGCCCGACGCCTTCGAGCGCCTGGGCCTGGAGCCCGCCGTGCTGATGTTCGTCTTCAACCCCGAGGTCTCCGGGATGATCTCGCCGTTCGACGGCGATCTGTGGCGCCTCGGCATCGGCCCGGTGGCGGCCGACCACGCACTGGACCCCGACGACCTGCTCGACATCACGCGCCGGTATCTGGGCGGTGACGCCGAGCCGGAGTTCCTGTCGGTCTCATCACATCTGGTGCAGAAGCGCATCGCGCGGACGCGCCGGCGCGGACGGCTGCTGCTGGCCGGCGACGCCGCCCAGGCGTTCCCGCCCCACCTGGGGCAGAACCTCAACGCCGGCATCGCCGACGCCGCGGGGCTCGGTTGGGCGCTCGCGGCCGTCGTCCGCGGGTGGGGCGGTGAGGTCCTCCTGGACGCCTACTCGCAGGAGCGGACCGCCGTGGCCAACCGGCTCGCCGACGCCACGCTGGAGATCGTGCGCGCCACCGCCGACATGGACGCCCTCATCCGCTCCCACGGGGAGGTGGAGGGCCCCGGACCAGACGCCGTCGCCGCCCGCGCCGCCCTGGGCGGCGTGGTGCGCGATGTGCTGGCCCGGGGCGCCGACGGATTGCTCTTCGACGACCGGCACGACGATTCGCCCATCGTGGTGGGCGACGGGAGCACACCTCCGCCGGCGGACCCGTCCACCTACCACCCTTCCGCCAGGCCGGGGCATCGCGCTCCGCACCTGTGGCTGGGGCCCGACGACCCGCTCTCCGACCATTTCGGGCAGTGGTTCACATTGCTCGATCTCGGGGCGGATCCGGAGGAGCTGCGCGCGGTGGGCGGGGCGCTGCTCGGCGCGGGGGTGCCCTTCACGCTCCTTGAGGTGCGCACCGCCGCGGCGCGGGAGGCGTACGGCGCGCCCATGGTGCTGGTGCGCCCGGACCACATCGTCGCCTGGCGGGGCGCCGCGGCACCGGCGGACGTGGACCGGTTGGCCGACCGTGTGCGCGGAGCCGACCCGACCCGCGCCCTCACCGAGGTGG
>JBIQJW010000171.1:0-4795 GCA_044507145.1 Actinomycetota bacterium
ATCAGCGGCAGGGCCCCGTTGCCGGCGCGCGCCACGGAGGTCGCCCCGCCGGGCTCCCCGGCGCGCAGCTCGACGATGCCGGCGCCGGTATGGCCGTCCTGCGACAACACGCGCCAGCGCACGGTGCCGTCCCGCACCGGAACGCGCATGTCCGCCACGATCACCCGCGGATCGGCCGGATCGCGGCGCGGGTTGTCCGACACCACCTCACCGGCGCGGTCCCGCACCTCCAGGTCCAGGAACGCCGTCTCCACGGCGGCGTCGAACTCCATCCGCACCCGCTCCGGGCTGATGTCGGCGGCCTCGAAGCTGGTGTGGGCCGAGGCGAGGGCCGGCAGCGCGCACAGCAGCGCCAGGGCCAAGAGCAGGAACGCCCACGCGCGCCGCGCGGGTCCGCTCAGTTGAGCGCCAGGTGCAACGCCACCAGCACCACCGCGGTCAGCACGAAGCTGAGGGCGGCACGCCGGAGTGAATCGCGAAGGGCCATCTGGGCTCCCGGCAGGGACTGGGCGGAGGGTGCCCACACCATCGGTCGCACCGGTCCCGCTCATGAGTCCCCCACCGCCACCGCCACCGCCACCGCGCGCATCCTCCCCCGGGCGGATGCCCGTCATCGCCCGCCGGCGAGATCGTAGAGGTCCCCCAGCGTGAGGGCGGTGCCCGACAACACCATGGTGCGCCCGCCCTCGGTCCAGGTGACCACGTTGCGCAGGTCGCCCCGGATGCCGTACAGCAGCACGCCGCCGCGCCCGGTGCGACCCGAGCCCTCAGGGCGTCCCGCGGGCTGCCCGGAGAGCACCGTGTGCACCACGCGCCGGCCCGCCTGCTCCCACACGGTCCACACCGCATCGCGGCCGTGGATCTCGTCGGTGCCGACGGCCACCGGTTCCCACCCGGCCGCCCGTGCACGTTGCGCAAAGGCCGTCGCCGGGACGGGCCGGTCGCGGAGCGTCGCGCGGTCCGCCCGGTCCACGCGCTCCTGCGCCGTGACGGTGCCGGCCACCAGGCGCCGGGCGTCGACGCCCTCCGGCCACGCGAACACCGTCGCGATGGCCAGGGCGACGAGCGTGACGACGATGCCGAGCACCGCGCCGGCCCGCGCGCGCCGTCCCCGGGGCGGGCCGGGAGTGGATGTGGGGTCGTCACGCCGTGGAATCACAGGAGTCTGACACCCCCGGATGTGGGTGGCCTCCGGGTACCATCCACGGCCGATGCGAGTGATCTCATCCCTGCGGGCCTCCCGCCGCATGCGGCCCCTGCTCACCCCCCACGCCATCGCCGCCTTCGCCCTCGTCAGCCTGGTGCTGCTGTGGGTCATCGTGCCCAGCGGCGCCATCGTGCGGCTCACCGGCTCGGGACTGGGATGCCCGGACTGGCCGCTCTGCGAGGGGCGAGTGGTCCCGGCGAGCGCCGGCCATCAGGTGATCGAGTACGCCAACCGGCTGCTCTCCGGGGTGGTGGTGATCGTCGCCGTGATCACGTGGGCGCTGGCGCAACTGGCGCCCGGGGCGCCTCGGCGCCTGCGGTGGTGGAGCGGCATCGCCGCGGCATGTGGCCTCGCCCAGGCGCCGCTGGGCGCCATCACGGTGCTGTCCGGCCTGCACCCGCTCGCGGTCGGCTCCCACTTCCTGCTCTCCATGGTCGCGCTGGCGTGCGGCACGGTCGCGTTCCGCGAGGCGCGCGACTGGCGCGACGGCCGCGTGCGCGAGTGGGACCCCCGGCGTGGGCCCCTGGCGGGCATCACGCTTCTGGCCGCGCTCTCGGTGATCGTGACCGGGGTCGTCGTGACCGCGGCCGGGCCGCACCCCGGCGACGTGGGGGTGGTGCGCACCTGGGGCAACCTGGCCGAGCTCGCCACCATCCATGTGCGGATCGCGTTCACGTTCACCGCCCTCGCGGTGATCCTGGCCCTGTGGCTCTGGCGTGAGGGGGGCGTCGACCGCCTCACCGGGCGCCTCGCGATCCTGCTGGTACCGCTCATCGCGATCCAGATCGGCATCGGCGAATACCAGTACCGCCACGGTCTGCCGTGGGAGGTGGTCATCTTCCACGTCTCGGTGGCCGGCCTGCTGTGGGCCGTGATGGTGGCCCTGGTGTTCGGCATCGCACGCCCCGAGCGCGGCGTGACCAGGCCGGCGCAGGCGGAGCGCTAAGGCGCCTTACGCCCCAGGCGCCGGTCCACGCGGGACTGGCACGGCACACAACGCGTCGCGTCGGGCACGCGCCGAAGCCGCCCCTCGGGGATCTCGCTCCCGCAGTCGGCGCAGATCCCATACGTGCCCGCCTCCACCGCCTCCAGCGACGCGCGCAACCGGGCTTCCTTCTCACGCAGCCGAAGCTGCTCGCGCAGATCGTGCTCGCGCAGATCCGCGTCGGTCGCCGCCTCCGCGGGATGGTGGTGCGCGTCGCCGCGCTCGTTCCCGTCGGCCGCAAGGTCGCGCCGTGCCAGCTGGGCCTCGATCTCCTCGCGCATCCGCGCGAGCCGCTCGGCGTGCTCGCCCGACCCGCTCATCAGACGGGGTAGCGCTTCTGGTAGGAGCGCAGGACGAACCACCCGATCACGATGATCGCCAGGATCACCCACGACACCTCGATCAGCCCCATCGCCAGCGTCACGATCTGCGCGATGAAGAGCAGCACCACCACGGCCAGCGTGATGGCCGCAAGGCGCTTGCGCATCGCCATGTTGCGGTCGCGCTCGGCTCGGTTCGGTTCGGGTGTCGCCTTCGGCATGGCCGGGCACCGTAGCACCGTCCCGCCCCCGGCGGACCCGCCCCGACCCGGGTCGTTCGCGGCGGCCGGTCCGTGCCCTAAGATGCGTCGTCGCATGCGCCTTCGACGCATCCTCACCGGCCTCACGGCCGCCGCAGCCCTCGCCGCCGTCGCACCGGTGGCCGCGCCCGCCCAGACCGCCCTCGGCGGCGTCGGCGCCCACATGGTGTGCGTCGCCCCCGGCGACGCCGCCGGCATCGACGACATCCTCGCCGCCGCGGGCAGCCCCCTGGCCGGGGAGGGCGACACGTTCGTGCGCGAGGGTGAGCGCGTGGGCGTGGATCCGAGGGCTCTGGTGGCCATCGCGGCCCACGAGACGATGCTGGAGACCTACGAGCCGGCCCAGCGCATCCGCAACCCCTTCGGGCTCGGCCCGGGCTGGAGCTTCGACACCCACGCCGATGCCATCGCACGCGCCGCCACCACCCTGGACTCGCTGTACCTCCCCGAGGGCCGGAACGACATCCCGTCGATCGGGAGCAAGTGGGCGCCCATCGGTGCCGCCAACGATCCCGGCGGGCTCAACCAGCACTGGGCGAACGGCGTGGGCACGTACTACCGGGCGCTGGGCGGCGACCCCGAGATCCCGATCCTCCTCCAGACGCAGGCCGCGCGCCCCGACTGCGCCGGCGCCGTCGCCGACGAGCCCGAGTCCACCGCTCGGGCCGCGGACGACATAGCCCCCGCCGACGGGCCCGTTGTGGTCACCGCGTGGGGCGGCGTCACACCCGAACTCGCAGGGCCCGGCGCCGAGCACGGCGCCGACCCGGCCACCGGCGGGGCGGCCACCATCGCCGGATTCGTCTTCCCGCTCGCCCTGGCCGAGGGGACGCGCGCCGACTACGGCGACACCTTCGCCGTGCCCGGCACGGTGCCGTGCGCCGACGGCCTGCGCCTGCAGTGCGCCGTCACCATCAGCACCGACGCGGGCGCGCCCGCCGTCGCGATGGCCGCCGGTGTGCTCACGCCGGCCACCGTCGACGAGCTGGAGGAGGGCGTCGGCTTCTGGATCCAGACCGCCGACGGCGACCGTCTGGGCTATGGCCCCCTCTCCGAGTACGCCCCCGGCGTGGGCCCCGGCGTGAGCGTCGCGCCCGGACAGCGTCTCGGAACGGCGTCCAGCGTGCTGCGCATCGCCTGGGAGCGCGCCGGTGTGCGCACCAACCCGTACCCCCTGCTCGCGGTCACCCGGGCCCCCACCACCGTCGACTGACACGGGCGCGCCGACGGGCGCACCCGGCACGGATAGGCTCCGCCGGACGCACGTTCCCCTATCCGCGAGGCCCCACGTGAACGCGATCGTCCTCACCGAGCCCGGCGCCCCCGAGGTGCTGACGCTGACCCAGGCGCCCGACCCGACGGCCGACCCCGGCCACGTGGTCGTCGACCTGCGCGCCGCGGCCATCAACCGGCGCGACATCTTCCTCCGCAAGGGCATCGCGCCCAGCCCCCTTCCGGTCATCCCCGGCTCGGACGGCGCGGGCGTCGTGCGGTCGGTCGGTGCCGGCGTCTCCGGCATCGCCGAAGGCGATGAGGTCATCATCCTCCCGTCGCTCGCCTGGGGCGGCGGTGAAGCCGCACCGCAGCCCGGCTTCCGCATCCTCGGCGGGCCCGACAACGGCACCTATGCCGAGCAGATCGCCATCCCCGCCGAGAACATCTACCCCAAGCCCGCGCGCCTCTCGTGGGAGGAGGCGGCCGCCCTCCCCCTCGCCGGACTCACCGCATGGCGCGCGCTCTTCAGCCGCGCCGCCCTGCGTCCCGGTGAGACCGTCCTCATCGTCGGCATCGGCGGCGGCGTCGCCACCTTCGCGCTCCACCTCGCCCGCGCCGCCGGCGCCCGCGTCATCGTCACCTCGTCCTCCGACGAGAAGATCGCCCGGGCGAAGGAGCTCGGGGCGGCGGACGGCGTCAACTACCGCACCACCGAGGACTGGGCCGGCGCGGTCAAGGAACTCGGCGGCGCCGACGTCGTCGTCGACTCCGTCGGCTCCACCTGGGCCCAGAGCATCAACAGCCTTCG
>JBIQJW010000172.1:0-4787 GCA_044507145.1 Actinomycetota bacterium
GGATAAGGTGCAGCGCATGCCGGACACACCGCTCCAAGGAGCCCTGGCCCGGGGCCTGCGGCGGACCAAGATCCTGGCGACGCTCGGACCCGCGAGCGCCGGCCCGGCGATGCTGGAACGGCTGGAGGCGGCCGGCATGGACGGGGCCCGCATCAACCTGTCCCACGGCTCCCCGGAGCAGTGGCTGGCCCACGCGCGCGAGATCCGGGCGCTGGAGACGCGTACCGGGCGGCCCATCGCCATCCTGGCCGACCTCCAGGGGCCCAAGATCCGGCTGGCGCCGGACACGCCCCACCGGCGCATGGCGGTGGACGAGGAGGTGCTGGTGGTGCCGGGCACCGCGACGCCGGACGGGTGCCTCGCGATCGCATGGGACGCCGTGGCGGACGTGGCGCTGCCGGGCGTCTCGGAGATCGTGATCGGCGACGGAACGCCCCGTCTGGCGGTGGACCGCGTCGTGGAGCACGCCGGCGAGGCGGCGCTGGTGGCCCGGTGCATCAAACCCGGCGAGATCGCGCCGCGTCGTGGCGCCGCGGTCACGCATGTGGCCACCGGCGCGCCGTCCCTCACGCAGAAGGACCTGGACGACCTCGACACCCTGGCCGAGCTGCAGCCCGACCTGGTCGCGCTGAGCTTCGTGCGCGCCGCCGACGACATCCACGCGCTGCGGGAGGAACTCCGGGCGCGTGGCCTGGGCGACGCGCGTGTGGTGGCCAAGATCGAGAAGTCCGAGGCGATGCTGGCCCTGGAGGGGATCATCGACGCCGCAGACGCCGTGATGGTGGCGCGCGGCGACCTGGGGATCGAACTGGGAGTCGCGGAGCTCCCCCTGGCCCAGAAGCGCATCATCGCCCTCGCCACCGCGGCCGGGAAGCTCGTGATCACGGCCACCCAGATGCTGGAGTCGATGCACCTGCGGCCTGAGCCCACGCGCGCCGAGGCGAGCGACGTGGCCAACGCGATCCTGGACGGCACCAGCGCCGTGATGCTGTCCGGTGAGACCGCCCAGGGGTCGTACCCGGTCGAGTCGGTCGCGGCGATGGACGAGATCGCCCGCGTCGCCGAGCGGGCGATCTCGCCGCCCGAGCCACGCGACGACCCCGGGATGACCGACGCCGAGGCCGTGCTCCAGGCGGCGGCCCTGCTGGGCGAGAACCGGCGGTGCGCCGCGTATATCGCACCGACCCAGAGTGGGGGATCCCCGCGCGCCCTCTCGCGGGCCCGCCCGCGCGCCCCGATCCTCGCCCTGTGCCACCGGCTGCCGGTCGCCCGCCAACTGGCGCTCGAATGGGGCGTGGTGTCGCGGTACTTCGCGGCCCGCGACGACGTCGACGCGATGATCGAGGACGCGCTGCGCTTCACGCGCGACGTCGCCGCGCTCCCGGCCGGCGCCCCGGTGGTGATCGCCTACGGGAACAGCACCGCCGAGGCGGGCAGCACCAGCCTGATCGTCCTGCGCCATCTCCCCGTCCCGGACGCGGGATAGGCTGGCGCGGCGGTCGCGGCGGTCGCGGCCCGGGGTGACAGGGAGGGCTGCGATGCGCGATGGCCAGCACCGGTCGGGGGGCCGCGACGGCGAGCCCCTCCTGATGAGCGACGACCTCGCGCTGCCCCACGACGCGCTGCCGGCCCGGCCGCTGCTCCCCGACGTCGCCTATCAGTACATCCACGACGAGCTGATGATCGACGGGAACGCCCGCCTCAACCTGGCCACGTTCGTGACCACGTGGATGGAGCCCCAGGCCGAACGGCTGATGGCCGAATGCCTCGACAAGAACATGATCGACCGGGATGAGTACCCCCAGACCGCCGAGATCGAGCGGCGGTGCGTCGCCATCCTCTCGCGGCTGTGGAACGCACCCGCCGGCGAGCCGGTCGGCTGCTCCACCACCGGGTCCAGCGAGGCCGCGATGCTGGGCGGCCTCGCCCTGCGCCGGCGCTGGCAGCGGGCGCGGGAGGCGGCCGGGCTGCCGGCGGACCGGCCGAACATCGTCATGGGCGACAACGTCCAGGTGTGCTGGGAGAAGTTCGCGAATTACTGGGACGTGGAGATGCGCCTGGTGCCCATGGTGGGCGAGCGGTTCCACCTGACGGCCGACGAGGCCGCGGCGCGCTGCGACGAGAACACGATCGGCGTGGTCGCCGTGATGGGCTCCACCTTCGACGGGTCGTACGAACCGGTGGCCGACATCTGCGCCGCGCTCGACGCGCTCCAGGCGCACAGCGGGCACGACATCCCGGTGCACGTCGACGGCGCGTCGGGCGGCTTCGTCGCCCCGTTCATCGATCCGGACATCGTGTGGGACTTCCGCCTGCCGCGCGTCGCGTCCATCAACGCGTCCGGCCACAAGTACGGGCTGGTGCATCCCGGGGTGGGCTGGGCCGTGTGGCGCGATGCCGCCGCCCTGCCGCAGGAGCTCATCTTCCGCGTCAACTACCTCGGCTCGGACATGCCCACCTTCGCGCTGAACTTCTCGCGCCCCGGCGCCCAGGTGGTGGCCCAGTACTACAACTTCCTGCGGCTGGGATTCGAGGGGTACCGCCGCGTCCAGGGCTACAGCCGGGAGGTTGCGTCGCGTCTGGCCGCGGAGATCGAGGCCCTCGGGCCGTTCCGCCTTCTGACGCGGGGCGACGAACTGCCGGTGTTCGCGTTCACGTTGCGTGACGAGGTCACCAACTACTCGGCCTTCGACGTCTCCAACGCGCTGCGCTCGCGCGGGTGGCAGGTGCCGGCGTACACGTTCCCGCCGGAGCGGACCGACCTGGCGGCCCTGCGGATCGTGGTGCGCCGTGGGTTCACGCACGACCTGGCCGACATGCTCCTGTCCGACCTGCGCCGGGCGATCGGGCTGCTGGACCGCCAGACCGAGCCGATCCACGACGAGGCGTCCGCCGGGGGTTTCCGCCACTGACGCGGTCGGGGCCGCTCGCGCGGCCCGGACCGGTGGGACGTGCGGCGGCTCAGCCGTCGCCGCGCACGCGGGCGAGCGCATCATCTAGCCGCTGGCCGCCGGCGACCACCGGGGCGAAAAGGTCGCCGTGGCGGGCGATGCGATCCAGCACCGCGTCCATCGTGAACCCACGCGAATCGATATCCCCGCCGGCGTACTGCTCCACCTCATCCCATGTGAGCGGCGTGGACACCGGTGCCCCGGGGCGCGGGCGCACCGAGTAGACCGACGAGATCGTGCGGCCGTAGCCGACCTGGTTGCAGTCGATCAGCACCCCGCGGCGCCGGTCCTTCGCCCAGGTGGTCGTCACCAGACCGGGATGTGTGCGCTCCAGGGCGCCGGCCACCACCTTGCAGACGTTGCGCACATCGGGGTACTCGTGCACCGGCTCGATCGGCGCCATCACGTGGACGCCGCGCGCGCTCGAGGTCTTCGCGTACGAGGCCAGCCCCATCAGCGCCAGCATGTCGCGCACCAGGAGGGCCACCCGCATGGCCTCCACCATCCCGACGTCGTCCGACGGGTCCAGGTCGAACAGCATGAAGTCGGGCTGGTGCGGGTGCTGGGCACGTGAGTACCAGGCGTTCATGTCGATGCAGCCGGCGTTCACCAACCACACCAGGGCGTCCGGTTCGTTGGCCAGCACGAACCTGAGCGTGCGCGAGTCGCGACTCGTCCCGGCCTTGAGCGGCGCCACCGGGATCCAGTCCGGAAGGTTCGGCGGCCGGTCCTTCTGCACGAAGCCCTCGCCGTCGATCCCGTGGGGATGGCGCATGAGCGTGAGCGGCCGGTCGCGCAGGTGCGGGATCAGGACCGGCGCCACGGCCCGGTAGTAGGCGATCAGATCGCCCTTGGTGATGCCGTCGTCCGGGAAGTAGACCTTGTCCGGGCGTGTGATCTCGACGTTGCGTGGACCGTGCGCACCCGGGCCCTCGCCCGGGACGGCCTCGGCGGCCGGCGGGTCGTCCGCATGCCGGCGCACATCCGCGTTGGTGGCGTCCTCGGCCAGCCCCAGGAAGATCGGCGCACGCAGGCGGCCCTCGTCGGTCCATTCGACGAACTCCACCTCGCACACCAGTCGCGGTTCGGCCCACACGGCACGTGCCGCCCGCCCGCGCAGCTCGGCCGGCACGTGGGCGAGCGGCGACGTCGACCGGCCCAGCGGTTCCAGGCGCTCGAGGATCTCGTCGATGGCGGTCTCGGACAGCCCGGAGCCGCAGTTGCCCGCCCACTCCCAGCCACCGGGGCCCTGCAGGGCGAGGATCAGGGCGCCGAGGCGTTCCCGGCCGCCCTGGCCGCGCCGGTAGCCGGCGATGGCCAAGCGCCGGCGGTGGCGCACCTTCGCCTTGCGCCACTCGCTGCTGCGCCGGCCGGCACGGTACGGCGAGTCGGTGCGTTTGGAGATGACGCCCTCGAGATGCTGCTCGGCCGATGCGCGCAAGAGGGCCGCCCCGTCGGGGAAGAGGGGGGACACGCGCACCACCGGGTCGTCGGCGACCACCAGGGACTCGAGGCGCTCGCGACGCTCGTGCCACGGCCGATCGGTCAGCGACTCGCCCTCCACCTCCAGGACGTCGAACACGTAGTAGACCAGCGTCCCCTCACCACGCTGCAGCAGGCCGAAGCCCGGCCGGCCCGCCGCATCCAGGGCGCAGACCTCCCCGTCCAGAACACACTCGGGCGTGCGGATGGCCCGTGGGAGGGCGCGCGCGACATCGGCGAACCGGGAGGTGAGGTCCTGACCGCGCCGGCTCCAGAGCTGTGGCTCGCCGGCGCTGATACGCGTGAGGGCGCGGAAGCCGTCCCACTTGATCTCGTGGGCCCACCCCTCGCCCG
>JBIQJW010000173.1:0-4711 GCA_044507145.1 Actinomycetota bacterium
CCCTCGCCGAAGGTGATGCCGAAGCGCTCCTCGAACGCCTCGTAGATGTCCTTGGGCGCCGGCGCCGCCATCACCGAGTGCACCCGATGCGCGCGGTCCAGCTCGGAGGGCGGGGCGTTCCAGAGGAAGTAGATCATCGCGCCGATCGAGTTGAACTGGGTGGCGCCGGCGTCGATCACCTGCTGCCAGAAGCGCGTGACCGAGAAGCGCTCCACATAGGCCACCCGCGCGCCCGACAGTAGCGCCGGATACGCGCACAGCACCTGCGCGTTCGAGTGGAACAGCGGCAGACAGGAGAAGTAGGTCTCGCCGGACAGGTCGTGCGGGTCGAGGCCGCGGCGCACCGCCATCGCCTCGATGGAGCTGCGGGCGGAGAAGTAGTCGGCGGCGTTCTGTTTGATCACACCCTTCGAGCGACCGGTGGTGCCGGAGGTGAACATGATGCGCGCGTCGTCGGTCCAGGAGTGCTCCACCCCGTCGGGCTCGCCGTCGCGGGCGCCGTCCTCCAGCGCCGCCAGCGTCTCCCAGGAGATGCCGGTCGGATCCGGCCCCTGCCGGCGACCCGACTCCCACACGACGGCGTGGCGCAGATGCGGCAGCTCGCCGCGCACCAGGTCCAGCCGGTCCAAGAACTCGTCGGAGATCACGATGGTCCGCGCCTCGACCAGGTTGATGGTCCAGGAGAGGAAGTCGCCCTTGTAGGCCGTGTTGATGGAGCTCATCACGCCTCCGGCCTTCAGGATCCCGTACCAGACGGGGATGAAGTCGGCACAGTTGGGCAGCATCACGCTCACCGACTCGCCCTTGGTCACACCGCGGGACAGCAGGGCGTTCGCGATCCGGTTGGCGCGGGCGTTCACCGTTCCGTACCCCAGCCACGGCCCGTCCTCGAACCGCAGATACGGGCGATCGGGGTGCTGCTCGGCGCGGGTGCGCAGGATGTCGCTGAGCACCCAGCCGGTCGGGTCCTCACGCGTGTACCAGTCGCTCCACTCGGCCATCATGCGCCCTCCGGTTCGGGGCCCTCGCCACCACGGAAGCGGCGCCAGTCGATCGCGCGCTTGTCCTGGAAGGCAGCGATGCCCTCCTTCGGCTCATCGCCGAACACGTGGTTGAGGGCCATCAGTTCCATTCCGTGCTGCACCGACATCTGCAGCCGTTCGGTCGCCGCGTTCAGCGCAGTCTTCGCCAACCGCAGGCCCTGCGGCGAGCGGCGCAGGATCTCATCGCACCAGCGCTGCACCTCGGCGTCGAGCTCATCCGGCTCCACCACCGCGTTCACCAACCCCATCGCCAGCGCCTCGTGGGCGTCGTACTGCCCGGTGAGGAACAGGATCTCCCGCGCCTTGCGCTCGGCCACCACCGCCGGCAGCAGCTGCGATCCCCACCACAGCGGGGCGCTGCCGATCTTGGGTCCCGCCTGGCCGAAGCGCCCCGTGGTGTCGGTGATGGTGAGGTCCGACATCATGTTCAGCTCGTTGCCGGCGCCGATGCAGTAGCCGCGCACGCGGCAGATGATGGGTTTGCCGATGTCACGCATCGCGCTCGCCAGCCGCGGGCCCACGATGTGGCCGCGACGCTTCTCGGCCAGGGTGCGGGTGGGGTCGCGCACGTCCCCGCCCGCGCAGAACGCCCGGTCCCCGGCGCCCGTGAACACGATCACCCCCACCCGCTCGTCGTCCGCGCAGCGTTCGAACGCGTCGCAGAGCTCGAGCATGGTCACCCCCCGGAACGCGTTGAGGCGCTCCGGGCGGTTGATCGTGATGGTCGCGCGTCCGCCGGCGACCTCGAAGAGGATGTCCTCGTAGTCCACGGGCGGAGGGCTTCTCAGTCCTCGGCGGGGAGGAACTTGCTCGCGTCGATCCCGTGCTCGGCCATGAGGCGCTGGAACGTCTCGCGCATCTCGTCCGGGTAGTCCGGGAGTTCCTCGGTCTCGATCACCTTCTGGGCGTACTCGAGCCAGTTCGGCCCGAAGTCCCAGTCGTCGTCGGCCATCAGGCGCTCGATCTCACGCTTGGGGAAGAACAGCATCCCCGGGTCGCGCCCGTGGTCGTTGGCGATCTTCTGGATCTCCTCAACGCGGCCGGGCAGCGGGGCCTGCTCCTGGATGAGGCCCTTCTCCTTGAGGAACTCCACCGTGGCGGGGTTCGACTTGAGCGGCGTGCCGAAGGCGTTGTCGTGGAAGAGCTTCTCGAACTTGAGCCGCGGGCGCTGACCGCCGGCGTTCGCGTCCTCCAGCGGGTAGCCCACCGCGTGTCCCCAGGTGAAGCGGTAGTGCGGCGGCAGGCCGAAGGCCTTCTCGATGCCGCCCGGCTTGCGGCCGAACGCGATGAGGATGTTGCCCACGCCCAGGCCCACGCCCGCGTTGATCGCGTTGGCGGCGGCCTGCCCGCTCTCGAACCGCAGCAGGATCTCGGTGCGCTCGGTGGGGAAGCTCATCAGACGCGGGATGGTCTGCGTCATCGAGAACTCGTAGTTCCACCCGTGGTACTTCGTGGTGGCGCCCGACAGCGACACGGTGGAGATGCCGTCCACAGCACGCCCGTACCAGGCGTTCAGGTTCGTGAGCCAGAGGATCAGGTGGGAGGCCTGGTTGATGATCTGGACGTTGAAGCCCGAGACACATTCCTCGATGTCTTCCCAGTACTCCGAGTCCTTCGTCACCACGATGGCCTCGGTGCAGTTGATGTTGCCCTGGCAGGACGAGAAGCGTGCCGCCTGCAGCATCGCCTCGATCTTCCAGTCCTCGACGGTGCGGTTCGCGTCGAAGTAGCGGATGCTGCGCCGGTTCCCGAGCGTCTGCAGGATCGGGATGTCGGGGACGTCGGCTGCGGGGGGCGGAGCGTCGGCCATGGGGTCTCCAAACACGTCGTGGATTACGGCGTAAACCTCCCACGCATGGGGAGGTCGTGTCAAACATCACCCACGGTACATGCAATTCCGACTATCTGGAGTCCAACGGGTGCATCCGACGCGGGGAGCCCCGCCGTGGCGGACGCGCCCTCGGGGCCGGCCGCAGCTCGCCGGATCGCGCCGCGATCGCGGCGCGGGGCCCCCGCGCTCAGCTCTGACGGTGGGGCGGACCGCACACGCGGTCGCGCCCCAGGGCCTTGGCCCGGTACAGCGCGGCGTCCGCGGCGCGGAAGAGGGTGCCACCGGGGTCGTGCACATCCGGTTCCCACCCGGCGACGCCGGCGGAGATCGTCACCCGCCCCGCCGTGGGATGCGCCACCGCGGCCACATGCTCGCGTGCGCGCTCGGCGGCGGCCACTGCACCGGGGGCGTCCAGCCCCGGCAGCAGCCAGCCGAACTCCTCGCCGCCCAACCGCGCCACCGCGTCGCCGGCGCGCGCCACCCGGGCCAGCGCGGCCGCCGTGGCGATCAGCACCTCGTCGCCCACCAGGTGCCCGTGGGCGTCGTTCACCCGTTTGAACCGGTCGACGTCGAAGAGGACCAGGGCCAGACCGCCGCCGGAGGCGCTCACCCGTGCCACCGCCTCGTCGAATGCCTCGCGGAAGGCCCGCAGGTTCGGCAGACCGGTCAGCACGTCGGTGCGCGCCTGATCGTGGGCCCGCCGGTGCTCGGTGATGTCCCGGAAGGTCACCACCGCGCCCACCACCTCACCCCCGTCGAGCATGGGCGTGGTGGTGTAGGTGACCGGGAAGAAACTCCCATCGGCGCGCCAGAAGACCTCGTGGTCCACATGGCAGACCGTCCCGTCGCGCATCGCGGCGACGGTGGTGCACTCCTCGGCGGGGTACCGCGACCCGTCGGCGTGGCTGTGGTGCACCAGCGGGTGCGTCGCCAGACCCACGAACTCGTCGGCCGACCAGCCCAGCATGGCCTGCGCCGCCGGGTTGATGAAGGTCGCCCGGCCGCTCATGTCCACGCCGTAGACGCCCTCGGCGATGGAGTCGAGGATGAGCCGCGACCGCCGGCCGGCCTCCCTCCAGGTGCCGGCCTCGGCGAGGTGGGCGCCGATCACGCGCGCGACGTGCGGCAGCGCCGCGGCGCAGCGCCCGAGCGCGTCGGGGTCGGGCGCCACCGCCACCACCGCGCCCCAGATCCGGCCGCGCACCACCACCGGTTCGCCGCGCGCATTTCCCACGTGCACCGGGGTGCCCGCGGCCACGACGCGCAGCGCGGCATCCACGGCGTCGGGCGGCGGATCCGGCGCGCCGTCCGACCACGCGCGGACCACGCCGCCGTCCACCACCTCCATCGCCTGAGCCGCGTCGGCGCCCATGCCGGAGAGCAGCCCGAGGGCCGCCCGCATCACCGCGCCGGCGGCATCGGACGGCGCGGCGCGCCCCGCGCCGTCCTCCGGCAGATCTGCGACCTGCGTGGGCCGGGCATCCACCACCCTGCCCCCCTGTTCGGCTCGGCGTGACCCCGCACACGATGCGCGGCGCCCAAAGCCCGCGGCGCCGCAGGAGGTATTACCGGAAGCGCCGGCTTTCACGCAAGACCCAGATGATGACCAGGGCGAGCACCGCGATGAGTGCGATGACCCCCAGGGGCGTCAGCCGGTCGCCCAGCAGCGGGAACCCGCCGACGAGGAGGAACGCGATGCCCACGGCGCACACGATCACGACGATGCGTTGCCACGGTTTCAGGACCAGCCACGCCAGGGTGTTCTGACGGAAGTAGGCGTACCCCCAGGCGGCGATCGCCAGGACGAACAGGATCGTGAGGATCAGCTCGGCGGAGA
>JBIQJW010000174.1:0-4709 GCA_044507145.1 Actinomycetota bacterium
CGAGCGGCGTCGGGCTGTGCGTCCAGCGGACGACCCATCGGAACCTTCACCACGTGCACCACGTCCACCTGCGCGTCGGGCGCGCGGGCGAGGCGCAACGCGGTGGCGAGGACCTCCTCCCCGATCGCACCGAACTTCAGCGGCACCAGGATGCGCTCGACCCGGGGCACCTCGCCGGGGACAAGGTCGGCGGTGGGCGCCGTGGCCGGAGACAGCAAACCCTCCCCGCCCGCGCGACGCGAGTACAGGTAGACCCCGACTCCGATGATGAGCCACGCGGGCCCCGCGATGCGGATGGCGTCGTGGGTGGCCAGGGCGGCGACCCACAGGGTGGCGGTGATCAGCGCCCCGGCGACGGCGGGGAGTGGCAGCGACACCGCCCCGACGCGGATGTTGCCCGGCATCCGGTAGGGCCGGTGCAGGTCCGGTTCGCGAACGCGCAGCGCGACCACGGCCACCTGCGCCGCCGTCAGGGCCACCAGCACCCCGAAGCTGTAGAGCCCGGCGAGGAACTCGATGCCCCGGCCGGCGACGCCCGCCAGCACCAGCAGCACGCCGGCGACGGCGGCGCCCGAGACCGCCGCCGTGGACGACGGCACCGTGCCGCGCTCCGGTCGCGCCAGGGCGTGCGGCAGCATGTCGTAGCCGGCCAAGGCGTAGGCCACCCGCTCGCCGCCGGCCGTCGCGGTGGCGATCGCCGTCACCAGTACCAGCGCGGACGTGAGCCCCACCACCAGCTCGAGCGCACGGGCCGCGGCACCGGCGTCGCCCGTGATGGCGGCGGCCACGCCCACCAGGGGCGCGTGCAGCCAGCGCGTGCCCAGATCGTCGGTGACCGACACGCCCACGCAGGCGACGGCCACGTTCACGACGACCACGCATCCGATGCCCACCACGAGGCCCCGGCGCAGGGAGGGGGGCGGGGCGCTCGAGGCCACGTTCACGGCCGTCTCCAGGCCGGTGTAGGCCAGCATGGCGAACGGGAGCGCGACGATCAGCGCCGTCCATGAGGGGGCGGTTCCCAGATCGCCCGTCACCCGCAGATGCAGGTCCGGATCGACCAGGATCGCCACCAGGCCCCAGGTGGCCAAGAGGAGCTGTGCGGCCAGCGCCGTCGCGGCCGCCGCCACCGCCAGCACCGGCAAGCGGATCGCCGGCATCCACCGAAGGGCGGTGACCCCCGCCACCACGCAGAGGCCCACCACGACATCCCACGGACCGGACGTGAGCGCGTCCCATCCGGTCACCGCTCCGAGGTAATGAGGCACGCACAATGCCGCAAGGGCGATGACCACCAGGTAATCCAGGAACAGCATCCATCCGGTGGCGAACGCCGCCGGATCGTTGAACGCGCGGCGCACCAGCATCGCGGCGCCGCCACGGCCGGGTACCGCGGCGATCCCCTCCGCGTACGACCCCGCCGCGAGCAGCACCACCAGTCCCACCGCCAGGAGCACCCACGGGGTGACTCCGAGCGCGTACAGCGCCACCACGCCGAGGGCGAAGATGAGCGAGGACCCGACCTCACCGTAGGTGACGAGCGCCAGCGTGCGCGCCCGCGGTGCGTCGCCCGCGTCCATCCCGGAGGTCATCGGCGCCGCCACGTCTCGGCGACGATGCGCAGCACCCCGGCCGCCACCAGCAGCGCACCGAGGACCAGCCCCAGCCCCCCGCCCACGCCGGCGGCGAGGGTCCGCGCGATCACCGCGATACCGAGCGCGGCCAGCAGGCCGCCCACGGCGAGGATGGCGAGCGGGGGGCGCCTCATCCGCTCACCCGCCCACCGGTGACCATGACGCGACACGGGCTCCCGCGCAGGACGCGCCGCACCACCGGGCCGAAGATCTCCCCGCGCCGGCCGCGCGGGCTCCGGGAGGCGCCCAGCACCACGAGCTCTGCGTCCCGGGCGGTGGCCGCGGCCACGATGGCCTCCCCGGCCGACCGGGCGCGGTCCAGGCGTGTGACCGCACGGACGCCCAGACGCTCGACGTAGGCGCGCGCGTCATCAAGCAGGGCGTGCGCCTCGCGTTCGCGCTCGGGCAGAGACGCGTCGAGCGGCAGATCCATCGGCACCTCCAGCACGTGCAACAGCGAGATCGTCGCCCGCCGTGACGCCGCCAGTTGTGCCGCGGTGGCCAACGCGTCCTCGGTGTGGGCCGACCGCACCACCGGGACCAGGATCTGGTGGTACTCCACCTCGTACGGCGCCCCCGACAGGAGGGCGGGCGCCCGGATGGTGGCCGATATGGGCGCGCGGACGACGCGGCGCCGGTAGACGGCGTACACGACGAATCCGACCGCCAACCACCCCAGCCCCGTCCAACGGGTCACCGGTTCCTGCACCACCACCACGATCCACGCCCCGAAGGTCGCCAGACCGCCGAACACCGCGAACAGCGGCCAGTCGATGCCGCCGAGCCGCAGATTCGGCCGGGAGCGGTACACGAGCTCCTCATCGCGGCGTCGCACGCGCAGCACCACCACCGACACGTGCGCCACCGTGAACGACAGCATCGCCCCGAAGGCGTACATGGTGCTGAGGAAGTCGACCTGGCCCGGCAGGACCACGACGAGCGGAATGACCCCGCCGAACACCACCAGGGCCGGCCACGGCGTGCGCAGGCGTGGGTGCAGACGGCGGAAGGCGCCCGGGATCTGGCGGTAGCTCGCCATCGAGTAGGTGATGCGCGACGCACCGATGACGCCGGCGTTCGCGGCCGCGAACAGGATCGTGGCGGCCAGCACGCCCACGAAGTACCGGACCCCGTCCAGCATGAGACCCTCGGGCAACCCCATGTTCTCCACCAGTCCCAGGATGGGGTCGTTGGCGTACCCGCCCTCCTCTGGGCCGCGACCCAGCGCCGTGCCCGGCCCGTCGGGCCCGTCGGTCACGGGCATCGCCGAGAGGGCGATCATCGGAAGCGTGAAGTAGATCGCGTAGACCGCGACGGCGACCATGCGGATCGCCTTGGGGATGTCCCGCGCCGGTTCGCGTGCCTCCTCGGAGAGGTTCGAGATCGTCTCGATGCCGGTGTAGGCGATCATCGCGATGGGGATCGCGAGCACGAACGCCCCCCAGGTGGGCACCTCCCCGAGGTCGACGTTGGCGGTGAGGATCTCGGGGTTGAACACCAGGGCGAAACCCAAAAGGACCAGGAGCGCCTGTGTCCCGAAGTCGATGACCGAGAGGACGATGTTCACCCGGGCCGCCTCGGAGGCGCCCACCACGTTCAGGGCCACCAGCACCACGATCACCCCGACGGCGGCGGCGACATCCCACGGGTTCTCGTTCAGCGGTGCCCAGAAGACCCCGAGGTAGTGCGGCACGAAGAACGCCGAGATCGCGACCGTGATGATGTAGTTGAGGGTCTGGGACCACGCGGCGCCGAAGCTGACGACCTCGTTGAAGGCGTGGCGGGCGAAGCTGGCGGACCCGCCGGCCTCCGGGTGACGGACGGTCCCCTCGGCGTAGGTCGCGGCCGTCGCGGCGAAGATGACCCCGGCCAGCAGGAAGACGACCGGGGTGAGCCCCAGCGCGAACGCCGCGGTGATGCCCAGGGCGTAGTAGATCGACGAGCCCACGTTGCCGTAGGCCGTCGCGAACAGCGCCGGGGCGCCCAGGACGCGTTCGAGTGCCTGCTCCTGACGTGGCCGTCTGGGCACCGGGCGAATGTACGCCCGGTGGCCGTGCGCGCAAGGCCCCGGGCGGGGGGCACGGCGACCCCCACCCGGTGGGTGTTGCTCCTACCGTTCGGCGGCGGCCGCGCGCTTGGCGCGCTTGGCGCGCGCGTTGGCGGCCAGCTCGACCTTGCGCAACCGCACGGCACCCGGGGTCACCTCGACGCACTCGTCCTCGCGCACGAACTCCAGCGCCTGGTCCAGCGACATCAGACGCGGCGGTACCAGCCGGACCAGCTCGTCCGAGGTGGACGACCGCATGTTGGTGAGCTTCTTCTCCTTGGTGGGGTTGACGTCGAGATCGTCCCCACGGCTGTTCTCGCCGACGATCATCCCCTCGTACACGTCCTCGGCGGGGCCGACGAACAGGGTCCCGCGTTCCTGGAGGTTGAACAGGGCGAAGCTTGTGGTGACGCCCTGGCGGTCGGCCACCAGGCTGCCGCGCGGCCGGCTGCGGATCTCGCCCATCCATGGCTCCCAGCCGTCGAACACATGGTGGATCAGCCCGGCCCCGCGGGTCTCGGTGAGGAACTCGGTGCGGAACCCGACCAGGCCGCGCGCGGGCACCCGGTAGTCCATGCGGGTCCAGCCGGTGCCGTGGTTCACCATCTGCTCCAGCCGCCCCTTGCGCAGCGCCAGGAGCTGCGTCACCACGCCCACGAAGTCCTCGGGCACGTCGATCGAGGCCCGCTCCATGGGCTCACAGATGCGGCCGTCGATCTCCCGCGTCAGGACGCGGGGCGTGCCGACGGTCAGCTCGAAGCCCTCGCGGCGCATGGTCTCCACCAGGATCGCCAGCTGCAGCTCACCGCGGCCCTGCACCTCCCACGCGTCCGGGCGCTCGGTGTCCAGCACCCGCAACGCCACGTTGCCCACCAGCTCCTGGTCCAGGCGCGCCTTCACCATGCGCGCGGTGAGCTTGCTGCCCTCGCGCCCGGCCAGCGGCGACGTGTTGATGCCGATGGTCAGCGACAGGCTCGGCTCGTCGACGCTGATCACCGGGAGCGGGCGCGGATCGTCCGGATCGGCGA
>JBIQJW010000175.1:0-4696 GCA_044507145.1 Actinomycetota bacterium
TGTTGCAGGAGGGCATCGACGTGGCGGTGATCCTGAACGCCCTGCGCGCCCTGGGCCCGGGATGGGGCCGCCGATGAGGTGCGGCCCGTCCGACGGACCGCCCGCCGCGGCCCACGAGACCCACCTCTCGTGGATCACGCTGGTCGGCGACCGCGCGTACAAGCTCCTGCGCCCGGTCGACCTGGGCTTCGTGGACCACCGCGACCGGGAGGCCCGCCGCCGCGCGCTGCTGCGCGAAGCGGAGGTGAACCGCCGGTTCGCGCCGGACGTCTACCTGGGCGTCCTCGACGTATGCGACGCGGACGGCGCCCCGTGCGACCACATCCTGGCCATGCGACGGATGCCGGCGGAACGGTCGCTGGCGCGTCTGCTCGACGCGCCGGACGCGCCCGACCACGTCCGGGCGGTGGCCGGGGCGGTCGCCGCGCTGCACGCCCGGAGCCCCGGCGGCGAGGAGGTCGCGGCCGCCGGCGCCCCGGCCCGCCGGCGCGCCGACTGGCACGACAACATGGTCCAGATGCTCCACCACGCCCCCGGTGTCGTCGCCGAGGACGACGCGGCAGAGGCGGTCGCACTGGCGCACCGCTACCTGGATGGGCGCGCTCCGCTGTTCGCGCAGCGGCTGACCGACGGGTGGATCCGCGACGGGCACGGCGACCTGCTGGCGGCCGACACCTACTGCCTGGACGACGGCCCGCGGTTCCTCGACTGTCTGGCGTTCGACGATGCCCTGCGCGCCGGCGATGTGCTGGCGGACGTCGCCTTCCTGGCCATGGACATCGAGCACCGGGGCCACCCGGCGCTGGCGCGATCGCTGCTGCGGACATGGTCCGACGCCCTGGGCGAGATGCATCCGGCCTCCCTGGCGCACCACCACATCGCCTACCGCGCCCAGGTGCGGGCCAAGGTGGTGGCGATGCGCGCGGCCGCCGGCGACGCGGACGCGGCCGACGACGCCCGCGCCCTCCACCACCTGGCCCGCGCACATCTCGAGGCCGGGCGGGTGCGCCTGGTGCTGGTGGGCGGCACGCCGGGTACCGGTAAGTCGACGGTGGCGGCGGCGCTGGCGCAACGCACCGGCTGGCGCGTGATCAGATCGGACGCCCTGCGCTCAGAGGTCGTCGGCGCCGGTCCGCCGCAGGATGGGTACGCCGAGGGCCGGTACGCCGCCGATGCCCGGGGCGCCGTGTACCGAACCATCCTCGAACGCGCCGGGGAGGCGCTCGGGATGGGTGAGTCGGTGATCCTCGATGCCTCTTGGGGCGCGGGAGCCCACCGCGCGGCGGCGCGTCGTGCCGCCCACGTGGCGCATGCCGATCTGGTGGAACTGCGCTGTGACGCCCCGCCCGCGGTCGCCGACGCCCGTATCGCCGCGCGTCGTCCGGGTGAGGATCCGTCGCAGGCCACCCCGGCGGTGGCGGCGGCCCTGCGCGCCGACGCCGACCCGTGGCCGCAGGCCACCGTGGTGGACACGGCCCTGGAGCTCGAGGCGAGCGTCGCCGTGGCCCTCGCCGCGGCCGGCGTGCGGGACGGCTGAGGCGCCGATCGGGCACGCCGTCCGGGGTCCTCGCTCAGCCGGCGGCGTCACCCAACTCGGCGGCGAGCGATTCGGTGAGCACCAACACGTGCGCCCACACCGCGGCGGCCTGGGCGATGCGGGCATCATCCGGCTCGACCCGTTCACCCGCCGTGGCGGGACGATCGGCATCGGGCGGTGGGGCGGAGCTCCATGCCAGGCGGGCTTCGGCCTCGAGGTCACGACGCCGGCGTTGTGCGGCCCGCGAACGTGCGGCGACGGCGCGGGCGAAGGCGGCGGGCGCGATGTCCTCACCGGCACAGCCGCTCTCGGTGGCGAGAGCCTCGGCGAACAGGGCGGTGTGGGCGGCCAGAGCCACGTCGCGCCGATCCGCCTCCGGGTCGGCCGAGCGCCCCACGCGCTCCAGGGCGGCGGCCTCCTCCAGCTCGTAGGCCTCCCGGCGCTCGCCCCCGGCGGCGAGCCGGCGCTCCAGGCGTTCGGCAAGATCGTCGGGCGCGCCCGGGAGCTCGGCCGCCGCGGCCCGCGCCAGGTGCCGCAGCCACGCACGGATACTGGCGTCGCGCGCGCGGCCCAGGCGCGTGTCGCGGTCCGGCAGATCGCCGCTCTCGGCCGCCAGAAACTCCATGTGCACGGCGCGCGAGCCCTCCTGGGCCATCAGCGTGTCGAGGTCCGCGCGGTGGGCGGTCATCCACGCCAGCAGGCGCTCGTCGAGGCCGTCGGTACGTGCGCTCATGCGCTGCGCTCCTGGTGGGGTGGACCGGCGCCGGCGCGGCGGGCGATGCCGCGCAGCATCCCGCGGAAGATCGGGCCGTGGACGAGCCAGAGGCTGTACCAGTAGAGCCGTCCCGACACGCCGACCGGGTCGAAGATCGCGGTCTGGCTGATCAGGGCGCCGCCCTCTCGCGGCTCGATGTCGTACTGCAGCCACGCGCGGCCGGGCAGCGCCATCTCCGCCGACAGCCGCAGCATGCGGGGACGCTCGATCGCCTCCACACGCCACGAATCCACGGTGTCGCCCACCACCAGCCGCTCGGGATCGCGTCGTCCGCGGCGCCGGCCCGCGCCACCGAACGGCAGGTCCAGAAGGCCGCGCACCCGCCAGAGGCGGTCGGCGTAGTAGTAGCCGTTGGTGCCGCCGATGCGTTCCACCGCCGCGAAGGCGGTCTCGGGGGCGACCGCGACGATCACCGTCCGCGAGTCGATCCGCCGCGAGCCGACCGTCCGCCCACCGAAGGCCTCCCCCACGCCGGCCGGTCGCGACGAGAACGCGTCCGACCAGCGCGTGGCGGCGAAGTCGCGGTCCTCGTTGGCCAGCGCCCGGCGGATGGCCTCGGCCGCGCCGCGCGGGCGCAGGCCGAACATGCGCGCGGCCCGGTCGTCGGTCACGACGGTCTCGTTGCGCAGCCCCTCCACCAACTGGCGGCCGACCCGGGCGTACACGGGCGTGATGAGGCCCAGCCACAGGCTGGACAGGCGCGGGGACAGCAGCGGCACCGGGATCATCACGCGCCGCAGTCCACGCTGGCGCGCGTACTCGCGCATCAACTCGCCATAGGACATGCGGTCCCGGCCGCCGATGCCGACCACCTCCGAGCCGCCCATCGGGACGTCGGTGGCCGCGGCCAGATAGTCGACCACGTCCTCGATGGAGATGGGCTGCGTGCGCGTCCGCACCCAGCTCGGGGTGATCATGACCGGCAGGCGGTCCACCAGACCGCGGATCATCTCGAACGACAGGCCCCCCGACCCGATGATGATCGACGCGCGCAGCTCGAGCGTGGGCACGCCCGATTCAGCCAGCACGCGGCCGACCTCCTGGCGGCTGCGCAGGTGTTCGGACAGGTCGGGACCGTCGCCCAGGCCGCCCAGATAGACGATGCGCTCCACGCCGGCACGCCGGGCCGCCCGGCCGAACGTGTCGGCGGCCTCGCGATCGGCGCGCGCGTAGTCATCTCCGCCCATCGAGTGCACCAGGTAGTAGGCCACCCGCACCCCGCGCAGGGCGGCATCCATCGCGTCCGCATCGCGGACATCTCCGCGCACCACCTCGGTGCCGGCGCCGACGCGTTCGACGAGGTTCTCGGGGCGCCGTGCGACACAGCGCAGGCGCACGCCATCAGCCTCCAGGCGCTCACGCAGGCGTCCGCCCACGTATCCCCCGGCGCCGGTGAGCAGGACCAAGCCGTCGTCGTCCACGGCGCCAGTCTAGACGGGTCGCCCTCGGGGGCGGGCCGGCCCGGTCACCCGTCGGCCGCGCGCGCCACCCGCACGAGCCGGTGGTCGGCGGTGAAGAGCCGGCGGGTGAGGCCGAGCGTCACGACGGTGGTCGCGGTCGCCGTGGCCCCGAGGATGAGGTACATCACCACCGCCTGCACCAGCACCGCGTCCACCGGGTCAACGCCGGCCAGGATCAGGCCGGTCATCGCCCCGGGCAAGAACACGATCCCCACGGCCTTGGTGGTCTCGATCTGCGGCGTCAGGGCGGTGCGCAGCGCGCGCCGCATGTGGGGCCGGGCGGCGGCGCGCGCGGTCAGGCCCAGCGCCAGCCGTGCCTCGATCTCGGCGCGCCGGTCGGCGATCTCCTCCACCACCCGTCGCGCGGCCACCACCGTCGCGTTCATCGAATTGCCCACCACCAGCCCGGCGATGGGCACCAGCGTGCGACCTTCCAGCGGGAAGACGCCCAGGCCGAAGACCAGCCCGAGCGTCACCGTGAGCGTCGCGGCGAATGCGGCGAGCGCCAGCCAGGACATCCCGGGCACCGCCCGCGCCCGGCGGCGCGCCACGTCGGCCGCGAAAACGGTCATGGCGACGATCCACAGGAACGACAGCGCAAGGGGTCGCCCCGGATCGATGACCACGGCCAGCGCCACGCCCACCAGCAGCAGTTGCACCGCGGCGCGGACGGCGGCCCACAGCAGGGTGCGCTCCAAGCCCAGACGCGCCCGCGCCGACAGGGCGACGGCCAACAGGACCAGGAGGCCCGATGCCGCGAGGCCCCATGCGTCGACGTCACCGCCCATCGGCCACCCGCCCGGACGGGTCCACCACGCGTCCGGCCGCGACGGCCAGCGTGTGATCGGCCAGCCGCCCCACCTGCGCCTCGTCGTGGCTCACCCACACCACCGGCACGCCGGCGTCGGCCAGCCCGCGCACCAG
>JBIQJW010000176.1:0-4692 GCA_044507145.1 Actinomycetota bacterium
GCGGCGTAGTAGTTCATGTCGCCCTGCGCCACCGAGAAGCCGGCGAAGGGCAGGATCGCCTCGCTGGGGATCGGCGGGAAGACGCACTCCACCAGCATCAACGCGGCCAGGCCGAAGTAGCCCAGCGTGTTGATGATCTCGACGACCCAGTCAGTCACGGGCGATGACGGTAGCAGCCGTGGCCCCCGGAGGGATCACGGCCGGCTATGCCGCTGCGGGGGTCCCGGGGAGGACGAACAGCCCGGCCGCGGCTCGCTCGCCGAGCGTCTGCTCGGCGTCGCCGAGCCGGACGGTCAGCAGCCCGGCGGCGGGGTCGACGCGCAGCACCGTCACCTCGGTGCCGGGGACGAAGCCCTGCTCGTAGAACCAGTGCAGGAGGTCGCCGTCGTGCTCGGCGAGCCGCACGATCTTGGCGGACCCGCCGGCCTCGATCTTCGCGAGCGAGGTGAGGACGGCGTTCTCCTCCTTCTCGTGCGCGGTGTCGACGGGCCAGCCATGCGGGCAGCGGTCCGGATGCCCAAGCTGCACGGACAGGCGTTCCACCATCTCGTCGGTGAAGGCGTCGCCCATGTCGTCGGCGTGCACGTGGGACTCGGCCGGCGTGTAGCCCATGAAGTCCGTGAGGAAGCGCTCGATGATGCGGTGGTTGCGGACCACGCGCTCGGCCTCGGCGCGTCCCTTCGCGGTGAGCACCGGGCCCTTGCGCGGGCGGCGCTCGATGTACCCGTCGGCCTCCAGGCGCTTCATCATCTCGCTGGCCGTCGGCGGCGTGACACCGAGCATCTCCGCGACCCTGGCCGCGGGCACCGGCGCCTCGCCGGGCACCATCGGGCCGTACTCACCCACCGGGGTGGCGAGGAAGTAGATGGCCTCGAGGTAGTCGTGGACCGAATGCGTACGTGGAGCCATGACGGCCAGTCTACCCGGCCTGTCGGATCCCCGAGCCGGTCCCGGTCGCGCCGGGCACAGGCGTCACGATTCGGTGATCCGGACCGACTCGATCGTGGCCTCACGCGTCGGGCGCTGGGCCGCCGGATCGCCGGGATCCAGCGACGGGTCGGCCAGTGCGGCGATCTCCTGCGCGGCCTCGAGGCCGTCGGTCACGGTGCCGAACCGCGAGTACGCGTTGGGGAGGCCGGCGGCGCCGTCGCCGGTGACGATGAAGAACTGGGATCCGCCGGTGTCCGCGCCGGCATTCGCCATGGCGACCGCTCCGGGCTCGTACCCGGGGGCGTCGGGCAGCTCGTCCGGGATGACGTACCCCGGGCCGCCCGTGCCGGTCCCGGTGGGGTCCCCACCCTGGATCACGAAGCCGGGGACCACGCGGTGGAAGGTGAGGCCGTCGAAGTATCCCTGCGTGGCCAGGAACACGAAGCTGTTGACCGTCGTGGGGGCCGCCTGCGGGTCCAGGCGGATCTCGATGTCGCCCCATTCGGTCGCGATCGTCGCCGAGTACTCGCAGCCGGCCTTGAGCACCTGGTCGGGCTCGTCGAACGGCCCCGTGGCCGCCGGGTCGGCTGTGGGCAGGACACCGCCGGCACACGCACCCTCCTGCGGTGTCGCAGCCCCGACCAGAGAACGGTCGTCGCCGCCACACGCCGCGGTTGCGGCGACGGTGAGGCAGGCGAGGGCGACGGCGAGCGTGGAGCGGTGGCGTGGGCGCATGGGGATGTCCTCGGGTGCGGTCGGGGGCGGGTCAGTCCGCGCGGGTGCGCAGTTCGAGCAGGCTGAGATAGGTGAGCGTCCAGGCGATCGCGACGAACGGCGCGGCGAGCGTGGTGCCCAGGATCGTGGCGATCAGATCCCCCATGGCGGAGCCGAGCGGCAGCACGGCCAGGCCCAGCGCGAGACTGAACGCCAGCTGGATGATCATGGTGAGCACGGCGATGCCGAACACCGGCCACCCGTGCCCCAGCACCAGCGCGCGCGAACGCCGGAACGACGCGAGGATCCCCGGCCGCTCGATCACCACGACCGGTGACAGCACGACCCACCAGGTCACGAGCACCAGGCCCGGGATGATGAGCAGCAGCAGGCCCGCGAAGACGCTGAGCGCGGCCAGGATGCTCACGATCGTGAGATCCCCGATCCAGCGCCGGCTGTCGCTCAGCACCGGGGCCACACCGGTGCCCGGCAGACGGCGGTCGCGCAGGTTCTGCACTCCACGCACCACGGCGCCCTGCACGAAGAAGACGGCCATCAGGTTGAGGCACACCGAGGAGACCACGCCCGGCCATCCGAAGAGGGAGAGGCCGGCGCCGGCCAGTCCCAGGGGGATGAACACCACCGCGGCGATGGCCACCAGGTAGCGCCAGTTCGCGCGGTAGAGCCGCCATGTCGCGGACACCACCGCGCCCGCCTCGAGCGGCGGTGTGGCCGGGTACGCGAGCGCCGGCGCCGGCGTCACGTGCGGATGCCGGTGCCGCGGATCAGCGTGACCCACGCCCAGCCGACCATGAGCGCCGCCAGGCCGAGCGTGACGCCCAGCGACACCGCCAGGGGTGCCTCGCCGGCACCGCTGATGCCCTCCCGCGTTGCGACGACCATGTGGTAGATCGGATCGGCGTGGGTGAGCGTGCGCCACGGCTCGGAGAGCGCGTCCACGGTGTAGAAGACACCCCCCAGGAAGACCAGCGGCTGGATGATGAGGCTGCCCACGACGGTCTGTGCCTCCCACCCCTTCGAGTGGAGTCCCACGATCGTCCCCAGTGCGGAGAACGCGATGCAGGTGCCGAGGAGGGCCGCGATGAGCACCGCCGGCCGCTGGACCGGGTAGTCCACCAGCAGGCGGGCGGCGGCGAGCGTCGCCGCACCGATCAGGATGCCGCGCACGACCCCGCCGGCCAGGTAGCCCACCAGCAGATCCACCGGGCGCATCGGGCTGCTGGCCGGATCCTCGATGAAGCCGTCGTTGCGGGCCTGGAAGATCGATGTGGCCGTGTTGGCGAACGCCGACGTCGCGACCCCCATCAACACCAGGCCCGGGACGATGAACACCTCGTAGTCCATGCCGTCCACGGCGCGGATCTGGCTGCCCAGGGCGACGCCGAACACCACGATGAACAGCGTCGACACCAGGACCGGCGGGAGGATGGTCTGGCTCCAGAGGCGCAGGACGCGCAGCACCTCTCGCTCCGAGAGCGCGCGCACGCCGCGCATGCGCGCGGTCCGGGCGCTGACCCGGCCGCGATCGATACCCACCTCGGAGCTCAGCGCCCCACCACCTGGAGGTAGACGTCCTCGAGGCGCCGGGCGGCGAAGCGCTCGCGCAGGCCGCCGGGATCACCGTCGGCCACGATGCGGCCGCCGCGGATGAACGCGACATGCTGGCAGAGCGCCTCTGCCTCCTCGATGTAGTGCGTGGTGAGCAGGATGGTGCTGCCGTCCGCGTGCAGGCGCCGGATGTACTCCCACAGATCGTGGCGCAGCTCCACGTCGACGCCGGCGGTCGGTTCGTCCAGGATCACCAGTCGTGGCCGGTGCAGCAGGGCGCGCGCCAGCAGCAGCCGTCGGCGCATCCCGCCCGACAACTGGTCCGCGGTGGCCGCCGCCTTGGTGCGCAGGTCGAAGGCCTCGAGCATCTCGTCCGCCCGTTCGCGGGCGTCGGCGCGCCGCATCCCGAAGTAGCGCCCGTGCAGTGTCAGCAGCTCGCGCACCGGCACGAAGCGGTCGAGCGCGACATCCTGCGGGGCGTATCCCACCATGCGGCGCGCCGAGGCCGAGTCGGCACCGTGGGCATCGACGCCGAAGACCTCCAGGGTCCCCGCATCCGGGCGCGTGAGGCCGGTGATGCTGCGGATCAGGGTGGTCTTGCCGGCGCCGTTGGGGCCGAGCAGGCCGAAGAACGCGCCCTCGGGCACGCTCAGATCAAGCCCCTCCAATGCCCGGACCCCGGTGGGGAACACCTTGACCACAGCGCGGGCACGCAGGGCGGGCACGGTGCCGGCCGAGCCGGCACCTTCGCCGGGAGGGGTCACTCGGCGGCGGTCGCTCCGTCGTCGTCGGCGGGGCGCCGGCGACGCGCCACCACGACGGCCAGGACCGCCACCGCGACCACCACGATCGCGCCGATGGCGAGCGCCCGGGTGCGCCGGGAACGCGCCAGGGGTGCCACGGCGTCGGTTCCGGCGTCGAGCGCGTCGCGAAGGACCACCTGGAGGTCATCGACATCGGCGGCGACGCGGCGGACCGCCCCGCCGGCGCGGTCGATGCCCGCCTGCATGCGTTGCTCGATCCTGCGACGACGCAGGTCGCGGGCGGCCGCGCGGATGAGGGGTGTGGCCAGCGAGGTGAGATGTGTGGGCATGATCGGATTGTAGAGCCGCCGGCCGGGGATCGTCCGCCGGGGCCGCGCATCCGGCGTGCGCTACCATGAGGGTGCGTCCGGGCACGGACGAGACCCGTTGTGCTGCCGCGATTCCGCGGCGATCCGATCCGAAGGGAGCCGTTCTGGCGACCAAGCAGAAAGAAGAGGCGATCGAGGTCGAGGGTGAGGTCACCGAGGCCCTCCCCAACACCATGTTCCGCGTGGTGCTCGACAACGATCACGAGGTGCTCGCCCACATGGCCGGCAAGCTGCGCCGGTTCCGCATCCGCATCAATCCCGGCGATCGCGTGAAGGTGGAGCTCTCGCCGTACGACCTCAACCGGGGTCGCATCACGTTCCGTCTGAAGTAGCGCCGCCGGGCGGGT
>JBIQJW010000177.1:0-2919 GCA_044507145.1 Actinomycetota bacterium
CGTCGTCATCCTTCACCGTCTGGACCCCCACGTTGTGGTCCATCCCGTCCACGGTCGTCGTGTTCGTCAGCCGGAGGCGCACCCGGCCGGCCGGAGCCGTCGCGGACGCCTGGGCGAACCGAGCAAGCGTGGGGTGCGTGGTGAGATCGACCGTCGTGGTGACGACAGGCGGCGTCGGGGTCGTCGGCGTCGTGGGCGTCGTCGGCGTGGTGGGCACCGTGGGCGTGCCCGGGGTCGTCGGCGGGGGCTCGCCCGGCGTCGGCGTCGGCGTCGGCGCGCCCGGCGGCGTCGGGACGGGTGCGGCCGCGGCCCGGCACTGGTTCTTCGCCCGGATCAACAGCGTCACGGTGTTCGCCATCTGTGTCCGCTTGCGCACCAGCGCCGGCCGCTTGGCCTTCGCGCGCCCGGCCAGAGCCACCTTGCGCAGCGCGTCTGCGCGCTTGATCGTGGCGCGCGACGCCGGGCACACCCCGGTGCGCCGCAATACCACCGCACGGCGGTTCAACGTGGTGATCTGACGCCGCAGCGCGGCGGGCTTGGGCGCCGCGGCGTGCTCGCCGTGCCCGGCGTGGGAGCCGGCCGCGGCCGCGGGCGCGACCGGTGAGGTCGCGCCCGTCGTCGAAGCCACGATGGCCCCCGCGGCCGCACACGTCGCGGCCAGGGCGATGGCCCCGCCGGTCAGCGTGCGCTTCACTTCTTCACCTTCAGGACGCCCTTCATGCCGGCCGCCTCATGGCCCGCAACGGTGCAGTAGAAGGTGTAGGTGCCGGCCTTCAGCGTCGCCGTGGCCACCGAGATCTTGCCCTTCCCTACGACCTTGCCGATCACGGGCTTCTTCAGGCCCTTGCCCTTGATGGCGATGTTGTGCGGCACCGCGGTGCCGTTCTTCATCTTCAGCGTCACCTTGCCGGCCGGCACGGTCACGCTCTTGGAGCTGTAGGCGACCGGACCCTTCACGGACAGGGTCTTCGTCGTCGTCTTGGCCGCGACCGCAACCGCGGTCATGCCCGCCGCGCCCACCGCCGCGACGGCCATCAGGGCACAGGCCACCCGCACGCGTCGAACCATCTCTCACCTCGTCGCCTTCGGCGCACCGAATATTTACAGTGCGCGAAACCTAATTTCAGAGGTGAGTGAGCGCAAGCTTACATCGGCCGAATCGCTCTCGGGATCAGTCGTCGGCGAGCTCCGCGGCGAGGGCGTCGGGGTCGGTGATGGGCGCGCGGCAGGTGAAGTTCCGGCACACGTATGCCGCCGGCGCGCCGTCCACAGGACCGCGTCCCTGGAGCAGGGGCACGGCGGCGGTCGCCGCCGGGTCGTCGGGCGCGGCCACCACCAGGGTGTCGTGGGGGCCGGCGCCGGTCCGGGCCACGCCCACCAACCGGCCGGTGCGCTCGTCGTCGGGGGCGCCCACCACCACGATCTGGCGCCGCGATGCGAGGTGGCGGTCCACGGTCACCAGGGCGGTGCCGAAGGCGTGTGGCATCCGCACGACGTCGCCGCGCACGCGCTCCAGCGCCGACAGCGCCCGGCGCTCCAGGCCCGGGTCGCCGCCGAGGTCCGCCAGGCGCAGCAGCACGCGGGCGGCCTGAGAGTTGCCGCTGGGGGTGGGGTGATCCTCCACGTCGCGGGTTCGGCAGATGAGCTCATCGCCGTCGGAGGCCGCGTAGTAGAAGCCGCCCTGCCCGTCGTCGAACAGGTCCACCATGCGCTCGGCCAGGCGGCGCGCCTCGTCGACCCAGCGCGGTTGGAAGGTCGCGTCGTAGAGGGCCAACAGGCCGTGGCACATATCGGCGTGGTCGTCCAGATGTCCCAGCCCGACGGCGCGCCCCTCCATGTGGGCGCGGTGCAGCCGGCCGTCCACCACCAGCGCATCCAGCACGAACGCCGCCGCCCCCACCGCCGCGTCGATGTAATCGTCACGGCCGAGCAGGCGGCCGGCGTCGGCCAGCCCCGCGATGGCAAGGCCGTTCCACGCGGCGATCACCTTGTCGTCACGCGCCGGGGCGGGCCGGGCGGCGCGTGCCCGGTAGAGCGCCTTGTGGGCGGCGATCAGCAGCGGGGTCGCATCCTGGCCGATCTCCTGCGAGACGGAGGCCACCGAGGCGACCGGGCGCAGGATCGTCACGCCCTCCCAGTTGCCTTCGGGGTGCACGCCGTAGCGTGCGGTCACCGCCCGGAGCTGGTCGGCGTCGAGCACCTGGGCCAACTGCTCGGGCGTCCAGGTGAAGAACGCCCCCTCGCCGCCCTCCGAGTCGGCGTCCTGCGCCGCGGCGAACCCGCCACCGGGGAGACGCATCTCGCGCAGGAGGTAGTCGAAGGCCCACTGGGCCACGTGCCCGTGGTCGGGCGTGCCGGTCACGTGGAATGCCTGTGCGTACACCCGGCCCAGCAGTGCGCTGTCGTAGAGCATCTTCTCGAAGTGCGGCACGAGCCACTGCGCGTCGACTGCGTAGCGGTGGAAGCCGCCGCCGAGCTGGTCGTGGATGCCGCCCGCCGCCATCCGCGCCAGCGTGATCTCCAGCATCTCGCGGGCGTGGCGGTCGCCCCCCGGGCGCGCCGCGCGCACGGCCAGGAACTCCAGCGCCAACGACGGCGGGAACTTCGGTGCGCCGCCGAAGCCGCCCTGCACCGGATCGAAAGCGCGCGCCAGACCCAGCATCGCGTCGTCGAGCAGCGCGGCGTCAAGGGCCGGCGCATCCGGGTCGGCCGACGCCACGCGCTCGGCGGCCGCGGCGATGCGCCCCACGGCGGTATCGGCTTGCGCCACCACGTCGTCACGCCGCTCCGCGTACGCATCCGCCAGCGCCCGGCAGAGGTCGGCGAAGCCGGGCAGGCCCCCGCGCGGCTCGGGGGGGAAGTAGGTGCCGGCGTAGTAGGGGCGCCCGTCGGGCGTGAGGAACACGGTCATGGGCCAGC
>JBIQJW010000177.1:3019-4670 GCA_044507145.1 Actinomycetota bacterium
GTGCCGGCGTAGTAGGGGCGCCCGTCGGGCGTGAGGAACACGGTCATGGGCCAGCCGCCGCGGCCGGTCAGGGCCAGTGTGGCCTGCATGTAGAGCGCGTCGATGTCCGGCCGCTCCTCGCGGTCCACCTTGATGTTCACGAACAGCTCGTTCATCACCGCCGCGATGGCGTCGTCCTCGAAGCATTCGTGCGCCATCACGTGACACCAGTGGCACGACGAGTAGCCCACCGACAGCAGGATGGGGCGGTCCTCGTCCCGGGCACGGGCGAGCGCCTCCTCCCCCCACGGATACCAATCCACCGGGTTCTCGGCGTGCTGGCGCAGGTACAGGCTCGGCTCATCGGCGAGGCGGTTCATCGAGGATCTTTCGTCGCGTGGGTCGGTTGGGAGGATAGTGGTCGCCTTCGCTACGGTTGACCGCGTGAGTGACCCCTTCTTCATGGCCGCCGGGCCGGCCCAGACGCGCGGCGCGCAGGGCCGGTGGCGCCAGGTGGCGCTGCTGTCGGCATCGGCCGCGGTGGGCGGCGAACGTCGCGCGGCCGCCGGGCTGGCCGCGGCCTTCTGCGCCCTCGACCACCCCGCCGCCGCGCAGGCGGCACTGGCGCGCGTGGACAGTCTGGACCCGTGGGCGCGGTGGTGGCACGTGATGGCGCGGGGGCAGGGCGGGGACCTGGCGGCGCTGGACATCGCGCGTGCCGAGGCCGCAGAGATGCTGGGGGACGACGCGGACGCCCGCGAGGTGACGCGGCGCCTGGCCGACCTGGATCTGGAGCTTGCCGCGCTCGCGGGCGACCCGCGCGGTGACGACGCGCGCTTCGCGGTGCTGGGGCACCGGGCCCGGCCCGAGCGGCGGATGCTCCTCGGGGGGCGCTCGTCGGCGGTGTACGTGGTGGATCCGGGATGGGACGCGGTGCGGCTGGTGCGTCTGGGGCCGAGCGAGGGGCCGGCGGTGGGCAACCGCGCCCTGCTCGGGCCGGCGGAGATGATCGCGGCGGTGCGCCGCGGCGATTCTGGCCCCGGGTGGACGGTGCCCGGAGACGAGCCCCCGCGGCTGGATCCGGCGGACATGCTGGCGGCGCTCAAGGAGGACACGGGGCTGCGGGACCGGCGCCTGATGGCGCTGGCGCAGGAGGTGGCCGAGGAACGAGAGCGGCTGCGCGAGGAGCGCGAGCGCCTGCTGGAGGAGCGCGATGAGCTGGAGATGGAGCTGGCGAGGGCGCGCCGGAGGCGCGAACGACCCACCCGGCCCGCCGAAACCGCCGCCGCAGCATCCGAGGCGGTCGCCATTCCGAGGACGGCGCCGGAGGCGCTGGCCCTCTTGGGCCTGCCGAGCGGCGCGCCGCCGAGGGACGTGGAGCGAGCATGGCGCGACCAGGTGGTGCGCTGTCACCCCGACCGGGTGGTGGACCTGCACCCGGCCATCCGAGGCCAGGCAGAGGGCCTCACCATCGCCCTGAACGCGGCACGAGACCTGCTCCTGGGAGCCCCCACACCAAGGGCCCGCCGCTAGACGCGCCGGCTCGAGGCCGAAGGCCGAGCGAAGCGAACCCGCCCACCGGCATCTCCCCGAAGAACGCCCCGAAGCGCGCCACCTCCCGAACTGAGGCCCGAGGCGGAGCGACAGCGACCCGCCAAGGGCCGACCCACGA
>JBIQJW010000178.1:0-4598 GCA_044507145.1 Actinomycetota bacterium
CGCGCCTCGACGCCATGCCCACCTACGAGCCCGGGCTCACCACCGCGGAGGTGCTCGCCCGCCACGGGCTGGAATCCGCGGTGAAGCTGGCCTCGAATGAAAGCCCGTTCCCGCCGGTGCCCCAGGTGGAGGCCGTGGTGTCCGCCGGCGTCCCGGCGCTGAACCGGTACCCGGACGGTCCGGCGCGTGCGCTGCGCCGCGAGCTGGCAGACCGACACGGCGTCGATCCCGCCCAGGTGGTGGTCGGCAACGGTTCGTGCGAGCTGTTGCTGCTGGCCGGTCAGGCGCTGCTCGACCCGGGCACCACCGCGGTGTACGCAGCACCCAGCTTCAGCCTGTACCGGCACCTTCCGGCCCTCGCGGGAGCCGAGGCGATCGAGGTGCCGCTGGCCGACGACGACGGACACGATCTCGACGCGATGGCCGCGGCGATCGACGAGCGCACCCGCCTGGTGATCGTGTGCAACCCCAACAACCCCACCGGCGTGTACCGCAGCGCCGACGAGATCGAGCGGTTCCTCGACCAGGTGCCCGAAGACCTCCCGGTGCTGGTGGACGAGGCCTACAACGAGTTCGTCTCGTCGCCCGATCGCGGGCGGGTGCTCTCCATGGCCCGGACGCGCCCCAATCTGCTGGTGACGCGCACGTTCAGCAAGGCCCACGGCCTGTGCGGTCTGCGGGTCGGCTATGCCATCGGGAGCCCGGAGTGGGCGCGGGCGCTCGATACGGTGCGCCAGCCCTTCAACACCAATGCGCTGGCTCAGGCCGCCGCGCTGGAGAGCTTCCGGCGCCAATCCGAACTGGACCGGCGAGTGCGCGCCACGCTGGCCGCCCGCGCCGAACTCGTCGCCGAACTGGCGGCCGAGGGGTGGGAGGTCACGCCCAGCGAGGCCAACTTCATCCTGGTGCGCCCGTTCGGGGATGCCGCGATCGACGCACGCGCCGTGCACCAGGAGCTGCTGCGACGCGGGGTGATCGTCCGCGACGGGACGTCACTGGGATGCCCGGGGCGGCTGCGGATCTCGATCGGGACGCCGGAGGAGCATTCGGTGTTCCGTGACGCCCGGGTGGGACTGCGCCCGACCGGGTAGGCCGCGGGTCCGCGGACGGGGCTCCGGCACCCCGCTCGCGTGCGGGATGAGGGTTGGGTACCCTTTCCGGTGCCGCGGCCGCCGGGCCGCGCGCCGTCTCCCATCCACAGGGGCCTCGCGCAGGCACCCGGATGTCCGTACTGGGCCGCGCGGGGAGACATCTGGCATGGGGCGGGCAGCCTGCAAACACCCGGGAGCTGGGGGACGCAAGAGATGATGATCGTGATGAAGGAGGGCGCCACCGAGGAGCAGGTGGCGCACGTCATCGAGCGCATCGAGCAGGCGGGCGCCAAGGCGCACCCGTCCATCGGCGAGTTCATCACGGTGATCGGCGCCATCGGCGACGACCGCGAGATCGTGGCGTCGCTGCAGCTCGAGGGTGAGCCGGGCGTCGAGAAGGTCGTGCCCATCCTCAAGCCGTACAAGCTCGTGTCCAGCGACTTCCGCGGTGGCGCATCGGTGGTGGACGTGGCCGGCCGTCGCATCGGCCGCGGCTCGTTCGCCCTCATCGCCGGCCCCTGCGCCGTCGAGTCGCGCGACCAGACGTTCGCGTCCGCGCGTGCGTGCAAGGCCGCCGGCGCCAGCCTGCTGCGCGGTGGGGCCTACAAGCCGCGCACCTCGCCGTACGCGTTCCAGGGGCTCGGCAAGGAGGGGCTCCAGATCCTGGCCGAAGCGCGCGAGGAGACCGGCCTGCCGGTGGTCACCGAGCTGATGGACGTGCGCAGCCTGGAGGATGTCGTCGAGGTGGCCGACATGATCCAGATCGGCGCGCGCAACATGCAGAACTTCGACCTCCTGCGCGAGGTCGGCCGCACTCGCACCCCGGTGCTGCTCAAGCGCGGCATCGCCGCCACCATCGAGGAGTGGCTCCTGTCGGCCGAGTACATCGCCCACCAGGGCAACGCCGACGTGGTCCTGTGCGAGCGCGGTATCCGCACCTTCGAGACCGCCACCCGGTCCACGCTGGACATCTCCGCGGTGCCGGTGGCCAAGTCGCTCAGCAGCCTCCCGGTCATCGTCGACCCGTCGCACGCCGCCGGAAAGCGGGATCTGATCCTGCCGATGGCGCGGGCCGCCGTGGTCGCCGGCGCCGACGGACTCATCGTCGAGGTGCACCCCAGCCCGGAGACCGCGCTGTGCGACGGCCCGCAGGCGCTGCACTCGGACACGTTCGGCGCGTGGGTGGCCGACGTGCGCCGTTGCGTGGAACTGATGGGCCTGGTGATGGCCGGCGAGGACGCCCCCGTCCCCGCCTGATCGGCCCCGCCGCCCTCGGTGGCGGCACCCGCCCTCGTGGGCGCGCCCGGCGGTGCGCCCACGCCGGCGTCACCCGGCGCGATCCGTAGGCTTGCGGGCATGACTCAGACCGCACCCCGGCAGATCTCACTCACGGGCATCAAGCCCACCGGCATCCCGCATCTCGGCAACTACGTGGGTGCCATCCGGCCCGCCATCGGCCTGGCCGAGCGGTACGACGCGTACTACTTCATCGCCGACTACCACGCGCTCACCACGGTGCGCGACCCGGCCTTGATGGACGAGTACACGCGCTCGGTGGCCGCCACCTGGCTGGCGTGCGGGCTCGACCCCGATCGGACGGTCTTCTATCGCCAGTCCGACATCCCCGAGACGTTCGAGCTGGCGTGGGTGTTCTCGTGCATGACGGCGAAGGGGCTCATGAACCGGGCCCACGCCTACAAGGCCGCGGTGGACCGCAACCGCGAGGCGGGGGAGCCGGACCTGGACGCCGGCGTGAGCATGGGGCTCTACAACTACCCCGTGCTGATGGCGGCCGACATCATCGTGATGGAGGCCGACGTGGTGCCGGTGGGACGCGACCAGATGCAGCATGTCGAGTACGCCCGGGACATCGCCGACCGCTTCAACCTGGCCTACGGCGAGCGCCACGCCCTGACGGTGCCGCGCCACGTGGTGGATGAGTCAGCCGACGCCAACACGATGCCGGGGCTCGACGGGCGCAAGATGAGCAAGTCGTACGGCAACACCATCCCGCTGTTCGCCCCCGCGGCGGAGCTGCGTTCGCTCCTGAAGAAGATCAAGACCGACAGCACGCCGCTGGAGGAGCCGAAGGATCCCGACAGCTCATCCCTGTTTGCGATCTACCGCCAGTTCGCCACCGACACCCAGCGCGAAGACCTCCGCGGTCGGATGCTGGCCGGTGGCATCGGGTGGGGACACATCAAGCAGGAGCTCTTCGAGGTGCTCGACGCCCACCTGGCCGGGCCGCGCGAGCGCTACGCCGAGCTGATGGCGGACCGCGAGGGTCTCGACGACATCCTGGCGGCCGGGGCCGAGCGCGCCCGCGACCGGGCCCGCGCGGTGCTCGGCGACGTGCGCCGCGCGGTCGGCATCGCCGGCTGAGCGGCGATGGGCACCCCGGGAGGCGGCGCGGGGCGGTGGCCGGTCCTCGACGGGGTGCCCGAGGACGAGGTACGCCGTCTGCTGTCGATCGCCCGCCGACGCACCTTCCGCCGTGGCGAGGTCGTCTTCCATGTGGACGATCCGGCCGACACGCTCCACCTGATCGTCTCCGGCCGGTTCGCGGTCCGCGTCCAGACGGCCGTCGGGGATGTCGCGATCCTGGCGGTCCTGGGCGCCGGCGAGATGTTCGGCGAGCTGGCCCTGATCGGCGATGCGGGCCGGCGCAGCGCCACGGTGGAGGCGCTGGAGGCGGGTGAGACCCGCTCGGTGCACCGGCCGGAGTTCGAGCGGCTGCGCGCGGAGCACCCCTCCGTGGGCGAGGTGCTGACGGTGGTGCTGGCCGACGGCATGCGCCGGCTGTCGCGCCACCTGCTGGAGGCGCTCTACCTGCCGGCCGACACCCGCGTGCGCCGGCGGCTGCTCGAGCTGGCACAGATGTACGGGTCGGATGCCGACCCGGCGGTGATCCCCCTGCGCCAGGAGGACCTCGCGGGCCTGGCGGGCACCTCGCGCGCCACGGTCAACCGCGTGCTGCGGGAGGAGGAGCGGCGCGGCCACGTCCGGCTGGGACGCGGACGCACGACGGTGCTCGACCGCGCCGGCCTGGCGGCGCGCGCCCGCTGAGCGCGCGGGCGGTCCTTACCGGCGCGCGGGTCGGGCCAGGGCCACGTAGGTCCGTCCGGCGCGCACGCGGACGGTGCGCGCGCGGCGGGTGTCGCGCACCGTCACCGACCCCTGGGTCACGCGGATGACGGTGCGGTTGCAGTGGTCGGTCATCGTCCACGCCGTGCCGTTCGCCACCGCGCTGGCGTAGCGTCCGGTGGTGCGGTAGCGGCCGCGGACCTTGATGCGGATGCGTCGCGTCACGGCGCGCCGGCGCGCCTGCGCCCGTGCGCCGGCGGCCCTCGGGGCGGGGCCGGCGCAGCGCACCGGTCCGATGAGCCGCAGATCGGCCACGTGCGGTTCGCCGGCCGGCTGCACCAGGGTGAAGCGGCCCCCGGACACGTCGGCCACCGCGTCGGCCGTCGCGTCGAGCCGGCGGACGCTCAGACGGATGGTGCCCGC